>NZ_JBITFQ010000003.1:0-462444 GCF_044456225.1 Streptomyces sp. NPDC050988 | reverse complement strand
CACGCCACCACGCCGCAGCGGTAGCCGCGCACCGGGACCCACACCCCGTGGGGCGGGCGGGGTGCCACGCCGGCCCCCGGGGGGGGGCGGGGCGCGCGGGCCCCCCCGCCCGCCCCGGGGGCGCGGGGAACTGCGCAGTCTTTGTCTTTAGGGGCGCGGGGAACTGCGCGACAAGCCCCCACCGGCCCGCAGCAAACGAACCGCACATCCAGAACGAACCGCACATCCGGCGGAACGCTAGAACGCCGGGCCACCCAGCTTGTCGCCCGCCGCCGCCAGGCGACCCCACAGGAGGTCGGCCAGGGCCCGGACCAACTCCGCACGGGCGCAAGGGCGTTCGCCGAGCCACCAGTCGCCCGCCGCGTGCATCATGCCGACGATCCCGTGGCCCCAGACACGGGCGAGCTGCTGGCTGTCGGGGCCGAGGTCGACGCGCTCCTCGATGACCTCGGCGAGCTCCTCGCCCATGCGGCGCAGCAGGGGAGCGGAATGCTGCCCGGCGTCGAAACCCTGGTCGCTCTGCGGGCCGCCCTCCGACGGATGCATCAGGAAGCGGTAGACCTGCGGGCGTGCCTCGATCGCCGCGAGGTACGTGTCGAGCGTGGCCTCCACGCGTTCCCGGCGCTCGGCCGGTGCGTCCAGGGCCGCGCGCAGCGCTCCGAGGAGGGCGTCCGTGTGCCGCTTGGCGAGGGCCGCGTACAGTCCACTCTTGTCGCCGAAGTGGCGGTACAGAATCGGCTTGGTGATGCCCGCCTCCGCCGCGATGGCGTTCATCGACGCACTGGGGCCGTCGCGGAGCACCACCCGGTCGGCGGCCTCCAACAGCTCGCGCCGTCGGCGGTCGGCGGACCTCTGCTGATCGGTCCGCTGCGTGGTGTCCATGTGCTCTCCCCACCCGTGCTTGTTCGGTGACGCCTGCGCAACGTAACACCCGGACACAATTCTGCCTCGAACGGGCTGCCGAGCGGGAACGGGGAGTTGACATTTCCTACCCGCCGGTAACAAGCTACGGTTACCGCAAGTAACACGTGAGTGCAGCGCTGGAGGGGACATGGCCGAGTTCACCATGGAGCTCAACGACGAACAGAAGGAGGTCCGGGACTGGATCCACGGGTTCGCCGCTGACGTCATCCGCCCCGCGGCCGCCGAATGGGACGAGCGCGAAGAGACTCCCTGGCCGGTCATCCAGGAGGCCGCGAAGGTCGGCATCTACTCCCTGGACTTCTACGCCCAGCAGTACTTCGACCCCACCGGCCTCGGCATACCCATGGCCATGGAGGAGCTGTTCTGGGGCGACGCGGGCATAGCCCTCTCCATCGTCGGCACCGGCCTCGCCGCCGTGGGCGTCCTCGCCAACGGCACCGAGGAGCAGATCGGCACCTGGATCCCCCAGATGTACGGCGATGCCAACGATGTCAAGGTCGCCGCCTTCTGCTCCTCCGAGCCCGACGCCGGGTCCGACGTCGCCTCGATGCGTACACGTGCCGTGTACGACGAGGCCAAGGACGAGTGGGTGCTCAACGGCACGAAGACCTGGGCGACCAACGGCGGCATCGCCAACGTCCATGTCGTGGTCGCGGTGATCGACTCCGAGCTGGGCTCCAAGGGCCACGCCTCCTTCATCATTCCGCCGAACACGCCCGGCCTGTCCCAGGGCCAGAAGTTCAAGAAGCACGGCATCCGCGCCTCGCACACCGCCGAGGTCGTCCTGGAGGACGTACGCGTCCCCGGTTCCTGCCTGCTCGGCGGCAAGGAGAAGCTCGACGAGCGCCTCGCCCGCGCACGTGAGCGGGCCAGGGCCGGCGGTGGCGAGCGGCTGAAGAACGCGGCGATGGCCACGTTCGAGGCGTCCCGCCCGGCCGTCGGTGCCATGGCGGTCGGCACCGCCCGGGCCGCGTACGAGGTCGCCCTCGACTACGCCAAGACGCGTTCGCAGTTCGGCCGCCCGATCATCGACAACCAGGGTGTGGCCTTCCAGCTGGCCGACATGCGTACGTCCATCGACGCGGCGCGGCTGCTTGTGTGGCGCGCTTCCTGGATGGCCGTCAACGGGAAGCAGTTCACCTCGGCCGAGGGCTCCATGTCGAAGCTCTTCGCCAGTGAGACGGCCAAGAAGGTCACCGGGCAGGCGATTCAGATCCTCGGCGGCAACGGGTACACCCGGGAGTACCCGGTTGAGCGGATGCATCGGGATGCTGCGATTTACACCATCTTTGAGGGTACGAGTGAGATCCAGCGGCTGGTAATCGCGCGGACTCTTTCGGGGATGCCGATTCGGTAGTTGTGAGATCTGCGGGCGCGTCGTGGCTGGTCGCGCAGTTCCCCGCGCCCCTGAAAGACGAAGGCGCGCCCAGGTCACCGGTGTTTCAACGGTGTGAGTTGCTCAATGTCGTACCTCGAGCGCAGCTCCTCGATTGCCTCGTGGTCCGGCGGGCCGCCCGCGTCCAAGATCTTCAGCAGCTCGTCGAAATAGCGCTCGTGATCCGGTGGCGGGGATGCCTGGAAGAACATCTTGGCCGGATTCCCCGTGGGATTGGCGAACGCGTGCGGGCAACCGGGCGGTACGACGATCACCGTGCCCGGTGTCGCCCGTACGACCTGGTTGCCCGAACCGGACTGCCAGCGCTGCCAGTTGTCGGGTGTGCGGACGAGGGGCTCGAAGGCGAGCACGTCCAGCTCACCTTCGAGCACGTAGAACAGCTCCTCGCTGCGCGAGTGGACGTGCGCGCCCACGTCGAAACCCGGCGGGACGACGACCTCGAAGCTGGAGGCCGTCCGGGAGTGCGTGCCGGTCACCTTGAAGGTCACGTGCTGGGCCGGCGTACGGACCGTACGGCCGTGACCGGGCGGGACCAGCAGGCCTTCGGGCGGCGGCGTGAGGGCGGTCACCAGGTGACGGGCAGGGCCTCGGGCCCGCGGATCAGCGCGCCGCGCCGCCACGGCACCTCGTCCTCCGAGACCGACAGACGCAACGTCGGGATCCGGTCCAGGAGCGTGTTCACGATCAGCTCCTGCTCCATGCGGGCCAGCATGCCGCCCACGCAGTAGTGCGGGCCGTGCCCGAACGCCAGGTGCGGGTTGGAGCCGCGCTCGAAATCGATCCGGTCGGGGTCCGGGAAGACCTCCGGGTCACGGTTGGCGGCCAGATACGACACATAGATCGGGTCGCCCTTGCTGATCCGTACACCTCTGAGCACCACGTCCTCCGTGGCGATGCGGGACAGGCCGACGGCGTTGCGGTGCGGGATGTACCGGTGCAGTTCGTCGATCGCCTGCGGGCGCAGCTCCGGCTCCTCGCGCAGCCGGTCGAAGAGGGCGGGCCGGGTGAGGAGGATGTAGAGCATCTGGCCCGTGTTGTTCGTGACGGCCTCGCCGCCGATCTGGATCGGGCCCGCGAGCGCCATCGCCTCCTCCTCCGTGATGTCGCCCCGGCCCACCGCCGCGCCCAGCAGCGAGGTCACATCCTCGCCGGTCGCGCCGCGCCGCTCGGCGATCAGCTTGGCGAAGTACGCCTCCATGTCCCGCTTGGCCTGCTCGCTGACCTTCGCCCCCTGGGAGGAGGAGAGGATCGCCTGAGTCCACGTGTGGAGCGTGTGCCGGTCGGTGGCCGGGACGCCCATGAGTTCGCAGATGACGGTGATCGGGAACGGGGCCAGGACACGGTCGATGAGGTCGGCGGGCGGTCCGTCCCGCAGCATCTCGTCCACCATCCCCTCCAGCGTCCGCTGGGCGTTGGCGCGCAGCCGCTCGATGCCACGCGTGGTGAACGCGCTGTTCACCGCTCTGCGCAGCCGGGAGTGGTCGGGCTTGTCGACGAAGTTCATCGCGCTCGCCTGCGGGATGAAGTGCGGTGCCAGCCGGGTGACTTCGCGGCCGATCACCTCCGCGCGGCTGAACCGGGGGTCGTTCGTGACCAGCCGTACGTCCTCGTAGCGCGTGACCAGCCAGGCCCAGCCCTCGCCGTTGGGCAGCTGGATCCGGTTGATGGGCCCCTCGCGCATCAGCTCGGACAGGACGGGGTCGAAGTCGACCCCCGTCAGGTCCAGGGCCGGCCAGTGCCGTACCGGGGGTGCCGCCGTCGTCTCTTCGCTCATGGTCATGTCATGCCGTTTCTTCGTCTGAACGGTGCCAGCGGCCCAGCGCCATCTCGGCCGTGATCCCCGGCCCGAAGCCGGCGAGCAGTCCGCGTGCCTGGTGGTGGGAGCCGCCCTCGTCGAACAGTCGGCGCAGCGCGTCCAGGACGACGGCGCTGGCGATGTTCCCGTACTCGGTGAGCGTCGCCCGGCTGAACCGGAAGGCCTCCGGTGCGACTTGGAGGAACGTGCTGAGGTCGTCGAGGATCCGCGGACCGCCGGCGTGGATGATGTAGAAGTCCAGGTCGGAGGCGTCCCAGCCGTGCAGGCCCGCCAGGTCCTGCAGAGCGGGGGCGAGCGGTTCCATCGTGGTCGGCACCCGCTTGTCCAGCAGGAAGTGGAAGCCGGTGGCCCGGACGTCGTACATGATCCAGTCCTCGGTCTTGGGGATCAGGTACGAGCCGTTGCGCTCCAGGCGGATGCCCTCGCCGCCGCGTCCGCGGACGACGGCAGCGGCTATCCCGTCCCCGAAGAGGCCGTTGCACAGCAGCGAGCCGACGCCGAGGTCGGTCGGCTGGTAGCAGAGCGAGCAGAACTCGCAGGCCACGATGAGGGCGTTGGCCTCGGGGTAGGCCGTACAGAAGTCGTGCGCCCGGTTGATCGCCGCGCCCCCGGCGGCGCAGCCGAGCTGCGCTATCGGTATCTGGCGCGTGTCGCTGGAGAACTCCATCGAGTTGATCAGCCAGGCCGTCATCGAGGGCATCATGAAGCCCGTGCACGAGACGAAGATGATCACGTCGATGTCGGCGGCCAGGACCTCCGCCTCGTCGAGCGCCCGCTGGACGACCGCCGGGACGCGGGCCTTCGCCTCGGCCTCGTAGACCTTGTTGCGCTCCTCGAAGCCCGGGTGCTTCAGGGTTTCCTCGATGGGCCGCACGATGTGCCGGGTGCGTACGCCGGTGTTCTCGATCAGCCGGAGCGCGAGCGGCAGCTGGGGGTGATCGGGGTGACGGGAGCGCGCCAGCTCCAGCGTCTCCTCCATCGTGATCACGTATTCCGGAACAGAGACCGCGGGTCTGCACAAAGTCGCCATGTGCCTGCGCCTTCTCTCGCCCGCCGGGAACTCCCTCTCCTCGGCGGAAGGGTGGTTCCACCACGATCACCCGGCGGGGCGGGGATATCGCGCCGGATTACTCCAGATCGGGGACCCGGCGCCGGCGTGGCACCCTGGTCGCAGGGTCAGCGAGTCAGCCGAACCGAAGGAGTACGCGATGACGCGGACGGCCAGGGAACTGCTGGACGGCACCACCGGAAAGCTCGCCCCCGACCCCCACGCCAACCGCCTCCTCCCGCTGATCGCCCGGGGCGCGGCCCGCCGCGACACGCTCGCGGCACTCGCCCTCGAACAGCGCCATGTCATCGCCGCGGACCGCCGAGCGTTCCTCCACCTGGCCGAACGCTCGGCCGCGAAGGGGACGGCCGCCGGTCCCGAGTGCGCGGCCTTCTTCGGCATGCTCGCGGAGGGCGAGACGCTGGCCCAGGACCGGCTCGGGGCGTACGCGACGGCGTGCGGTGTGGACACGGCACGTGAGGCGGCGTACGAGCCCCTCGCCGACTGCCAGGCCTATCCCGCGTACGTCGCCTGGCTGGCCCTCAACGGCTCACCGGCCGAGGTGGTCCTCGCCCTCAGCGCCAACTTCGCGGCCTGGGGCGGCTATTGCGCCACGATCGCCGACTCACTGCGCCGCCACTACGGCTTCGACGACGAGCCCTGCGGCTTCTTCGACTTCTTCGCCGAACCGTCACCCGAGCTGGAGCAGCGGGCCTTGGCAGCTGTGCAGGCAGGGCTCGACGCGGGGAGGATCGATGAGGGTCGGGTCCACCGGTACGGCGGTCTGCTGCAGGCCGCCGAGACACGGTTCTGGCACGCGTTGTGGGAGCAGGACAACCGTGCCCCGTAAGGGGCGCGGGGAACTGCGCGATCAGCCACAACGAACCCGCAGCGTTCAGACGACCTCAGAAACGGCACCTCTAGCCGGACGCACTCCCACTGCTGTGCGCGATGCACGCCACGTCAATACGGTCGGCGAGCTTCGCGAGCTCGATCGTCAGCGCCGCGACGGTGTCCTCGTCGAGCCCGTCCTGTCCCGCCTCCACAAGATGCAGCCACCGACCACCCATCGTTCGCAGGAGCTTGCTCACGTCGGCCGCGGAAACCTGCAAGGTACCGCGGTCGTCGACGATCAGAGGCAGGGTCACTTCGCGGTTCACAGAGGGGATCGTAGCTGCGGAACGCTCACGCTCCGTGCCATACGGTGGTGATGTTGCAGAACTCTCGGATTCCGTGTCCCGACAGCTCACGCCCGTAACCGGACCGCTTCACCCCGCCGAACGGGAACGCCGGGTGGGACGCCGTCATCCCGTTGACGTACACGCCGCCCGCCTCCAGATCACGTACGAAACGGTCGATCTCGGCCTCGTCGCGGGTCCAGACGTTGGAACTCAACCCGAACGGCGTGTCGTTGGCGATCGCCACGGCCTCGTCGAGATCGGCGGCTCGGTAGAGGGTCGCCACCGGTCCGAAGGCCTCCTCCAGATGGATGCGCATCTCGGGGGTGATGTCGGCGAGGACGGTCGGCGGGTAGTACCAGCCGGACCCCTCGGGGCGCTCGCCGCCGCACAGGACGGTCGCGCCGCTCTCGACGGCGTCGTCGACGAGCTCCTCCAGATCGCCGCGGCCCTGTTCGGTGGAGAGCGGGCCGACGTCCGTGTTCTCGTCCAGGGGGTCGCCGACCGTCAGGGCCTTCATGCCCGCCGTGAAGCGCTCGGCGAAGGCGTCGAAGACGTCCGTGTGCACGATGAACCGCTTGGCGGCGATGCACGACTGCCCGTTGTTCTGCACGCGCGCCGTCACCGCGACCTGCGCCGCCCGATCAACGTCCGCCGACGGCATCACCACGTACGGGTCGCTGCCGCCGAGCTCCAGGACCGTCTTCTTGACCTCGTCCCCGGCGACCGACGCGACCGCGTGGCCCGCCGGCTCGCTGCCGGTCAGGGTGGCCGCCTTGATCCGCGGGTCGCGCAGGATGTCCTCGACCGCGCCCGAGCCGATGAGCAGGGTCTGGAAACAGCCCTCCGGATAGCCCGCCCGGCGGAACAGGTCCTCCAGGTACAGGGCGGTCTGCGGGACGTTCGAGGCGTGCTTGAGCAGGCCGACGTTGCCCGCCATCAGCGCGGGCGCGGCGAAGCGGATCACCTGCCAGAGCGGGAAGTTCCACGGCATGACCGCCAGGACCGGGCCGAGCGGGCGGTAGCGCACGAGGACGCGGGAGGCGCCGGAGTCCTTGGCGTCGGACGGGTCGCCCTCCTCGTCGGCGAGGAGCTTCTCGGCGTGGTCGGCGTACCAGCGCATCGCCTTCGCGCACTTGGCGGCCTCCGCGCGGGCCTGTTTGACCGGCTTGCCCATCTCGGTCGTCATCACGCGGGCGATGTCCTGCGCGTCGCCTTCCAGGAGGTCGGCGGCTCGGTGCAGTAGCTGTGCGCGCTCGGCGAATGAGGTTGTGCGGTGGGTGTGGAACGCCGCCTCTGCGGTTGCGAGGCGGTGTTCGATCTCCTCGGGGCCCAAGGCGTCGTAGGTCTTGAGCGTCTCGCCGGTTGTCGGGTTCACGGTGGCGATGGGCATGGCTGTGACCTCCTGATGCGGGGTGTGCCTTCGACCCTCTCGCTGGGTGGGAGGTGCCGCAACGTGTGGTACTCGAAGCGCGGGCCGTATGTGGCTGGTCGCGCAGTTCCCCGCGCCCCCAAAGGGCGCGTTCCACTGCACGCGTGCCCTTGGAGCTAGCCCGTATGCCCTTCGAGGCGGTCCAGGAACGTCGTCTGGGCCTTGACCAGGAGGGGGCGTGCTCGGGTCGGACTCAGCCATTCCACTCTGTCCAGTTCGGGGAACTCCTGGACCCGGCCCGAGCCTCGTGGCCACTCCATCGTGAACGTGCCGGGGATCATCGTCGTCACGTCCAGGTCCGCCTCCATCGCCCAGACCGTGACGATCTTGCCGTTGGTCTGGGTGACCTCGCCGAGGGGGATGGGGTCGCCGTCGGGAGGCGGGAGCCCCAGTTCCTCCTGGAACTCTCGGCGTGCCGCGTCCCAGGCCGGTTCGTCGGGCTCGTACTCGCCCTTGGGCACGGTCCAGGCGCCGGCGTCGCGACGGGCGAAGAAAGGGCCGCCCATGTGGCCCAGGAGTACTTCGACGCCGTGGTCGGTGCGGCGGAACAGGAGGAGGCCCGCGCTGCGTTTGGCGGTGGCGGTCACGGGGTGACCTCCGGGTGCGCGGCGAGCAGGGTTTCCACGGTGTCGGCCTGTGCCGGGGTCTTGTCCTCGCGGTAGCGCACGACCCGGGCGAAGCGGAGGGTGACGCCCGCCGGGTAGCGCGTGGAGCGCTGCAGACCGTCGTACGCGATCTCGACGACGAGTTCGGGACGGACGGTCACGACCCAGCCGTTGTCCTCGACGGCGAGTTCCTGGAGCCGCTCGGTCTGCCAGGCCAGCATCACGTCCGTCAGCCCTTTGAAGGTCTTGCCCAGCATGGCGAAGGAGCCGTCCGGATTGCGGGCGCCCAGATGCAGGTTGGAGAGCTTGCCGGTGCGCCGCCCGTGGCCCCACTCGGCGGCCAGCACGACCAGGTCCAGGGTGTGTACGGGCTTGACCTTCAGCCAGGAGGCACCGCGCCGGCCCGCGCTGTAGGGGGCGTCGAGTGCCTTGAGTACGACACCCTCGTGGCCGCGCTTGAGTGTGCCGGCGAGGAACTGTTCGGCGGCGGCCCGCGCCCCCTCGTCCGCCGGGTCGGCCACGAGGGTGCGGCGTACGCGCATCGGTTCGGGGACCAGACGGGCCAGCTCGGTGTGGCGCTCCGCGAACGGCAGGTCGAGCAGGTCACGGCCGTCCACGGAGAGCGCGTCGAAGAAGACGGGGGAGACGGGAACGGCCCCGGCGGCCGTGGCGACGTCCACGCGGGAGCCCACGCGGCCGGCGATGTCCTGGAACGATCGCGGCCGCCCGCCCTCGTCGAACGCGATGACCTCACCGTCGAGGATGAAATTCCCGCCCTTCAACTCCCTTGCTGCGGCAGTGAGTTCGGGCAGTCGGTCCGTGATGTCGTCCAGGGTTCGGGTGTAGAGGCGTACGTCGTCGCCGTCGCGGTGGACCTGGACGCGGATGCCGTCCAGCTTCTCCTCGACCGCGCAGGCGCCGAGCTTGTCGATCGCCTCGGTGACGGACGAGGCGCTGTGCGCGAGCATCGGCTGGACGGGGCGGCCGACGGTGAGCCGGAACGCGGTGAGGGCCTCCGGTCCTTCGGCGAGCAGCCGCTCGGCCACGGTCTGGAGCGAACCCGCCAGCATCACCGCCCGCCGTACGTCGGCGGAGGGCGCGCCCGTCGCCTGGGCGAGGCCCTCCACGGCGACGGCGTCCAGGGCGCCCTGACGCACCTCACCGCCGATCAGCCCGAGCAGGAACCGCTGCTCGGGCTCGGTGCACGCACCCATCAACTCCCCGACCAGCCGCGCCCGTTCCGCCTGGGAGCCGGTGCCGGAGACCTTGCCGAGGGCCGTGAGGCGGGCGTCCACCTCCCGCACGGTCAGCGTGGGTTCCGGGGCGGGCGGGACCGGTGTGCCGAGGATCTTCCAGCCGATACCGAGCCGGCCCTGGGGAAGGCGGCCCGCCAGATACGGGATGACGATCGGCACGTCGTCCGCCTCGGCGTCCCGGAACAGCTCCGCGAGCAGAGCCGTCTTCCGGGACCGCGCCGAGGTGGCGGAGACCTCCTGGGACACACGGGCGAGCCGGTGCAGCAGCATGCAGCCATGGTGCAACGGAGGCGCCCGATCCGCGCCTGCACGGCGAGGTCTTCGGCCCGCGCCGGCATGGCAGGGTCGTTGGCCCACAGCGGCATGACAGGGTCTTTGGCCCGGGCAGGCCCGGCTGCTTCTCGGGCCCGCGCCCAGCACGGGCGGGTTCCTCGGCTCGCGCCCGGCTGGCCCGCGCCCTGGGCCGCGCCCGGCCCGTGTCCGCCCGCCTCACGTCTGCGCCCGGCCCACGCCTTCGGCCGGCGCTTGCCCAGCCGGCGACCGCGAATCTGCTCCGGCCTACGCCCCCACAGCCGCGTCGAGGTCCGTGAAGAGCAGTTCGCCGTTGATCGTGGCTCCCGCCCGGTAGCCGCCGCTCGCCGCGTTCACGACCTGTTCGCCGAAACCGATCGCGTTGCCCGCCGCCCAGACGCCGGGCACGCTGGTCAGACCCGTCGCGTCAACGACGGCATACGTGCCGAACGGTGTCTCCTGCAGCTCGGCACCGAGCCGTTCAAGGAGGCCCGTGCGCGGGACTGCCCGGGGCGCGACGAACAGGACCGAGCGCTCGTGGGTCGTGCCGTCCGCGAGCCGGATCCCGGTGAGCCGGTCGTCGTCGACGGCCAGCCCGGCGACCTCGCCGGGCACCACGTCGACCCTGGCCGCGGCGAGCCTGCGCAGATCCTCGTCCGCGAGTTCGTCCTCGGCGACCGTGTGCAGGAAGAGCGTCACGTCCTTCGACCACTGGGAGACCATCAGCGCCTGGTGGACGGCCATCGGGGTCGTGGCGAGCACGCCGAAGGCCTGGTCCCGTACCTCCCAGCCGTGGCAGTAGGGACAGTGCAGCACGTCCCGCCCGAAGCGCTCGGCGACACCCGGCACCTTCGGCAGTTCGTCCGCGAGGCCGGTGGCGACGACCAGCCGGCGCCCGTGCACCGTGCGCCCGCCTTCGAGCGTCACGTCGAACTCCCCGTCCGCACCTCTGGCCACGTCCACCGCCCGGTCCCGGGCGAGTTCGACGCCGTAGCGCGCGATCTCCTCGCGTCCCACGGCGAGGAACTCCAGCGGCGACATGCCGTCCCGCGACAGATAGCCCTGCATGTGGGCGGCGGGCGCGTTGCGCGGCTCGCCCGTGTCGATCACGAGCACACTCCGCCGTGCGCGTCCCAGGACGAGCGCGGCGGACAGTCCGGCCGCGCCGCCTCCGACGACGACCACTTCGTACCTCTCGGTCATGGTGACCACCTCCACTGAGAAGGTCGCCCACCTCCTGCCGTATTGACAAACGTCTTTGCCGAAACTGCAATGAAGAGATGAGCGAGCGCGACGAGCACAAGAAGCACGAGGGGACCGCCACGGACACTGGCACTGGCACTGGCACCGGTGCAGACGCCGATACCGACACCGACGGAGTCCTCGCGGAAGTCGGGCCGCGACTGCGCCGCATCCGCAAGGAGCGGGGCGCCACCCTCGCGGGTCTGTCCTCCGCCACCGGAATCTCCGTGAGCACCCTGTCCCGCCTGGAGTCCGGGCTGCGCAAACCCAGCCTGGAGCTTCTGCTGCCCATCGCCCGAGCCCACCAGGTGCCCCTCGACGAACTAGTCGGGGCCCCTCAGGTGGGCGACCCCCGCATCCGCGCGGCGAAGCCGATCGTCCATTACGGCCGCACGCACTGGCCGCTCACCCGCCAGCCCGGGGGCCTCCAGGCCTACAAGGTGCTCGAACCGCAGCGGAAACTGGAGCCGGAACCCCGGACGCACGAGGGCTACGAGTGGCTGTACGTGCTGTCCGGGCGGCTGCGCCTGGTGCTCGGCGAACACGACGTCGTACTCACCCCGGGGGAGGCCGCCGAGTTCGACACGCGCGTGCCCCACTGGTTCGGGTCGACGGGGGAGGGGCCGGTGGAGTTCCTGAGCCTCTTCGGGCGGCAGGGGGAGCGGATGCACGTTCGGGCGCGCCCGAAGAAGCGTGGCGAAGACGACTGACAACGGCCTACGCGGAGTGTTCCCAGGCATGCAAGCGACCGCTTAGTATGCAGTTGACCCCGGTCAGACGAAGCAGTCCGTGGAGGCTCCGCATGCAGGCATGGCAAGTGCACGAGATCGGCGAGCCGAGCGAGGTGATGCGGCTCGAGGACGTGGAGCGGCCCACGCCCGGTGAGGGCCAGGTCCTGCTCAAGGTGCGCGCCGCGAACATCAACTTCCCGGACGCCCTGATGTGCCGGGGGCAGTACCAGGTCAGGCCGCCCCTGCCGTTCACGCCGGGCGTCGAGATCTGCGGCGAGACTGAGGACGGGCGGCGCGTCATCGCCAACCCGGCGCTGCCGTACGGCGGCTTCGCCGAGTACACCGTCGCGGACGCCGCGGCCATGCTGCCGGCCCCCGAGGCGCTGGACGACGCCGAGGCCGCCGCGCTGCACATCGGCTACCAGACGGGTTGGTTCGGACTGCACCGGCGGGCTCGTCTGGAGGCAGGCGAGACGCTGCTCGTCCACGCTGCCGCCGGAGGGGTCGGCAGCGCGGCCGTGCAGCTCGGGAAGGCCGCGGGCGCCAAGGTCATCGGCGTCGTGGGCGGCGCCGACAAGGCGGCCGTCGCGCGTGAGCTGGGCTGTGACGTCGTCGTGGACCGGCGTGCCGCGGATGTCGTCGCCGCCGTGAAGGAGGCCACCGGAGGCCGGGGCGCCGACGTGATCTACGACCCGGTCGGCGGCGACGCCTACACGCAGTCCACCAAGGTCGTGGCCTTCGAGGGCCGCATCGTGGTCGTGGGCTTCGCGAGCGGCAGCATCCCGAGCCCGGGCCTCAACCACGCGCTGGTGAAGAACTACTCGATCCTGGGCCTGCACTGGGGCCTCTACAACACCAAGGACCCGAAGCTGGTCCTGCGCTGCCACGAGGAACTGACCGAGCTGGCCGCCCGGGGCGGGATCAAGCCGCTCGTCAGCGAGCGCGTACCGCTGAGCGGGGCCGCCGCCGCTGTGCAGCGGGTCGCCGACGGCGTCACCACCGGCCGGGTCGCCGTGGTGCCCGCGCTTGAGGACGGAGCAGCCGCATGACCGACGCTGCGAGCAAGACACCGGATGCCGCCGAACTGCGCCGCCGCACCCAGGAGTTGCTGGCCGCGCAGCCGCCGGCCACGACCGATCGGCTCGACTTCCTCAAGGCGCGGTTCGACGCGGGCCTCGCCTGGGTGCACTACCCCGAGGGCCTCGGCGGACTCGGTGCGCCGCGTTCCCTCCAGGCCGTCGTGGACGCCGAGTTGGAGGCCGCGGGCGCGCCCGACAACGACCCGCGGCGCATCGGCATCGGCCTCGGCATGGCCGCGCCGACGATCCTCGGCTTCGGCACCGAGGAGCAGAAGAGCCGCTTCCTCAGGCCCCTTTGGGTCGGCGAGGAGGTCTGGTGCCAGCTGTTCAGCGAGCCGGGAGCGGGCTCCGACCTGGCGGCGCTGGGCACGCGAGCCGTACGCGATGGCGACGACTGGGTGGTCAACGGGCAGAAGGTGTGGACGTCCAGCGCCCACCTCGCCCGCTGGGCCATCCTCATCGCCCGTACCGATCCGGACGTGCCCAAGCACCGCGGCATCACGTACTTCATCTGCGACATGACCGACCCCGGTGTCGAGGTGCGCCCGCTGCGCCAGATCACCGGTGAGGCCGAGTTCAACGAGGTGTTCCTCACCGACGTCCGCATCCCCGACGCGCACCGCCTCGGCGAGGTCGGCGACGGCTGGCGGGTCGCGCAGACCACGCTCATGAACGAGCGCGTCTCCATCGGCGGCATGCGCATCCCGCGCGAGGGCGGCATGATCGGCCCGGTCTCCAAGACCTGGCGTGAGCGCCCCGACCTGCGCACCCACGACCTGCACCAGCGGCTGCTCACGCTGTGGGTGGAGGCCGAGGTCGCGCGGCTCACCGGCGAGCGCCTGCGCCAGCAGCTCGTCGCGGGCCAGCCGGGTCCCGAGGGCTCCGGCATGAAGCTCGCGTTCGCGCGCCTCAACCAGGAGATCAGCGGCCTGGAGGTCGAACTCCTCGGTGAGGAGGGCCTGTTGTACGAGGACTGGACGATGCGCCGCCCCGAACTCGTCGACTTCACCGGCCGTGACGCCGGCTACCGCTACCTCCGCTCCAAGGGCAACAGCATCGAGGGCGGGACCAGCGAGGTCCTGCTCAACATCGTCGCCGAGCGCGTGCTGGGCCTGCCCTCCGAGCCGCGCACCGACAAGGACGTCGCCTGGAAGGACCTCGCCCGATGAGCGCCCCCGATCTGCTGTACTCGGAAGAGGAAGAGGCGCTGCGCGCCGCCGTCCGCGACCTCCTCACGGACCTTTGCGACGCGCCGGGCGTAATCGCCCGCACGGAGTCGGACCGCCCGCACGACCCAGAGTTGTGGAAGGCCCTCTCGGACGGCATGGGCCTCGCGGGCCTTCTTGTCCCCGAGGCGCTGGGCGGCCAGGGCGCCACGCACCGTGAAGTCGCCGTGGTTCTGGAGGAGTTGGGCCGCGCGGTCGCACCCGTCCCGTATCTGACGAGTGCCGTCGTCGCGACCGAGGCGCTGCTCGCGTGCGGGTCCGACGAGGCCGCCGAACTGCTCACCGCCCTCGCGTCCGGCCGTACCATCGGCGCGCTCGCGGTGGCGCTGTCCGCCGGGCCCGGGGCGCCCTACAAGTCCGTACGGCATGAAGACGGGACTCTGCGTGGGGAGTTGACCGGCATCGCGGACGCGGTCGCCGCGGACGTGCTGCTCGTGCCGGCGGAGGACGGCGGCCTGTACGCCGTGGACGCCGGTGCCGACGGCGTCACGGTCACCCCGCAGGTCTCCCTCGACCTGACCCGGCCGGTCGCCACGGTCACCTTCGACGGGGCCCCGGCGCGCCTCCTCACCCCGGACGCCGCACCGGCCGTACGGCGTGCCCTGCGCGCCGGGGCCGGCCTGCTCGTCTCCGAGCAACTCGGCCTCGCCGACTGGTGCTTGACGGAGACGGTCCGCTATCTCAAGGAGCGCAAGCAGTTCAACCGCCCGGTCGGCGGATTCCAGGCGCTCAAGCACCGGCTCGCCGCGCTGTGGCAGGAGGTCGTGGGCACGAGGGCCGCGGCCCGCAATGCCGCCGACGCGCTGGCCATCGGGAGCCCGGACGCCGATGTGGCGGTCGCCGTGGCCCAGGCCTACGCGTCGCCCGTCGCGGTGCACGCGGCCGAGGAGGCGGTCCAGCTGCACGCCGGTATCGGCATGACCTGGGAGCACCCGGTCCACCTCTACCTGAAGCGCGCCAAGGCCGACTCGATCGCGTACGGCACGGCGGGCGCCCACCGTGAGGAACTGGCCGGTCTGGTGGACCTCCAGGCCCCCTGACCTCGCCCTTTCCGCGCCCACCCATGGGGCGAAGGCCCGCTCCGACCCCCCGGACAGGAGCGGGCCTTCGCTTTACCCACGCCCCCCATCATGCATAATTGCGAACTGTTCGCAATAACTGTTGATGTTCATTAGGGGTGGGGGCGGCATGAGGGCCCGATCGATACGAGGCATGGGCGCCCTAGCGACGGCCGCCGCTCTGGCGACCGTCGCCTCCGCGTGTTCGGCGCCCGGCGAGGGTGACAGCGGGGACGCGGCGACCTCGGCCGTCGTCGGCATTGCCTACGAACCGGAGACCCTGAGCCCGCTCCTCGGCTTCGGCAAGGACGGCAACTCCAAGATCTTCGACGGGCTGCTCACCCACGACGCCGACCTGAAGCTGAAGCCCGCCCTCGCCGCCGCCCTGCCGAAGGTGAGCGACGACGGACGCACGTACACCTACGCGCTGCGCGAGGGCGTGAAGTTCAGCGACGGGAAGCCGTTCACCGCGAAGGACGTCGTCTTCACCTACGAGACGATCCTCGACGAGAAGACCAACAACGCCTCCAAGGGTGAGCTGGACGCGATCGAGAGCGTCGAGGCGAAAGGTGACGACACGGTCGTCTTCCGGCTCAAGTACCCCTACGCGCCCTTCGCGGAGCGCACGGTGCTGCCCATCGCGCCCGAGCACATGGCAGGCGGCCAGGACGTCAACACGGGGGCGTTCGGATCGAAGCCCGTCGGCACGGGGCCCTACAAGCTGGCCAAGTGGTCCAAGGGCGAGCAGCTCGTCCTGGAGGCCAACTCCGGCTACTGGGGCGGCACTCCGAAGATCGAGCGCTTCACCATGGCGATCATCAAGGACGACGACGTACGCGCCACCCGGCTGCGCTCCGGCGACCTCGACGGCGCGATCCTCCCGCCGAACCTCGCCAAGGCATTCCGGGGCTCGGGCCAGAAGACGTACGCGGCCAAGAGCTTCGACTACCGCACGGTCACCCTGCCGACCGGCAACAAGGTCACCGGGAACACCGCCGTGCGCCGAGCCCTCGACATCGCCGTCGACCGGCAGGCCATGGTCGACGGAATCCTCGAAGGCGCCGGCAAGGTGGCGTACGGACCTGTCCCGACGGACAGCGAGTGGTTCACCGAGGGCACCGAGCGAACGTACGACCCGAAGAAGGCGCGGACGGTCCTCGACGCGGCCGGCTGGAAGCCGGGCAAGGACGGGATCCGCGTGAAGGACGGCGTCCGCGCGAGCTTCCCGCTCTGGTACGTCTCCGGCGACAAGCTCCGTCAGGACCACGCCCTCGCGTACGCCTCCGACGCCAAGAAGATCGGCGTCGAGGTCAAGGTGCAGGCGGGCACCTGGGAGGTCATCGAGCCGCGCATGCCCAAGGACGCGGTGCTCGCGGGCGGCGGTTCACCGGCCGACCCCGACTTCGACCAGTACCCGCTCCTCAGGTCGGACCTCGCGGGCGACGGCTTCAACAACATGGGCTGGTACGACAACGCCACCGTCGACCGCGCCCTGAAGGCCGGCCGCGAGAGCGGCGACCCGGCCGAGCGCAAGGCCGCCTACGACACCGTGCAGCGCGAGCTGGTGAAGAACCCCGGCTACACCTTCCTGACCCACATCGACCACCTGTACGTGGTCGACGACCGCTTCGGCGAGCTGACCACGCAGGTCGAGCCGCATGACCACGGTCTTGCGGCCGGCCCCTGGTGGAACGTCGAGGACTGGCGGCCGTGAGCCGTCCGCCGTGGGGTCCCATGGCGCGGCTGGCGGGACGGCGGGCCCTGTTCGCCGTCCCCGTCCTCGGGATCGTCACGTTCGGGGTCTTCGCCATCGCCGCGGCCTCCCCGTTCGACCCCGTCAAGGCGTACGCGGGCACGGCAGGACTCAGCGCCTCGCAGGACACCCTCGACCAGCTGCGCGCCAACCTCGGCGCCGACGAGCCGCTCGTCACCCGGTGGTGGAACTGGCTGACGTCCGCCGTGCGGGGTGACCTCGGCGACTCCAGCGCCCTGCGGCAGCCGGTCGCCGACGTGATCGTCGAACGCGTCGGCTGGTCCGTGCTGCTGGCCTCCGCCGCCTTCCTCGTCGCGGTCCTGCTGGGCGGACTGCTCGGCGTCCTCGCCGCGCGCCGACCGGGCGGCTGGACCGACAGGGCCGTCACCTCCCTCGCGTACACCCTGGAGGCCGCGCCGCCGTTCTGGCTGGGCCTGCTCGTGATGTGGCTGTTCGCCCTGAAACTGGGTGTGCTGCCCGCGGGTGGCCTCACGGACACCGGCACAACGGTCGTCACGGCCGACCAGGTCGTACGCCATCTCGTGCTGCCCGCAGGCGTGTTGGCGCTCTCGCAGCTGCCGTGGTTCGTGCTGTACGTCAGACAGGGCGTCGGTGACGCGCTCCAGGAGGACCCCGTGCGAGGCGCACGCGCGCGTGGACTCGCCGAGCGCACCGTCCTGTTGGGGCACGCCCTGCGCTCCGGAATGCTGCCGGTGCTCACACTCATCGGCTCGCGCGTGCCCGAACTCATCACCGGCGCACTGCTGGTGGAGACAGTCTTCAGCTGGCCCGGCATCGCCGCGGCGACCGTCGAGGCCGCCACCGCCGTCGACTTCCCGCTGCTGGCCGCGCTGACCGTGCTCGCCACGATCGCCGTGCTGGTCGGGAACCTCCTCGCGGACCTGCTGTACGGGCTCGCGGACCCGAGGGTGGGCTTCGATGGCTGAGACGACCAGGATGACTGATACGACCGGGGCCATGGGGGGCGCCGAGACGGCTGAGGTGTGGCGCACGCGTGCGGTCGTACGACGATCGACGCGCGTGTGGCGGGTGCGCGGCTCGGCGGCCGTCGTGGGCGTGATGGTGCTGGCCGTGCTGCTCGTGCCGCCGCTGGTCCAGCTCGACCAGCAGGCCGTGGACCTGGCCGCCAAGCTCCAACCGCCCTCCCTGGCCCACCCGTTCGGGACCGACGACGTGGGCCGGGACCTGCTGCTGCGCTGTGTCTACGGGCTGCGCGTCTCGCTGCTGGTCGGCGTGGTGGCGGCGGTGGTGTCCACCGTGGTCGGTACGGCCGTCGGTGCGGTCGCGGGCGCGTTCGGGGGATGGGTCGACCGGCTGGTGATGCGGCTCGTGGACGTGTTCGCGTCCGTGCCGCATCTGCTCCTCGGCATCTTCATCGTCGCCATGTTCCGGCCCGGGGTGTGGCCGGTCGTCGTCTCGGTGGCGCTCACCCACTGGCTGTCGACGGCCCGGATCGTCCGCGCGGAGATCCTCTTGCTGCGCTCCCGGCCGTACGTCGACGCCGCGATCTCGGGCGGCGCCTCGCGCTACCGGGTGGCGGTACGGCATCTGCTGCCCGGTGTACTGCCCCAGGCCGGACTCGCCGCCGTCCTCATGGTGCCGCACGCCGTCTGGCACGAATCCGCCCTGTCCTTCCTCGGGTTGGGGCTGCCCACGCATCAGGCCAGCCTCGGCACGCTGGTGCAGAGCGCGCGCGGCTCGCTCCTCGCCGGGGACTGGTGGCCCACCCTCTTCCCGGGGCTGTGCGCCGTCGCCGCCACCCTCGCCATCGCGGGACTCGCGGGCGCCTGGCGCGAACGGCTCAACCCGCGCAGCCGATCGGAGCTGATGCTGTGACACCGGAAGGCGTGACCCGGGAATCCGACGCCGTGAACGTCCTCTCGGTGCGCGGGCTCTCCGTGCGTTTCCGGATGCGCGACCGGGCGTACGTACGGGCCGTCACGGACGTCTCCTTCGACCTCGCGGCGGGGGAGTGCCTGGCCCTCGTCGGCGAGAGCGGCTGCGGCAAGTCGGTGCTCGCCTCCGCCCTGTTGGGCCTGCTGCCGGGCAATGCGTCGGTCGCGGGTTCGGCGCTGCTCGGCGGCGACGGGCTCGACCTGCTGGCCGCGGACGAGCGGGTGCTCGCCCGAGAGGTCCGCGGGCGGCGCGTCGGACTCGTACCGCAGAGTCCGGCGGCCCACCTCACACCGGTACGGACCGTACGGTCCCAGCTCGCCGAGGCTGTACGGGAGTTGACGGGGACGTCCGGCGAAGGCGCGGTGGCCGCCGCGGAGCGGGCCGCGTTTCCCGAGGACCATCTCGACCGCTACCCGCACGAGTTGTCCGGCGGGCTCGCCCAACGGGCCGCCACCGCGCTCGCCCTCGTCGGAGACGCGCCCCTGCTGCTCGCCGACGAGCCGACCACCGGGCTCGACCGCGACCTCGTCGAGCGCACCGTCGACGAACTCCGCCGTCACACCGGGGACCATCGCGCCCTGCTGCTGATCACCCACGACCTGGCGGCGGCCGAGCGGATCGCCGACCGGGTCGCCGTGATGTACGCGGGACGCGTGGTGGAGATCGCCGACGCGTCCGCGTTCTTCGGTGCACCCGGACCTCGGCATCCGTACGCCCGCGGTCTGCTGAACGCCCTCCCCGAGCGGGAGTTCACCCCGATCCCGGGCATGCCGCCGGAACTCGGCGCGCTCCCGGACGGGTGCGCCTTCGCCGCGCGGTGCGGACGGGTGAGCGAGGCGTGCCGTGTGCTGCCGGAGTTCGTGGCGGGCGTGGCCTGCCATCACGTGAGTGACATGGATCAGGTGGAGGTGGCGCGTGCGTGACCAGGAAGGGCACATGCGTTGTCGGGAGGTGGCGGCGCGTGCTTGAACTGCGGGCCGTCACGGCCGGGTACGACCGGCGCGCCCCGGTCGTCCGTGAGGTCTCACTGACCGTGAGTGCCGGGGAGGCCGTGGGGCTCCAGGGGCCCAGCGGCTGCGGCAAGTCCACGTTGGCCCGGGTCGCCGCACTGCTGCACCGGCCCGATTCCGGCGAGGTCGTCATCGACGGCGAGCCGGCCCGCGGCTGGCGTCATCGCGCGCCGCGCGCCCAGCGCACCGCCTTCGGGGTCGTCTTTCAGCAGCCACGCCTCTCGGCGGACCCGCGACTGCGGCTCGCTGACCTGATCGCCGAGCCGCTCCGGGCCACCGGGCAAACAGTGGACGGCATACGGGAGTTGGCCGAAACCGTGGGGCTCGGAGCGGACCTGCTGGCCCGCAGGCCGCACGAGGTGAGCGACGGGCAGTTGCAGCGGGCCTGTCTCGCGCGGGCGCTCGCGCTGAGGCCTCGCTGGCTCGTCTGCGACGAGATGACGGCGATGCTCGACGCCTCGACCACGGCCGCGCTGGTCGGCGTCGTGGAGACCTACCGGCGGGAGAGCGGGGCCGGACTGCTGGCCGTCGGGCACGACCGGGTGCTGCTGGAACGGTGGTGCGACCGGACGGTCGGGTGGGCGGAGTTGACCTCGGTGTGAACGTCCGCCGGAGGCGGTCGACCGAAGTGAACGCACAGCGGCAGTCCGGCCAACTCCCCGCACGGCCCTGCTCCTTGAACCCCCTGAGGACCGATACTCGCTGAGGCCCGTACGGCAACTCTCAGGGAGGCAGACATGGCCCTCACCACCCGTCGCAGAGCCCTCACCACCCTCGCCGCCGCGGTGGCGGGCAGCGTCGCCGTTCCCGCGTACGCGCAGGCGACCGAGGGCGGGCACCGGCCGCGCCCGCTGTGGCGCGCCCACGCGCACAACGACTACCTCCACACCCGTCCCCTCCTCGACGCGCTCGACCACCGCTTCGGAAGCGTCGAGTCGGACATCTTCCTCGTCGGGAACCAGCTCCTGGTCGCCCACGACCCGGTCGAACTCGACCCTTCCCGGACCCTGGAATCCCTCTACCTCGCGCCCCTCGCCGCCCGCGTGAAGGCCAACCGCGGCTCGGTGTACCGGGGGCAGCGCAAGCCGCTCCAGCTGCTCATCGACATCAAGACCGAGGGCGCGTCCACCTACCAGGAACTCGACCGCCAACTGCGCCGCTACCGGCACCTGTTCACGACGTACGCGCACGGCCGGGTCTTCCCCGGCGCGGTGACCGCCGTGATCTCCGGCGACCGCGCGGCCCGGGTCCCGATGGAGGCCCAGACCGTACGACGGGCCTTCTACGACGGCCGCCTCCTCGACATGCTGGCCCCCGTGCCGGCCCCGTCCTCCTTCATCCCGCTGATCAGCGACAACTGGACGCTCAACTTCACCTGGCAGGGCGTCGGCACGTTCCCCGAGGTGGAGCGCCAGAAGCTGCGCGGCATCATCGCGGCGGCGCACTCCCGAAGGCAGAAGGTCCGCTTCTGGGCCACTCCGGATCTGGCGGGCCCCGCCCGTGACGCGGTCTGGAGCGAACTCCTCGCCGCCGACGCCGACTACATCAACACCGACGACCTCGCGGGCCTCGAAGCGTTCCTGGACGCCCACAAGTAGGTCCAAGAGGGCGCGCAAATAGGTCCAAGAGCGCGCGTAGCCCAGCGATCACCGACCGACGGGCGTAGCCCAGCGCTTTCACGCGCAGTCAACACACGTTCGGCGGACACGTCAGCCGCCCGGACGAACCCCCCGCTACGCCACACTTGCGGCCGAAAGCCGCGGTATGGGCGTGGCGGAGGAGGTTGACGATGGCCATTTCCATCTCTGTGGTCCTGTTGCTCTTGATCCTTGCGGTGGTCTTCATCCGCAACGGCGCGCTGAAGCTCTCGCACGCCGCGGTCTGCGTGCTGCTCGGCTTCTATCTCGCGAGCACGAGCATGGCGCCGACCATCCACAACGGGCTCACGGCGACCGCCGACGTCGTCAGCAGCCTCAGGCCGTGAGCCCGCGGCAGCGGTGGGGCGCGCGGATCACGAGCGCGAGAACACGCCGATCCCGTTGGGCACCGGTCTCTCCGCCCCGCCGCTGGGATGGTTGCGCACGGTCGCCGTCGTCGAGCCCGGCTCCCGGGCGGCCAGCGTGGTCGAGCCGCCGCCGTCGAGGCTGAAGGCGTCCACAGACCCCAACTCCCGCATGGCGTCGGCGACTTCCGCGATCGTGAGTCCGGTGCGGAACTCGGGTGCCCCGTCCAGCGCGAGCAGCAGGAGCTGGCGGCCGCCGTCCGAGATGCCCGCGGCGGTCCGTACCGCCGCGGTCGTGGTGTCCAGACCCGCGAGCGGTTGGCCGCCCCTGAGGACCGGATAGCCGCCGATCACGAACCGGTACGGGGTCCGCGACGCGGCCGCCACCAGCCGGTGCCGCACCGTGACCCGCTCGCCGAGCGACAGCTTCCGCAGCTGCTGGGCGCCCGCCTCCCGGCCGACCAGGACAGTGGTGCCGGAAGCGATGGGTCCGTTGCCGGGAGTGTCGGCCGATGACACGACCTTGCCGTCCTGGACGGTCACCTCATGGGTGTCCGTGCTGCAGGGCGCGGCCCGGTCGGTGTCCGTCCCGCAGGTGGCCCGCACCCGGGAGGGCGTGCCCCAGTCCGAGGTGAACGCGCCGACGGAGCCGACCGGCAGCGCGTACTGGTTGAGCCCGCCGAGCGGCAGCCGTGCCTCGGTTGTGGTGACCGAACCGTCGAGGGCGAGGCTGTCGAGGCGGGCCCGATGGTCCGTGCCCACGCCGAGTACGTCCCGGGTGCTCGTGCCGGGCGGCAGGGCGGGGCCGAAGCGCTGGCCGTCGGGGACCGCCGCCTTGAGCGTGCGCCCGCCCGCGATCGCCGGACCGACGGACGCGCCGGTCGCCTCGACCCCCGGATGCTGGGTCTCGGTGATGTTGAAGAAGTCGCCGTTGACGCCCGCGACGGCACCCTGTGCGTCGGCCAGCCGCGACACGGGAGCCCGCGCCGCCACCGCGCCGGGGTGGAGCAGGTCGACACTCACCCGTGGGTTGCGGAGATCGACGCTGAGCACATGTGCGTGCGCCATGCCCTTGGCGGCCGGAATGTCGTACTCGGTGTAGCGCACGCCGGGTGCGAGCCGGTGGAAACCCGGCGGGCCGCCGTCCGGCGCGCCACTGGCCGGTGCCGCCCCCGCGAGGGCGGCACCGGCCAGTGCGCTCCATGCCGCTACAACCGTCAGTGCGGTTCTGAGTCGTCCGGTGCGTCGTGTCACGCTGCCCCTGCTCTCTCCGCTGTCTCCTCAAATAGCCCAGGACACAAGGGAGTTCACCACAGAGCAGGTGGCGTGACGACGACTACGTGCCGACGAGACGCGAACGGGTCAGGAAACGCACCCCTTCGGGTGCCTCCAGCGAGAAACCACTGCCCCTCCCCTCCACCACGTCGACGATCAGCCGGGTGTGGCTCCACACCTCGTACTGGCTCCGCGACATCCAGAACGTCACCGGCTCGTCGACGCCCTCGACGGCCAGCGAGGCGAGGAGTACATCGGAGTCGCCCGTCCGGAACTCGCCCTCCGGGTAGCACATGGGCGCGCTGCCGTCGCAGCAGCCGCCGGACTGATGGAACATCAGCGGACCGTGGGCGGCCCGCAGTCGGCGCAGCAGCTCGGCGGCGGCGGGCGTCAGCTCCACGCGCGGGGCGGATGGGATCACCGTGCATCACTCCTCATCGCTTCGAGGCGTACCGGACCAGGTCCTGACCGCTGTCGCGGACCCTACCGAGCCGACGGACGGGCGTCAGCGCCGCGTCAGGAGATCGTTCCGGACCGCCTCCCCGCGTGGTGCGGCCGCGTGGTGCGTCGTACACGTTGCGTCAAGAGGGCTGGTTGATTGATTCACCTTCGGGTTATCTTTTGGTGGCTTGCATCATCCGATCAGTCATCCGACCGGAGGACAGTCGACGTGATCCACCCCCTGCCTGCCGCGTTCGACGGTCCCGGTCTGCCCGTCGATCTGGACGAGGCCGCCCACCGCTGCCTCGTCGCCGGTTTCGACGGGACCGCGAGCGTCTCCACCACCCTGAAACGGCTCGTCGACCGGGGGCTCGGCGGAGTCATCCTCTTCACCCGCAACGTGCGCGACGCCGAGCAGGTGCGCCGCCTCACCGACGAGCTGAGGGCGATACGCCCCGACCTGATCGTCGGCATCGACAACGAGGGCGGCGGCATCGGCCACCTGGTGGGCGCGGGCGCACCCGACGTCCCCGGCAACCTCGCGCTCGGCGTCGTCGACGACACGGATCTGACCGCCCGCTGCGCCGACGCGCTCGCCGGACACCTCGCCACCCTCGGCATCACCGCCTCGTACGCGCCGGTCGCCGACCTCCAGCACCACCCGGACAACCCGATCGTGCGCACCCGCTCCTTCGGCGCCGACCCCGAACTCGTCGGCCGCCACCTGCGCGCCTGGATCACCGCAACCGAGGCCCGCGGTGTCGCCTCCTGCGCCAAGCACTTCCCCGGCCACGGCGGCACCGTGACAGACAGCCACCACGACACCGCCGTCGACCCGCGGCCGTACGACGAACTGCTTCCCGACCTCGAAGCGTTCCGTGCGGCCGTCGCCGTGGGCGTTCCGATGCTGATGAGCGCCCATGTCGTTTTCCCGGCGCTCGACCCGAACCGCCCGGCGACCCTGAGCCGCCGCATCCTGCGCGATCTGCTCCGCGACGACATCGGCTTCGAAGGCGTGCTGGTCAGCGACGCGCTGGAGATGAAGGCGATCGCCGACCGCTACGGCGAGGCCGCCGGGGCCCGGATCGCCCTCGCCGCGGGAGCCGACCAGGTCATCGTCGCCGTACCGGACCTGGAGACCACGCTGGCCTGCCGTGACGCGGTACTCGGCGCGCTGCGCACCGGAGCGCTGCCCGACGAGCGTGTGTGGGAGGCCGCCGGGAGGGTCCGCCGCCTCGCCGAGCGGTACGCGACGCCGGCCGCCCCGGGCACGGTCGCCGCATGGGACTCCGGGGCCGGAGCCGAGGCAGCCCGCCGGGCCGTACGCGGTCGGTCCGTCCGGCCCTCGGTGCCCGGCGCCCATGTCGTCGACCTGTTCCCGCCGCCGCATCCCGCGCTCAACTGGGGCGGCGAGGACCTGCTGACCGAGTTGCGCGCCGTCGACCCCACGGCTTCGGGAACCGCGGTCACCGGGGAGCCTGCCGACCCGGCGGCCCTCGTCGCCGGGATCCTGCGGTGGGCCGAGGGCTCCC
The DNA here is from genome assembly GCF_044456225.1 of Streptomyces sp. NPDC050988. NCBI lineage: Bacteria > Bacillati > Actinomycetota > Actinomycetes > Kitasatosporales > Streptomycetaceae > Streptomyces > Streptomyces sp. NPDC050988. The sequence goes on along the minus strand of NZ_JBITFQ010000003.1, from coordinate 437,232 downwards.
CGCTGGTCGTCGCCACGAACGACGCCGGGCTCCACCCCTGGCAGGCCCGCCTCCGCGACTCCCTGCTGGCCCGGCGTCCGGACGCCGTACGGGTCTCCACCGGGCTCCCCGAGGACGGGGACGACCTGTGCTCGTACGGGAGGGGCCGGGCCAACCTGCGGGCGCTGGCGGAGGCGCTGGCGGGCGGGTAGCCGCTCACCGGCGGGCTCCGCCGCCTCGGCCTGCTCCCGCGCTTTCATCTTCGCAGGGACCGCTGTCTCTGCGTCCCGTCACGTTCACGGCTCCGGTGACCGGCCCGGTCGTCACGGATTCCGTACGAGATCCGTGATGCCCCGGGCCGAAAGGTGGTCGGCGTCGTCCGCGTGCGAGGCCAGGACCACCGTCGGGCGGACACCCTGGCTCCGCAGCCACATCCACGCCTCGAAGTACGCGCCGCCCGGGCCCGAGACGGAGCGGGTGGCGGGCGTGCAGTCCAGGACCAGGGCCAGGTCGCGCGGCCGCCCGGGGCGGGGCTTGGCGCGCACCTCGGCGACGGCGTCGGCGAACGCGGTGGCGATCGGCTTGGGGCGGCCGGAGGAGTCGAAGAGACCCAGGGTGTACTCCAGCTCCGGGTAGTCGGCCAGGGAGCGGTCCACGTCGTGGGAGCACCACCAGGTCACGCCCCAGAGCCCCGCGCACTCCGAGGCGTTGAGCACGGTGGCGCGGGCGAACTCCGGTGCGTCGGCCGCCGGGATGTGCGGCTCGGGCGCCCCGGTCTCCTGCGCCCAGACCGGCCGTGTCACGTCCTCGGCGTAGGCCTTGGCGAGCTCCACGCCGTACTCGGCGAGATGCAGGACCTGCGGTGAGCGGGGGCCGTACCGGCGTGCGCAGTCGCCCGAGAAGACCCACGGGTGGACGGTGGTCAGATCGCCCTTGAGGGCCGAGGCCTCCGGCGTGAACGGGTGGTCGTCGCCGTACCAGGCCGCGTCGTACGCGGAGTGCGTGACGAGGCGGCCGGGCGGGGCGGCGGACAGTCCGTCCCGGGCGGCGGCGAGGAGCGTGTCGAGGTAGTGGTCCACCTCCTCGACGGTCACCGGGTTGTGCTCGACCAGGTTGTTGAGCTCGTTGCCGAGCTGGAGGCCGATGAGGTTGGGCCGGTCGGCGAGCGCGCGGCCGAGGACGCGCAGCAGTTCCGCCTGGGCCTCGATGGCCTCGGGGTCGGTGAACACGTTGCGGTGGTGCCAACCGCGGGTCCACTCCGGATAGAAGTCGAAGCTGGACAGATGGCCCTGCACTCCGTCCACGAGGACGTCGAGACCGGCCTCGGCCGCCAGGTCGACGAGCTGGACCAGCTGGTCGACGGCCGCCCCGCGGATCAGTGTGCGGTTGGGCTGCAGGAGCGGCCAGAGATGGAAGACGCGGACGTGGTCCAGACCGAGCCCGGCTATCTGGGCCAGGTCCTCACGGGCGTGGACCGGATCGAAGTCGTGCCAGGAGTGGAACCAGCCGCGGCGGGGCGTGTAGTTCACACCGAAGCGGGGCGCGGGCGCGCTGGATACGGGGGGAGTGCTGATGGGGTCCTCCTCGGAAACCTGTGCCGACGCGCGGCCGGGGCTTGTTCTCGGCGAATGTATCAACCACCATGGTCGCCAATGAACAATGATTTGAACCAGGATCCAGGTCAGATGCGGGATCAGGCTCGGCATCAGGTACCGGACCGGGTGCGGGATCCGGTGCGGGATCGGGATCTCGTGGTGGGCCTGGACGCCGGTGGCACCCGTACCCGCGCCGTTCTGGCGTCCGCCGTGGACGGCCGTGTGCTCGGCCAGGGCGCCGCAGGGCCCGGCAATGCCCTGACGGTCCCGGTGCCGCTGCTCACCGACCACCTGGCCGAGGCCGTCGCCCGGGCTGTGCCGGAGGCGGACCGCGCCCGGGTCGTCGCCGTGGCCGGTGGGTTCGCGGGCGCGGCGGAGACCGCCCCGGACGAGCCCGGCCGCCTCAATGCCCTGGCCGCGCTCACCGCCGCGCTGCGACGCCTGGGCATCGCCGCGGATTCGGTCGGCGTCAGCAGCGACATCGAGGCGGCCTTCGCCTCCGCACCAGGCACCCCGGCCGACGGGCTGGCCCTGGTGGCCGGCACCGGCGTGGTCGCGATGCGCATCAGGGACCGCCGCTGCGCGGTGACCGTCGGCGGCGACGGCTGGCTGCTCGGGGACGACGGCGGAGGCTTCTGGATCGGCCGCAGCGCGGTACGGGCGGCACTGCGCATGGCGGACGGACGGGGCGGTCCGACGACGCTGGCCGACGGGGTCGGCCGGGCGCTGGGGGTGCCGATCGGGGCGCTGCCGTACGCGGAGGACCTGCCGTACGGAGGCCCGGCGGGCCTGGGTGGCCTGGGCGGTGAGGGCGGCCTGGGCGGTGCCGGAGGCCGGGATGGTGGGGGAAGTCCGAGTGGTGGGGGTGGCCGGGATGGTGGGGGAAGTCCGAGTGGTGGGGGTGGCCGGGATGGTGGGGGGAGCCCGAGTGGTGCGGGGAGCCCGGATGGTGTGGGCAGCCCGCGTAGTGCGAGCGGTCCGAACCGCGCGGTTGGCCCGGTCAGAGCTGATGGCTCCGCCGCTGTCAGCGTCTCCGGCGCCTCCGGGCCCGCCCGCGAGCGCCTCCACGCGGAGCCGGAGTGGTCGCCCGACCGGCGCGCGGCCTACCGCATGCACCTGCTGCCCGCCGTCATGGCCGAGCCCCCGATCCACCTCGCCCGGCTCGCTCCGCTGGTCGCCGAGGCGGCCCGGCACCAGGACGCCGTCGCGCGGGCGATCCTCGACGAGGCGGCGGACCACCTGCTGGAGCCGGTCCGTGCGCTGGCACCCCGCCAGGGCGAGCGGATCGTCGCCACGGGAGGGCTGCTCGGCCCCGAAGGCCCCCTGACAGCTCTTCTGAGCGAGCGCCTCAAGGCGCTCGGCCTGACGCTGGACTGGGTCGCGGATGGCTGCCGCGGCGCCGTGGCCCTGGCCCGGCTCGGGCACGGCGGCCCGCCAACCTCGTCCCTCACTACCTGAACCCGCGCACTACCTGAACCCGGGCCACATGAACCCGGGCCACATGAACCCGCACTACCTGAACCCGGGCCACCTGAGCCCGAGTGACCTGAACCCGGGCCGGCTGACCGGTACGTCCCCGTAGCCCCACGCGAGAACAGCACGGAAGGAACAGGCCGCATGCCGACTCCGGAACACGCGGCCGCCCGGCCCGAGCAGACACCCGAGGTCTCCCGGGGCCACGACACGCACGGCCCCCTCTACCTGGACCCGGACGCCGCCGTCGACGACCGGGCCGCCGACCTGCTCTCCCGCATGACCCTGCGGGAGAAGGCCGGCCAGCTCAACCAGCGGATGTACGGCTGGGACGCCTACCGCCGCACACCGGACGGCTTCGAACTCACCGAGGCGCTGTACGCCGAGACCGAGCGCTTCGCAGGCCTCGGCGCCCTGTACGGACTCCTGCGCGCCGACGCCTGGTCGGGCGTCGACCACTCCACCGGCGCGGGCGCGGCCGACGGCGCCACGCTCGCCGACCTGGTGCAGCGCCACGTCATGGAAAGCAGCCGCCTCGGCATCCCGGCACTTCTGGTCGAGGAGGTCACGCACGGCCTCATGGCCCTGGACGGCACGGTCCTGCCGGTCAACCTGGCCGTCGGAGCCACCTGGGATCCCGAGTTGTACGAGCGGGCCGCCGCCCATGCCGCGGCCGAACTGCGGGCCAGTGGCGGCCATGTCGCCCTCGTCTCCGCCCTCGACCTCGCGCGCGACCCCCGCTGGGGCCGTACCGAGGAGTGCTTCGGCGAGGACCCGTATCTGGCCGCCCGGCTCACAGAGGCCCTGGTGCGGGGCATGCAGGGCCAATCCGGTTGCACGGACGGGCAGTTCGCCGAGGACAAGGCCGCCGTGGTGCTCAAGCACTTCGCCGGACAGGGCGCCACCGTCGGCGGCCGCAACTCCGCGGAGTCCGAACTCGGCCTACGGGAACTCCACGAGATCCATCTCCCCGCCGCCCGGGCCGGAGTCCGGGCGGGAGCCGCTGCCGTCATGGCCGCGTACAACGAGGTCGACGGGCTTCCCTGCGCGGGCAACAGGGCTTTGCTCACCGGGCTGTTGCGCGAGCGCTGGGCCTTCGACGGGCTGGTCATGGCCGACGGGCTCGCCGTCGACCGGCTGGCCCGCATCACCGGCGACACGGTCTCGGCGGGCGCCCTCGCGCTCAACGCGGGTGTCGATCTGAGCCTCTGGGACGACGGATTCACACACCTGGAAGAGGCCGTCGAGCGCGGACTCGTCCAGGAGGACGTGCTCGACGCGGCCGTCGCCCGGGTGCTGCGCCTCAAGTTCCGCCTCGGGCTCTTCGAACGGCCCTGTGCCGAGGACAGGTTGACCGCTCCGTCCCCGGACCGAGGCCGGGAACTGAGCACCGCACTGGCCCGAGGCGCGGTCACACTCCTCCACGACGACGGCGGCGTCCTGCCCGTCCGCCCGACGGTGTCCCGCATCGCGGTCCTCGGTCCGCACGCCGCCACCACCGCCCACCAACTCGGCGACTACACAGCGCCGCAGCGCCCCGGCGCCGGCGCCAGTCTCCTCGACGGGCTGCGGCGACTCGCCCCGCCCGGAGTGGACGTCCGCCACGCCCGCGGCTGCGCCCTCACCGGCGACGATCTCTCGGGGATCCCCGAGGCCATCGCCCAAGCCGGCGTCTCCGACCTGGCCGTGCTCGCGCTGGGCGGCAGCAGCGCCCGTACCCCCGAGACCGGCTTCGCCGCGAACGGCGCGGCCCTCGGTGCCGTGTCCGAGATGACCTGCGGAGAGGGAGTCGACCTCGCGGGACTGCGGCTCGGCAGGGCCCAACACGCCCTGCTGGACGCCGTCGTGGCGACCGGCACCCCCACGGTCGTGGTTCTCGTGCAGGGCCGACCGCATGCCGTCCCGGAGGCGGCGGAACGCGCGGCCGCGCTGCTCACCGCCTGGTATCCGGGCCCGTGGGGCGGCGACGCGATCGCCGAAGTGCTCCTCGGGCACGCCGAGCCACGCGGACGCCTGCCCGTCTCGGTCCCGCGCTCGGCCGCCCAACTCCCCGTGTACTACAACCACAAGGACACCGAGTACGGCTCCTACGTCGACGAGAGCGCCGAGCCGCTCTACTCCTTCGGGCACGGACTGTCGTACACGAGCTTCGCCTACGGGCCGCCGCTCCTGTCCGGACACACCGTCACGGTCGACGTCACCAACACGGGGGAACGGGCCGGGCGTACCGTCGTCCAGCTCTACATCCGGCGGCTGAGCACGCCCGTGTGGCCGCGCACGCTCGAACTGCGCGCCTTCAGGAACGTCGAGCTCACTCCCGGGGAGACCCGCAGGGTCGTCATACCGCTCGGCACCGACCAACTCGCCCAGGTCGGCGCCGACTTGGAGACGGGCGTGCTGCCCGGCACCATGGAGATCCGGGTCGCGGAATCGGCGCGGGCCGCGCTGGACGCCGTACCGGCCGTGCTGCGGATCGACGGTTGACGGCGACGGTCCACAGCGACGGCCGGCGGGCCGTCAGAGCTTCACGGCTCCGGACGAAACCCCCTTGTAGAACCACCGCTGAGTGATCACGAACAGCACCAGCACCGGGATGACGGAGATCACCGAGCCGGCCATCACCACCCGCTGGTCGTAGCCGAACGACGAGCTCTGCAAGCGCGAGAGACCGAGCGTCAGCGTCATGTGTTCCTCCGAGCGCAACACGATCAACGGCCAGAGGAAGTCGTCCCAGGCGCTGATGAAGGTGTTGATGGTGACCACCAGGATCGCGCCCCACGCGGACGGCAGGTACAGATACCGGAAGCGCTGCCACTCGCCCGCGCCGTCGAGCATCGCCGAGTCCTCGATCTCGCGCGGCACCGCCATGAACGCGGCACGCATCAGCAGCACGTTGATGGCACCGACGAACCCGGGCAGCCACACGCCCACCAGGTTGTCGACCAGGCCCAGGTCGCGGATGCTCAGGAACAGCGACACCATGATCGACTCGAAAGGGAACATCATCGAGGCGATCAGTACGACCCAAACCGCCTTGCGGCCCTTCCAGTTGGGCTTGGAGAGCATGTAGCCGGCCGTGGTGGAGAACAGCAGCTGGCTGCCGACCGACAGGACGACCACGAACATGCTGTTCCTGATGTACGTGGCCACCGGCACCTGGTCGAAGACCGCCCGGTAGGCCCGCAGGGTCGGCTCGTGCGGAAACAGCGAGGCGTTCGCGCCGAAGACGTCCTCGCTGGTGCTCTTCAGCGAGGCCAGGAGCTGCCAGACCAACGGCCCGACGGTGATGCCGAGCACGAAGAGCAACAGCAGGTAGCGGACGACCAGTTCGCGGGGGCGGCCGTAGTCCCGCCAGCGTGGGAGCAGTCTCCTGCGCCGTGGTGTCTCGGACCCGGTCGAGGTTGCCGTCGCTGTCGCGGTCGTCATGACTCGTCCTCCCTCGTGAGCCGCTGCGCCAGCAGGGTCAGCCCCAGCGTCAGCAGGAACAGCGCCACACTGACCGCCGAGCCGTAACCGGCGTTGCCGGTGATCGGGTCGAGGCCGACGTCCTTGATGTAGAAGGGCAGCGTGCGGTCCGCGCCCCCCGGGCCGCCGGTGGGACCGCCGAGCATGTACAGCTCGGTGAACACGCGCAGTGAGCCGATGCCGGTGAGGGTGCCGACCAGCATCATCGCCTGCCGCACACCGGGCACGGTGATGTGCCAGAAGCGGCGGACGGAGCCGGCGCCGTCCATGGACGCCGCCTCGTGCAGTTCCCTGGGCACGTTCCCGAGCGCGGCGAGGTAGAAGATCATGTACCAGCCGAGCCCCTTCCACAGGGTCAGGCCCATCGCGGAGAACAGGATCAGCCACGAGTCGGACAGGAACGGGATGGCGTCCCTGATCAGATGGGCCTTCTCCAACCAGGTGTTGATCAGCCCGTCGTCGGCCAGCAGCCACTGCCAGCTCAGACCCACGACCACGCTGGAGGCGAGCACCGGGGTGTAGAAGGCGGAGCGGAAGAAGCCGATGCCGGGCAGGTTCTTCTCCACCAGGACGGCCAGCAGCAGCGGCAGCAGGACCATCAGCGGCACGACGATCAGCGCGTACAGGATGCTGTTGCGAGTCGCCAGCCAGAAGTCCGAGTCGTCCAGCATCCGGGTGTAGTTGTCGAGCCCGACGAAGCCCGCGGCGCCGCCGAGCGGCTTGGCGTCGGTGAACGACAGCAGGAGCGTGTTGAGGAACGGGAACACGCCGAAGACCACCGCGCAGACGATCGCGGGGGCGGTCCACAGCCAGGGCAACCACCAACGGCGGTACAGCGCCGCGCCGTTGGCGCCGGGAGCGGGGCCGGGCAGTACCGCCCGGCCCAGTCGGCGTATACGGGACGGGGCCGCGCCCGGCACGGAGGCTGTGTGCTCCGCACCGGGCGCGGACACCGGCTTCGCGGTCTGCGTCGCCACGATCAGCCTGCCTGCTTCAGCAGCTCGTTCGCCTTCTCCTGGGCGTCCTTCACGGCCTGCTCGGGGCTCTTCTTGCCCTGCATGGCCAGCTGCACCTGGGACACGATGGCCTTCTGCACGGCCGGGGAGACGTTGGTCTGGTAGGCGGTGGTGGTCTTGAGCTGCTCGGCGACGAGCTTGCGGGCCTGGGAGAAGGGGTCGCTGCCGGTCGCGTTCTGGAAGAACGGGTCGTCCAGCGAGGTCGTGGTCGTCGGGAAGATCACGACGTTCGGGTCCTTGCACCAGGCCGTCTGGTTCTCGGCGTTGGTGAGGAACCTGGCGAACGCGAGCGCCGTGGGGGCGTGCTTGCTGGTCGCGGCGACCGAGATGTACTGAGGGGCGGCCGTGGTGTGGCCGAGCGCGTCGAAGGGCTGCTGGCCGACTCCGGTCTTGGCGTACACCGACGGGCTGTTCTGCTTCACGAAGCGCACGAAGCTCGGGTTCGTCGAACCGTAGGCGACCTGGCCCTGGCTGTACGGCGTGGAGGGGTCGTTGCTGGAGGACAGCGAGTCCTTCGGCATGGCGCCTTCCTTGTACAGCCTCGCCATCCAGGCCACCCACTGGGTGGTCCTCGGATCGTCGGCGAAGACGGCCGACTTGCCGTCGGCGGACAGCGTCCTGATGTCCATCTGGTCCCAGTCGGCCGGGATCCGCCAGATCGGGTTGGCCATCGTCGCGAAGTACTTGCCCTTGGCCGACTTGGCGATCTTCTCGTAGTCGGCGAACAGCCCGAACATCGTCTTCGGCGGCTTCGCCGGGTCGATCCCGGCCTTCTTCAGCATGTCGGTGTTGTAGGTGAGGAGGACGCCGCCGGTGTACCAGGGCAGCACGGTGTGCGCCGCCTTCCCCGAGGCGTCCTTGTAGGTGCTGGACTTCCAGAACGCCGGGACGAACGGCTTGGCGGCGTCCGGGTCCTTGACGCCCAGGTCGAGGAGGTAGCCGGCCTTGGTGAGGGCGGTCGCGGTGGGGGCGTCGATGTTGATCACGTCGGGCATCGTGCAGCCCTGGGCGTCGGCGACGGTGCGCTGGGTGAAGGTGCTGTCGCCGGGGTCGTCGATCCACTTGACCGAGGTGCCGGGGTTGGCCTTCTCGAAGTCCTTGATCACTCCGTTGAAGAAGTCCCCGAAGTCCTTCTTCAGGTTGGTCGTCTGGAAGGTGATCTTCCCCTCGACGTCACCGGTGAGCTTGCCCGACCCGACGTTTCCCTTGTCGACCTTGCAACCGCCCGCGGTGGCACCACCGTCGTCGGAGCCGCCGGAGAAGCCGCAGCCTGCGGCCGTCAACGTCAGTACGACGAGCCAGGCCAGGGACCCGGTCAGTCTTCTTGCGCGCATTGCTGCCCTCCTGAGACCCAGTCTGCTGCTGGTTCAATTCACCAACTTCGACTCCGATTGATGAAAAGGTGGACCAGAATTCATCGGAGGTCAATGGGTGCTGTGTTGCTTTTAGGTTCCGGACGCGGTCGGCGTGCGGTCGCTGCGCGGCCGGTACGCCGTCGGCGCGCGGCCCGTAGACGGCCGTCGTGCGGCTGTCGTGCGGTCAGTGCCGGTGCTCGTGGTCCGGGTGCGACGGATCGCCGGGGTGCTCGTGTCCGGCGGCGTACACCACCCCGGCGCGCGCCCGGTCGAGCCAGGCGAAGAAGGCGCGCCGGCCGGCGGACCGCCGCAACTCGTGGACGACACCCTCGCGTACGCCCTCGTACGGGAGATGGTCCGAGGTGTCCGTCCCGCCGAAGGGGTCGACCCCGCGTCGCAGGGCGTCCGGGGTGAGGAAGCGGTCCGGGTTGCGGTCGTAGTAGTCCCGTACCGCCGACTCCGGCACGTCCTGCTCGCTCTCCAGCGCGGCGAGCAGGACGCGCGCGGCCGGGGAGTGGGCGAGCACCGCGGCGACGATGCTGCCGAGATCCGCGACGTCCTCCTCGGCCACGGCGAGCACCTGCGCCGGCCGGACTTCTTCGGGAGGCCTCAGTCCGCGCTCCGCGCAGGCCCGCCGGGCCAGTTCGTCCACGACGACCACCTGGGTCGCCCAGCGCCGCCGCTGCCGTTCGGCCCGCGCCGACGCGTCGGGCCGGGTCACGGGATCGCGCGGCGGTACGACCCTCAGCAGCGCGTCGACGTGCGCCGCGGCCAGGGTGTCTCCGTCCACGAGCGCGGCCACGCCGTCGGGCAGGTGGCTGTGCGCGGGCCCGCCGGGTGGATGTGAACGCGCATGTACGTGGTCGCTCACGGCAGCACCTCCAGCGGTACGGCCTCCGTGTAGGCGACGCTGCCGTGCCAGGCGATCTTCGCCATCAGCCAGTACGAACCCGGCGGCACCGCACGGCCGTCCACCTCGATCGCGCACTCCAGCCGCTCCCCGGCGGGCACGGTGAAGCCCTGGCAGCCCGGGCTCACCCCCGGCCAGGTGCCCCACGACGACACCGCCCACAGGGTGCCGTCGACCGGACCGCGGGTGGTGTTGTGGACGGTCACCGGAACCCGGCCGAACTCGCCCGAGCGCACTCTGATGCGCTCAACTCCCAGGCTGGACACGAGAGTTGGACCCGTACGACCGTCCGGCTCGCCCTCCGGGACGGTGCCCGGCACGTCGAGGGCCACGACATCCTCGTACGTCTGACCGCCGTACGACAGCCGGGCGGCGAGCCAGTGGCGGCCGGGTGGGGCGTCGGGGGCGGGGGTGACGGTGACCTCGGAGAGGGTGAATCCGCCGGGGCCCAGCGCGTACGGCAGTTCGGCGGGTTCGGCTGACCAGCCGGGCGGTACGCGCAGGGCGACCGTGCCCGAGACCGGGGCGTCGGTGAGCTCCGAGCCGACGCGGACCGTCGCTGTCACGGGCTGCCCGGAGAGGGTGAGCGCGGTCGGTGAGACGTACACCGCGACGGGCATGTTGCCGCGCGGTGCGGGACCGGAGTTGTGCAGCCAGTACCGGGTGTGGACGGGTTGCGCGGGCTCGTGCGCGGCGACGCCGGAGCCGTTCGGGGTCTGCCCGCCCTCGGGAGTCGCCAGGACCGTCGCGACCTCGAACCCGGTCAGGCCTATGTCGAGAACCCCTTCCTGGTCCGGGGCCAGCGGTGCCCCGGGGTTCTCCAGGACGTCGGCGCGGGCTCCGGCAGTCCACATCAGCGGGCCGCGCACCCGGGCCTGGGCCGGGCGGCCGGACACCTCGTGCATCCGTACGACGACTCCGCGGCCCGGGTCGGCCGGGGCCACGCTGGCGCGGGCCAGCGGCGAGCCGACCGGCTTGAGCGCGTCGAGCAGGACCTCGCCCTCCGGCTCCAGTGCCAGCAGGGTCGCTCTCCTCGGCAGGACGGGGGCCTGCGGCGATGCGTCCGACACGTCTGACACGTCTGACACATCTGATACATCCGGTGCATCCGAGGCGTCGCCGTCGCGCAGCCGTGCCGTGAGCGGGTGGTTGTACGCGTGGCCGGTGCGCGGCAGACCCAGCTTCCGCCAGTCGCCCTCGCCGCCCACCACGGCGTACTCGAAGGTGTGCGACCACCGCTGGAGCTGGAAGGCCGAGCCGTCGGGGGCGGTTCGTCGGGGTGGGTCGATCCAGATGCCCGAGGGCCAGCCCGTGCACGAGCGCATCAGCGACATGTAGAGGTCCCCGGACGAGGTGGCCACACAGCCGGGTGTGCCGCGGTTGAGGACGGCGAAGCTGCGGCCGTCCCAGGCGTCGCCCGGCGGCAGGGCCTCGCCGCCGCCCGCCGCCGTGGCCCGCAGGACCGCGTCGTCCAGGTCGGCCACCAGCGCGTCGACCGCCTTGGCGTCGTCCTGCGGGCGGGCGCCCGCCACGACGAGCAGCGGCAGGCGTTCGAGGTCGCGGAGGTCGGCTCCGGGGACCCACTCCTCGCGCAGGCTCGCCCGCGGCGCGACCCAGACGGCCGCCACGCCCCGCTCGGTGAGTTGGCGGCGCAGTTCGCGTCCGGCGGCCGGGTCCCAGCCCAGCGCTTCGGCGACGACCGTGTTGCGTTCGGGGCCGCCGACGGCGATGCGGATGTCGGGCAGGTTGGAGTCGATCTCCAGGTCGCCGTAGCGCGGTCCGTCGGCGATCGTCGAGGTCGCGGTGACGCCCGCGCGGACCAGGGCCGCCGCGAGCGGGGTGCCGAGCTCACCGGCCTCGTCCCAGGAGGCGTAGACGAGTTCGGCCACGCCGATCGAACGGTGGCCGAGTAGCGCGCCCGTGTCGTCGCGGATCTCGGCGCGGGCCGTGGAGCCGAGGCCGAACCACGTGTTGGCCGGGTTGTCCAGCGTCCAGGGGAACCGTTCGCTGTCAACCTCCACGAAGCCGAACCCGCGCCCGATCACGGCGTCGGCCACCTCGTGCACCGGCAGACCGCCCCGCACGTCGGAGGGCCAGCGGACCCGGATCAGCCGGTCGGCGCCGTCGTACCCGTCGATGGTGGTGGAAACGTCCAGGCGCGAGACCCCCTTCCACAGGCACAGCCGCTGTGTGTAGCGGAAGAGGCCGAGGTCGGCGGTGACGGTGATGCGGGAACCGGCGGGGGAGTGCTCGACCCGGACGCCCGCGGTGACGTCGCGGCTGCGGGCGGCGGTGGTGCCGGTCGGGGTGAGATGCCAGGGGCCCTCGCCGAAACGGGGGTGCCGCGGGTACTCCTCCTGGACGACCAGCTCGTTGCCGATGTCGCCGGCGCGCAGCAGGTCCCGTCCGCCCTCCGTGAGCGCGCGCAGCCGGCTCACCCCGCCGCCGCGTCCCGGGTCCACGGTCAGCTCGTAGAACTCGTTGCCGATCGTGGTGCCTTCGCCCGGCATCCACTCGGAGACGGTGCCCCGCGCGAGCGGGAGCGCCTTGAGCCCCATGCCGGGGACCTCCGGCACGATCACACGCAGCTCGCCGTTCTCCCGCACGGCGGGCAGCGGGAGACCCGTGTCGTCGAGTGGTACGAGCCCGGGGTCGTCGACGGTCAGTACGTCCTGCCGTTGCCAGGTCGCGGAGTTGAACACCACCAGGTCGGGGCCGCCGCCCGGCAGCGGGGCCACGTGCCGGGCGAGGGCGTCGGTCGCATCGGCGTGCACGGCCTCGGCGAGGTCCGCCAACTCCCGCCACCCGGTGAGCAGGTCGATATAGACCTGGTCGGACTCCGAGCCGGTGATGGCGTCGTGATGGGCGCCGTAGATCAGCTGCCGCCACGCCTTGTCGAGGGCCGCGTCCGGATAGGGGTGCCCGGTGACGAGCGAGGCGAGCGTCGCCCACGCCTCGGCGTCGGCGAGCAGCGTCTCCCCGTACCGCTGGGCCTGCTTGGTGTCGATGTAGGAGACGTCCTTGCCCGTGTAGACGGGGTTCATGTCCCGGGTCTGAGGCGACGCCGTGCGCCCCTCGGCGTCCAACTCGGCCCGTACGGCGGCGAAGAAGTCGCGCGGCACGGCGCTGACGAAGCGCGGCCAGACGTAACGGGCGTTCCAGTCGCGGTGGATGTCCATGACCCAGCGGCACGGCGGCGCGTAGTCCCCGCCGACCGGGAGCAGCACGTTGCGGGTGAGCGCGACCTGCTTGAGCCCCTTGAAGAGCTTGAGCGCGGCCGCCTGGGCCTCGGGCAGTGTGGGTGCGTTGTCGATGGCCCAGCCCGCGCCGTAGTGGTTGACCATGTACGCGGTCAGCAGTCCTCGTCCCGAGGGGGCGATCCAGGAGAACTCGGCTGGAAACTGCATCCGGTTCGGGTCCCGGGGCGCCTCGCCGAAGACCGAGAGGGTGGGACCCCACTGGTGGAAGGGCCCGCGCGCCCATGAGCTGGAGGACAGCCCCGCGTCGGCCATCAGCCCCGGGAACTGCGGGTCGTGGCCGAAGGCGTCCAACTGCCAGGCCGTCTCCGGCGACGCACCCATGACGGCACGCTGGAAACCGTCCCCGTAGACGGCGTTGCGGATGGTCGCCTCGGCGCCGGTGAGGTTGGTGTTGGGCTCGTTGTAGGTGCCGCCCATGATCTCGACCCGGCCGGTCCGCAGCAGCTCCCGCAGGAAGGCGCGCTCCTCCGGGAAGGCGTCCCAGTACGGCTTGAGGTAGTCGACCTCGGCGAGCACGAAGGTGTACGCCGGGTCGCGGCGCGCCAGATCGCAGTGGGCCCGTACGAGGCTCATGCCGGACTGGCCGCGGGAGTCGAAGGTGCGCGCGGGCAGCCCCGTCGACGCCGGGTCGTCGGCCACGTCCCAGGTCTCGGTGTACGCGCCCTGGGTGTTCCACCAGACGGGGTCGTAGTGGAAGTGGCTGACCATGAACATCGTCCAGCCGGGCTCCGCCGCCGTGAACTCGGCGGGGTGCACGGCCACTTGGGCCTCGTCGGTGGCGATCACGTCGGTCGCGGTCACCGAGATGTCGCGGCGCTCGCCCGGGGCGAGGCCGGTGCGCACGGGTATCTCGGCGCGCGCGGTGCCGTCGTCGGCCACCGTGACGAGGGCCTCCCCGGCGACACCGGAGCCTTCCACGGTGAGACGGACGGTCCGGCCGGGGGTGTGGCTCAGCTCGACGGCCACGATCTGGCGCGGTTGCTCGGTGGTTCCGACGAAGAGCTCAGTCGACTCGACAGAGGTGACGCGCATGGGGCTCCTACGAGGATGCTCGGCGGAGCACCATCGTGGCACCGAGAGGATGGCTCAAACAACCATCCTTCAGTTTCTCGGTGGTTCATCCATACATCATTCATCCATGCATCGCCGGTCATCGGTGGTCATCGGTGGTCGGAGTCATCGGGTCCGGCGGCTCTTCACCGTGTGCTGCGGGGTGATGTGGTCGGTCAGTGCCAGTGAGGCGCTCGCGCGCTGGTAGGAGAGCTGGGCGACCCGGACGTACAGGCAGTCGATGAGGACGAGTACGGAGTGTCGGCCGCCGATGCTTCCGGTGCGGAAGCTGGTCTCAGAGGTTGCGGAGATCAGCCGGATGTCGGCGGCCCGGGCCAGCGGTGAGCGCGGGTCGGAGGTGAGTGCCACGGTGGTGGCGCCGCGCTCCTTGGCGAGCTCGAAGGGCTCGATGGTCTCGCGGGTCGCCCCGGAGTGCGAGATGCCGATGGCTACGTCCGCCGGGGTGAGCAGCGCGGCGGAGGTGGCCGCTCCGTGGACCTCGCTCCAGCCCCGCACCGCGCAGCCGATGCGGAACAGCCGGGTCTCGGTCTCCTGGGCGACCGCGCCGCTGCCGCCGACGCCGTAGACGTCGATGCGGCGGGCACGGGCAACGGCCTGGGCCGCGCGCTCCAGCGCGTCCAGGTCCATCCGGTCGATCGTCTGCTGGACCGCGCGCAGGTCGGCGCTGCCGACGACGGCGACGACGCGTTCGAGATCGTCGTCCGGGGAGATCTCGGGGCCGATCTCCGCGCTGCCCCAGTCGGACACCTCGCCGCGACCGCGTTCCTGGGCCAGCTCGATCAGCAGATGCTGGTAGGAGTCGAGGCCGATGGCACGGCAGAACCGGGTCACCGTGGCCTGTGACGTGCCCGTGCGGCGCCCCAGTTCGGCGGCGGAGGAGTGGGTGACCGCCGCGGGATCCGCCAGGATCAGCTCGCCCACCTTCCGGAGTGAGCCGGCCAGCCGCGGCAGCTCGGTGCGGATCAGTGAGGTGACGTCCGTCGGGGGCATTCCGTTGCCGGCGCCGGTCCGTTCCATGGGGTACCCGATCTCCTCGGTGATGCCTGCTGTGCAGCTCAGTGGTGCCTGTAGTGCAGCTGAGAATGTATCAGCCACCCATCATCTCGCAGATTGAATCTCAGGACCGAATGCGCCTCTGGCCCGGGTCCGGTCCGGGGTGCGGTGACGGCGCCGGTGGAGGGGGCGTTGCCCGCCGCTCGTGACCTATGGTTTATTCATTCAAGTAAGCTCGAAAGGGATGGTGGTTTCATCCACCGGTGGGGAGTACCGCGTGTCCGTCGACTCTGTGAACGCCAGCGGGTTTGCGCGTGAGGGCCTGGATGCCCTGAACCGCATCGCCGCGTCCGCCGAGTCCGCCGAGGGTGAAGTGCGGCGCGCCGCCGAGCTGATCGCTCACTGCGTGCGGACCGACGGCGTCGTCCAGGCGTTCGGCACCGGGCACTCCCAGGCCCTCGTCCTGGAACTCGCCGGACGCGCCGGGGGGCTCGTGCCCACCAACCGGCTGAGCATCGCCGACCTCGTGCTGTACGGCGGCGACGACCCGAGCGTCCTCGACGACCCGCTCCTGGAGCGCAAGCCCGGTGTCGCCAAGCGGATCTACGACCTCGCCGAGCCCCGGCCCGAGGACCTGTTCGTGATCATCTCCAACTCGGGCGTCAACAGCGTGATCGTGGAGATGGCTCTGCGGGCCAAGGAGCGCGGTCACCGCGTCCTGGCCATCACCTCGCTGAGCCACACCCGGGCCGTCCCCGCCTCCCACCCCAGCGGCCGGAAGCTCGCCGACATCGCCGACGTCGTCCTGGACAACGCCGCGCCACGGGGGGACGCCCTCCTCGAACTCCCCGGCGGCGGTTCCGTCTGCGCCCTGTCCACGCTGACCGGCGTGATGCTCGTCCAGATGGCCGTCGCCGAAGCGGCCTCGCTGCTGCTTGCGGCGGGGGTGCGACCGCCGGTGTACGTCTCGGCCAACGTGCCCGGGGGGTTCGAGGGGAACCTCGACTTTGAGCGGCGGTACGCGGGGCGAATTAGGCGGACGGCGAGCTGAGAGGTCGCGCTCCGCCGGGGGAGCGTCAGTTCCACCTCGTGACCGGTGCCTGACCAAGCCCTGATGGAAGGCCTGCTGGACGTCGCGACGTCGCGGGAAGCGGCTGCGCGCCCGCCTGCGCTCGGAGTCGGGACAGCACGCGGTCGGCCTGACCGCCACGCAGCTCGGCGTCCTGGTGAGCGTCGTTCGGAAGGGTCCCGTCACGGCGGCCCGGCTCGCCGCGCTGGAGCACGTCAGCGCGCAGGCCATCGCGCAGAGCCTCGCGGTGCTCAAGGCCGCCGGGCTGGTCCACGGCGAGCCCGACCCCGAGGACGGCCGCAAGAAGCTGATGAGCGCCGACCCGTCGGCGACCGAGCTGATCGACAAGCTCCTGAACGGCCGCTCCTCCTTCCTGGCGCGCGCCATCGACCAGGTCGTCGCTCCGGACGAACGGGAGGACGTGGAGAAGGCGATCGAGCTGCTGGAGCGGCTCGCCGACGCCGACCTCGGTGGCGGCGCGATATGAGGACCGCCGCCACTCGGGGCGGCGCTGCGGCGGGCGAGGCCGGGCGTGAGTCCTTCGCGTGGCCGTTCACCACACCGCTGTACGTGGGCTCCGCCCTCAACCCGATCAACAGCTCCATCATCGCGACCGCCATGGTCCCCATCGCCGCCGACCTGAACGTCTCGATCGGCAGCACCGCCGTCCTCGTCTCCTCTCTCTACCTGGCCAGCGCCGTCGCCCAGCCCACCGCGGGCAAGCTCGCCGAGGTTCTCGGACCGCGCCGGATCTCCCTCTCCGGCATCGTGCTGGTCCTGCTCGGCGGGGTGGTCGGCGGCCTCGGCCAGAACCTCGCGACCCTGACCGTGGCTCGGGTCCTGATCGGCATCAGCACCAGCGGTGTCGTCCTGTCCACCCTCATCGACGTCGCCGACCGCGACTACCGCGTCTACGTCCTGACCGACGGCCTCGCCGACTCCGGTCCCGAAGTCCACCGGATCCTGGTGGACAAGGTGTTCCCCTCCCGCGCCCACCTGATCGACACGACTCAGCTGTCCGAACTGCTCAAGGCCGCCTGAGGTCGGCCAGGTCCGCGGGCTGGTCGTCGCCGTGGATCCGCATCCGCACAGGCGCACGTCAGGCGGTGGTCAGCACCATGCGGAAGCGGGCGGAGCCGGAGAGCATCTTCCGGTAGGCCGCGTCGGTCTCACTCAGGGGCATCGTCTCGACGATGGGACGGACGCCGTGCAGGGCACTGAACGCCATGGTGTCCTGCACGTCCTGAGCGGTACCGGCCGGGTGTCCTCGAAGGGTCCGGCCCCGCAGGATGAGCTGAAGCGGGCTGATACCGAGGGTGTCCGGCGACACTCCTATGACCACGAGTTCACCACGGTGCCTCAGGCCCTCGACAGTTGCCGCGATGGCCTCGGAGCTGCCGGCGGTGGCCAGTACGGCCTTCGCGCCTCCCAGGGCCTGCAGGGCTTCCGCGACCGGGGTCGGCCCCGTGCTGTCGACGTAGTGATGGGCCCCGAGGTTCTTGGCGGTGTCCGCCTTCTCGGAACCACGGGCGATGGCCACGGTTTCGAAACCCATGGCCACTGCGTACTGCACACCCAGGTGCCCGAGCCCGCCCATGCCCAGCACCGCCACCAGGTCCCCGGGACGGGCGCAACTGCGCCGAAGCCCGTTGTACGTCGTGACTCCCGCGCAGGCCATGGGGCCCGCGTCGGTCGCCGAAAGGGCGTCGGGTATGCGCGCCAGGGAATCAATCGGCGCGATCATGCTTTCCGCGTAGCCCCCGTCGTATGCCCAGCCAGGAATCTTGAGGTTGTCGCAGACCATGAAGTCGCCCTGCCTGCAAGGGATGCAGTGTCCGCAACTGCCCCCGAACCACCCCACTGTCACGCGGTCACCCACGTTCCAGATGTTGCTCCGGGCTTCTTCACCGAGTTCTTCGATACGCCCGGCGATCTCATGCCCCGGAACCAGTGGGAAACGCACTCCGGGCATACCGCCGCTCACGAACACATCGTCGCTGTGGCAGATCCCGCATGCTTCGACGGCCAGCCGTACATGCCTGGGACCTGGCCGTGGCACCTCGCGCTCGACGATCTCGAAGCTTCCGTTCGGGGCGATGACCTGCGCGGCTCGATAGGTGGTCATACCTTTCTCCGTACTTCGGAGCGGCCGACCCGCGGATCGACCGCAGTCTGTGTCACGGGATTGAACGCCCCCGGCAATCGGCTTCTCCCTCGGTCGGCACGAGAGCACATCCATCCCACCACTGCCTTGTCGCCCGGGCAACAGATGCCGGGTGGTGGTGGACAGCCCTGCGAGGTACGTTCGGAAAGGCCGGAAACGTTGCGGTGGAGCATCGCGACCGGGCGGTCCGCAGCCTTTCAAATGCCGCCCTTCAAATGCCTTGCGCGAAAGGCGTCCAATCCCTTGCAGGAGAGGTTTCGCATGAAGATCGACGGGTCCGTCGCATTCGTCACGGGCGCCAACCGAGGGCTGGGCGAGCAGTTCGTACGAGCCCTTTTCGAGGCCGGAGCAGCCAAGGTCTATGCGGGCGCCCGCGACCCCGCGAAGGTCACGGTGCCGGGAGCCGTCCCGGTGGCCGTCGACATCACGGACCACGAGTCGGTGCGGGCAGCCAGTGACCGGGCACAGGACGTGACGCTCCTCATCAACAACGCCGGATCCACCACCCGTGCCCACATCCTCACATCCGAACTCGACTCGTTCCGGACGGAGTTCGAAACGCATGTGGTCGGCACGCTGGCCATGAGCAGAGCCTTCGCCCCCGTACTCGGGCGCAATGGCGGCGGCGCGCTGGTCAACGTTCTCTCCGTGCTGTCATGGGTGTCGATCCCGGTCAGCGCCGGATACGCCGCGGCCAAGTCCGCCGAATGGTCGGTGACCAACGCCCTGCGCGTCGCCCTCGCGGAACAGGGCACGCAGGTCACCGCACTGCATGTCAGCTATCTGGCGACCGACATGGCCGCGAAGGTGAGTGGTCCGAAAGCCGATCCCGGCGAGGTCGCCCGGGTAACGCTCGCCGGCGTGGAGGCCGGACGCCACGAGGTGCTCGCCGACGAGGTCAGCAAGCAGGTCCAGGCCGCTCTGCCCGGGGGACCGGACGTCCTGTACCCACAACTGCACGGTGGGCAATCGCCGTTGTGACGTACCGGAGGGAGGCGGAACTCTCCCGTACCGTCGTCTCGTTGCCGCCGTCGGATCATCGGAGGCACTGATGAGCGGAAGCGAGCCGAACCAACACCAGGACCTGGCCGACCAGACCGTCGTCGTGATCGGTGCGAGCTCGGGAATGGGACTCGAGACCGCGCGTCGAGTCCGCGCCTCAGGCGGCCAAGTGGTCATGGTCGCACGGGATCCGCAGCGACTGGAGCGAGCGGCTGCGGAAGTCGGGCCGCGGAGCACCGCGACCCTCGACGCCGCTGACACGGACCGACTCCAGCAGTTCTTCGATGACTTGCCCTACCCGGTCGACCACGTCATATCGACGGCCGGCGGCCCGTTGTACGCGCCCCTGGCCGACCTGGACCTCGCGGAGACCGGTCGGCACTTCGGCGAACGCCTCGCCATGACCCTCGGCACAGCCAAGTACAGCCGGGGCAAAGTACGGGACCTGGGAACGCTGTTGTTCATCGGCGGCACGGGCGGTCGCCGTCCAGGCATCGGCATGTCCGTCACCTCGGCGCTCACCGCGGCACTTCCCGCCCTCACCGCGAACCTGGCGCTCGAACTGGCGCCGATCCGGGTGAACCTCATCGCTGCGGGATTCGTCGACACGCCTTTGTCGGCGTCACTCCTGGGCGATCGGATCGAGGCACGGCGTGAAGAGCTCCGCTCCTCGCTCCCCATCCGACGGGTGGTCGGCCCCAAGGATGTCGCCGCTCTGGCCGTACACATCATGTGCAACGAGGCATTGACGGGCGCGACGTACGACATCGACGGCGGTCAGCAGCTGTTGCCCAAAGGATGAGCTGGATCGCCGCTGTACCTCGCAGGGGTATTCCGAGGGTCGACATGGCCGCCGCCCTGGTTCCATTTGCAGCGCGTTTCGGAAAAGAAGGGCATCACCGTGGACATGAAACTCGAAGTAGTGGTGATCCCGGTCGCGGACGTCGACCGGTCGAAGAGTTTCTACACCGCATTGGGGTGGCGGCTGGACGCCGATGTCGTCGCCGAGGACGGCTTTCGGGTGGTGCAACTGACACCTCCCGGTTCTGCCTGCTCGGTGATCTTCGGCGATGGAGTCAGCTCGGCCGAGCCCGGGTCCGCCGAGGGCCTGCACCTCGTGGTCTCGGACATCGAGGCGGCTCAGGCGGAGCTGGCCCGGAACGGCGTTGCGGTGAGTGAGGTCTTTCACGACGCGGGTGGCGTGTTCCACCACGCGGACCGGAAGGACCGTCTCCCCGGCCCCAGTCCTGAGCGGCAGAGCTATGGATCGTTCGCCTCGTTCATCGACCCGGACGGCAACGACTGGACCGTGCAGGAGATCACCGAGCGACTCCCGGGCCGGTGACGCCAGGACCGCCCACCGACAGCCGGACACCGGGACGCGTCGAACCGCGGAAAAGGGGAGCCCCCGCAGGCCAGAGCCTGCGGGGGCTTTTCGACGGACCGGGGCCGCCCCGGAGGGCCGGGTGTCAGGCGTACGGGTCGAAGGGGATTCCAGCCGGGCTCGTGTAGTCGAGAGCCCACTGGAAGTCGCCGTCGTCGATCTTGAAGGTGGCCGAGCCGAAGTCGGCGCTGCTGAGCCTGGAGCGGTAGCCGGCCGGGTAGCCCTCCCAGCCGACGAGCCGCGGGTAGAACCAGTTGCCCGTGGCGTTCTCCGCCGGCTCGTCGTTGCCGTTGGCGAAGCGGAAGCAGTGGCTCCCGATTCCGTCCTTGTGATACACGATCTTCGGGTGGGTGCCGTCGAAGCGGATCTCCGACCGTGCGAGCGTCTGATAGCCGCTGTGCTGGGACACCGACACGTACTTGACCTCGTTGTTGTTGATCCACACGATGACGTGTTCCCAGTCGTGGGTGTGACCGATGGCCGCCGGGCCGAGGGTCACCTGGTCCTTCTCGAAGTAGCTGGCGTACATGACCGCGCACCAGCCGTTGTTGCACTTCTCACGCGAGTAGGTGTTGGCGTTGTTCAACTGGGCGGGGTCGTGGCACTTGCCGTTGACGTCGCCGCCGAGCTTCAGGCCGGGGTTGATGGTGCCGTCGGCGCCGATCGCGGCGGTGGCGTAGCAACCGTCACTGTCGTAGTCGTAGGCGGGGGAGTAGGTCTGCTCCAGGCCGTTCGCGTTCTGCGGAAGCAGGGTCAGGACGTTCGCGTGGGCGGTCGCCGGGATCGCGACGACGAGCGTCATCGCGCCGAATGTGCCGAGAAGGGCGTTGGTGAGGGATCTCAACTTGCGCATGGGGACTCCTGGTTGAGCTGAGCGGCCGTTGTCAGCAGTAGAGGTTGCCGCCCGGCGAGACGCCGAGGATCGAGGTGAAGCGGTTGTAGGCGTCCACGCGGCTCTGCACCTGCGCCGGGTTCTTGCCGTCGCACTCCAGCGAGCCGTTGATGGAGCGGATCGTCTGGCCGAAGCCGGCCTGGTTGACCATGGCGTTGTGCGGGGTCATGGTGCCGGGGCCGTTCTGGGTGTTCCAGTACCAGAGGCCGGTCTTCCAGGCGACAGAGGCGTCGTTCTGCACCAGCCAGGGGTTGTTGAGCAGGTCCAGGCCGAGCGCGTCACCGGCTGCCTTGTAGTTGAAGTTCCACGACAGCTGGATGGGGCCGCGCCCGTAGTAGGCGGCCTGCCCGGCCGGGCATCCGTACGACTGGCCCCAGTCGCAGTAGTGGGGGTAGTTGGCGGTGTTCTGCTCGACGATGTGGACGAGACCGCCGGTCTCGTGGTTGACGTTGGCGAGGAAGGCAGCGGCCTCCTGCTTCTTCACGGTGTCGCTGCCGGTGTTCGCGAAGCCCGGGTAGGCGCTCAACGCGGCGGTCAGACCGCTGTACGTGTAGAACGGGTTCCGGCCCGGGAACATCTGGTTGAACTGGCCCTCGGTGACGACGAATCCGGACGGGGTGCCGCCGCCACCGCTCGCGGGCGCGTTCCACTTCTGGTTCGCGCCGCCCGAGCAGGTCCAGATCTGCAGCCGGGTGCCGTTGGCGCTGTTGTTGCCTGTGACGTCCAGGCACTTGTTCGCGGCCGGGTTGACGATGTCCCTCGCGCCGTTGACCACCCACTGCTGGTTGGTACCGCCGGAGCAGTCCCACAGCTGGACCGTCGCGCCGTCCGCGGTGCTGCGGTCGACTATGTCCAGACACTTGCCGAGCGCGCGCAGTGTGCCGTCACCCGGGTTGGACCAGATCTGGGCGCCCGATCCGTTGCAGTCGTAGAGCTGTACGGCGGTGCCGTTGGCGCTGCTCGCGCCCGCGACGTCGACGCACTTGCCGGCGAGCCCGGTGATCGAGCCGCTGGCGGCCTGGGCCGGCGACACGGTGAGCAGGGTGGTGAGGACCGCGGACAGCGCGGTGAGGACCGCGAAGCGGCCGAGGAAACGGGGTCTGCGCATGGTTGAGGACGCTCCTTGGGTGTAGGGGGTGGAACGGCCGTCCCCTGAGCGCGGGGACGGCCGTCGGCGGAGCTGGAGTGCCTAGGGGTAGCTGGTCAGATTGGCCACATTGGTCGTGGAGTTGGACGGACCTCCGGTGCCGTTGACGACGTGCCGGATCGTGCCTACTCCGCCGAGCGAGACGGTCACCATGCTGGTGAAGCGCACATTGGAGTTGTTCGGCGTCTCGATGGCCCGCTCGGCGGCCACGCCCGGGTTCACGTTGAAGTAGCAGTAGCTGCCGAAGCCGTACACCTGGTGGCTGGTGACGGAGTCGGCGACCTTGTAGGCGGCGTAGCCCTGCGTGGAGCCGTTCATCCAGGCCGCCTGGTTCGGTGGGTCGTACGGCATCTCGTTCTGGTAGAAGTACGTCCGCCCGCCGTTGCCGTTCCAGATGGTCTGGTACTTCTGGTAGTGCTCGACGAACAGGCCGTACATGGTGACGTTGTCACCGTTGACGATCAGGCCCGTGTCCCCGGTGTTGGTGTTCCAGCCGATGCCGGTGCCGTGGTCGCCGCGCCAGATCCAGGTGTGGTCGCCGATGACGTTGTCGCTGTTGACGACGAGGCTGGTGGTCGCCTTGCCGACGGCGGCACCGCCGACGCGGAAGTACACGTCGTGCAGGGACGTCGGGTTGGCCGCGTGAGAGGCGGACGAGCCCGTCGGGCCGACCTCCATCAGGGTGGGCGAGTTGGTGGTGCCCGCGTCGAAGAGGACGCCGGCGACCTTCACGCCGTCGACGTCGGCCACCTTCATCGCGGTGACGCCGTTGTCCGGGATGAACGTGGCGAGGCCCAGACCGAGGACGACGGTGTTGGCGCGGTTCACCTGGAGCGTCTGGTTGAGGTGGTAGACGCCCGGGGTGACCAGGAGGTTCTTGCCCGCAGCCAGTGCCGCGTTGATGTCCGCCGCGGTCGCGCCCGGCTTCACGATGTAGAAGGTGTCAAGGGACAGCGAGCTGCCTGCCGGAGTCCCGTTCGCCCAGCTGGTGCCGGTGGAGTTGGACCGCGTCGACGGCACGAACACCTGGTAGGCGCCGTTGCCGTCGACGTACAGGGACGGCTTCTCCCGGCTGACCGGGGTCTGCGCGACCGTGGTGTACGGCGGGCTGGGGAAGCTGGTGGCCGGGACGCCCTGGCTGCCGACGAAGACCATGTTCCAGTTGGAGCCGGTCCAGCTGCCGAGCTGGGAGTTGCGGGTCAGCCACTGCTGCTGGCTGCCGGAGTTGACCTGCCCGTCGATCTTGGTGTCGGCGAGCAGACCGCCGCTGGACCAGCCGTTGTCGTCGAGCGCGACGTTGCCGCGCAGGTGCATCCGGCGGTACGAAGCCGCCTGCGAGACCGCCCAACGGTCGGTCCCGCCGGTCGGGTTGACGGACAGGTTCTCGGCGCCGCGCCAGAAGTTCTGGGTCGCGTTGCCCTGGAACCAGTCGGCCTCGGCATGCACCGCGCCGTTGATCGTGACCGCGTCCGGGGTCAGCCCCAGACCCGCGACCTGGGTGTAGAAGCCGACGTTGACGTCGGCGTTGTAGGAGCCCGGCTTGAACAGGACGGCGTAGCGCTGGGAGCCGAACTGGTTCGTCTCCTGCTGCTGGAAGATCGAGTTCACCCTGGTCTGGATCGTCGACGACGACATCGACGGGTCGAAGACGACGACGTTCGGGCCGAGATCCGGATTCGCGCCGGACTGGGTCACGGGGACCACCTGGAAGCGCTGGGCGGCGCTGCCGTTGCAGGTGTACTGCACGAACTGCACGCTGTCCGCGGTCGAGGCGCCGGGGTCGTCCAGGCACTTGCCGCTGTTCCGGTTCACGAAGTGATAGGCGCCGCCGCCCTCGTCGACCGGCAGCCACTGCTGGTTGGTGCCGCCGCCGTAGGCCCACAGATGGACGGGCGCGTTGTCGGCCGTGGACGTTTCGGCGACGTCCACGACCTGGCCGGTGTTGTTGCCGTTGTTGATACGGACGTAGCCGTCGCTGGTGGCGGTGAAGCTCCACTGCTGGGCCGTCGAGCTGTTGCACGCGTACTGCTGAACGACGGTGCCGTTGGCGGTGGCGGCGGACCTGGCGTCCAGACATCTGCCGCTCGCGGCGTTCATGACCGTGGCGAAGCCGGTGGGCAGCGCGGCGGCCGCGCTCGCCGCCGCACTCGCGGGCGTGGGTGCGGAGGTGAGCAGGGAAGCGACGGCCGCGGTGACCAGCGCGGCGGCAGTGGATCTGCGGCGGCGCTTGAGCGCGGCGGGCAAGTGGGTGAACACGGATTCTCCTTGCCGAAGAGTTCGGCGAATGGTGGGGGTGGTGGGGGTGGTGGGGGTGGTGGGGGTGGTGGGGGTCGAGCTGGATCAGCCGGTGTACGCGGCGAAGACCCGGGTGTAGTCCCAGTTGGACTGGCTCACACCGGAGCAGCTGTCGGCGGGGCCGCCGGTGCACGGACGGTCGCGGTTCACGGACCAGAAGGTCAGCCGGGCCAGGTGGTGTTGCTGGGCGTAGGCGAGCATCGTCCGGAAGTCGTTCACCGTGACGGTCTCGTTCTGGTCGGTGATGCCGTTCATCGACGAGATGCCCATGAGGCGGTAGGCCTGATCGTCGCTGTAGCCGTAGGCGTTCCTCAGCGCGTTCTTGAGGCCTTCGGCGGCCCGCGTACTGAGGTTGCCCATGTTCTGGCCGGCGCCGCCGAAGTTGAACGGCATGATCGTCCAGGCGTCCACGGTCAGACCGGAGGTGGCGGCCCGGTTGATCAGGCTGGTGTCGGGCCCGCTCTGACCGGTGCCGATGGTGACGTAGACCTTCAGGCCTGCGTTGTTGGCCTTCACGGTCTTCAGAGCGTCCACGGTCCGCTGCTGCACGGTCGGGCTGTTGTAGGCGTCGGCTTCGAGGTCGATGTCGATGGCCTTGAGTCCGTACGCGCTGATGACCCTCTGGTACGCGGCGGCGAGTTCGCTCGCGGTGGAGCAGGAACTCTCCAGCTTGTTGCCGCTCCAGCCGCCGAAGGACGGGACGACGTCGCCGCCGTTCGCCCGCACGGTGTTGATCGTCTGCTGGTCGACGCCGCCGGTCAGCGCCCGGCCGCCGTCCCACTGGGGGTTGCAGTAGCCGTTGCTGAGCACGAAGGCGAGGGTGAAGTACTTGACGCCGGTGGCGTTGGTGACCGTGGTGGGGTTCGGCGGGCTGCCCCAGCCGTTGTAGAGGTACGGGGCTACGGCCATTGGCGTGGAGGGGGTGCCGCCGTCGCCGGGGGCGGGCGCGGTCCACTTCTGGTTGGCGCCGCCGCCGCAGCTCCAGATCTGTATGCGGGTGCCGTTGGCGGAGTTGTTGCCGGTGACGTCGAGGCACTTGTTCGCCTGCGAGTTCACGATGTCGCGCGCGGCGGTGGTGGTCCACTTCTGATTGGCGGCGCCGGTACAGCTCCAGAGCTGCACCGTGGCGCCGTCGGCCGTCGAACCGCCCGTGACGTCGAGGCACTTGCCGAGGGCGCGGACGGTGCCGTCGCTGCCGACCGTCCACTGCTGGGCGGCGGTGCCGTTGCAGTCGTAGAGCTGGACGGCCGTGCCGTCGGCGGAGTTCGCCCCGGCGACGTCCAGGCACTTCCCGGCGAGGCCGGTGATGGTGCCGGTGGCCGCCTGCGCGGGGGACGCGGTGAGCAGGCCTGTGGCGAGGGAGAGAGCGGCGAGGGAAACAACTGTGGAGAGATATCTGGGCATGCGCGCAGGGGCCCTTCGTGGGGGTGAGCAACCGGGGCACCGTTCACCTTGTGAACGCTGGATGTGTCACACGGTGCGATGCTGAGGCGTGAACCTAAAGGTCTGGACCGCTTTCGTCAAGACATGAAGTAAGCTGTGAAGGAAGCGAGTTGCAGCTTCCGGCCAGGCTTCGTTCGCCCGCGGTAGTGCGCATGCCCGCCGTTCGTCCCGCGTTGGCGCTCCCGCAACCCAGTGACCCTGAGTGCGCACGGAACAGCCACCTGAGCTACCCCAGTCGCACAGCCCCACGTGCTACTTCTTGCCTTCTCGGCTCTACTGCCGTCCCCTGCTCGTCAACGATTCCCGTGGTGGCGCAGACATGAACAACCGCTCTTCCGGCCATCTCCGCCGTGAAGTCTCCGTAGGCCCCGAACGACTACTGCTGCTCGGTGACGCCGTGTTCTCGATCGCGATGACACTGCTCGCCCTTGAGATCACCATTCCGGAGGGCCTGCCCGACTCCGAAGTCGCCCACGCCGTCCGGGAGGCGCTGCCGGCCATCGGCGCCTATCTGCTCAGCTTCGCCGTCATCGGCACGATGTGGCTGGCCCAGCACGCCCTGTTCCGGCTGATCGGGGCACTTGACCGCTGGCTGCTCCACTCCTACTTCGCGCTCCTGGCGGTCGTGGCAGCGCTGCCCTTCCCGACCCGGCTGCTCAGCGAATACGGCGAGACGACCACGGCCACTGCCTTCTACGGGGCGTCGATCACCTTGGCCAGCACTCTGCTGTGCGCGATGTACCTGCGCCTGCTCGCAAAGCCCGCCCTGACGGCGACGGACGCGTCTCCCACGGCGCTGAAGGAGGCGGTCCGCCGCAGCGTTCTGCTGATCCTGGTCTTCGCGACCTCGGTCCCGGTGGCCTTCTTCTCGCCGTCCCTGGCCAAGTACTGGTGGCTACTGGCGATCCCGGCCCGGCTGCTGTTCCGCCGCTCGACCGACACCACCGAGGTGCCGGCAGGCGAAGTCCGCTGAGCGCTTTGCGGGAAGCGCTGTGATGTGCGGTGCTTCGCTGTGCGGTGCTTTGCTGTGTGATGCTCTGCTGTGCGGTGATGTGCTGCCGATCGTCTGCGGCGCCGTCGTGGCGGGTCGCGCGGTTCCCCGCGCCCCTGGGGCGCTGCCGAACCGCACCGGACTTCACCGCCCTGCTCGGACCGTCCCCGGTCGGACTGCTCTCAGTCCCCGATCACCGTGCGGTTGGCGATCAGAGTGAAGGCGCCCGCGTGGGCGGCGGGGACGATGCGACCGCTGTGCGGGAGCGCGGGGTGATGTTGCCGGCCCCGAGGCCCCCTGAGGTTTGCTGGTACGCCAAGTTTCTGGCCGAAGCGCCGAAACCATGCCGACCCGTTGATCAAGCAGTAAACGCTTGACTCCGGCGCCGCGAAGGGCGCCTGGCAGGCACTTGGCCCGGTCAGGCGCCCTTCTCCCATGCTTAGAAGAAGCCCAGCTTCTTCGCCGAGTATGACACCAGTAGGTTCTTCGTCTGCTGGTAGTGCTCCAGCATCATCTTGTGGTTCTCGCGGCCGATGCCGGACTGCTTGTAGCCGCCGAACGCCGCGTGCGCCGGGTACGCGTGGTAGCAGTTGGTCCACACCCGGCCCGCCTGGATCGAACGGCCCGCGCGGTACGCCGTGTTGATGTCCCGCGTCCACACACCGGCCCCGAGCCCGTACAGCGTGTCGTTGGCGATCTTGATGGCGTCGTCGAAGTCCGCGAACGACGTGACCGACACGACCGGGCCGAAGATCTCCTCCTGGAAGATCCGCATCCGGTTGTCGCCCTGGAAGATCGTCGGCTGGACGTAGTAGCCGCCCGCCAGCTCACCGTCGTACTCGATACGGTGACCGCCCGTCAGGACCTTGGCCCCTTCCTGCTGGCCGATGTCCAGGTAGGAAAGGATCTTCTCCAGCTGGTCGTTGGAGGCCTGGGCACCGATCATCGTCTCGGTGTCGAGCGGATGGCCGGGCTTGATCTGCTCGGTACGGGCGACCGCAGCGTCGAGGAACTCGCTGTAGTGGCCCTGCTGGACGAGCGCCCGGGACGGGCACGTACACACCTCGCCCTGGTTCAGTGCGAACATCGTGAAGCCTTCGAGCGCCTTGTCCCGGAAGTCGTCGTCCCGCGCCCACACGTCGTCGAAGAAGATGTTCGGCGACTTGCCGCCGAGCTCGAGCGTGACCGGTTTGATGTTCTCGGAGGCGTACTGCATGATCAGCCGCCCCGTCGTGGTCTCGCCGGTGAAGGCGACCTTCGCCACGCGCGGGCTGGACGCCAGGGGCTTGCCCGCCTCGACCCCGAAGCCGTTGACGATGTTCACGACGCCCGGCGGCAGCAGATCTGAGACCAGGCTCATCCAGTAGTGGATCGATGCCGGGGTCTGCTCCGCGGGCTTGATGACGACCGCGTTGCCCGCGGCGAGCGCCGGGGCCAGCTTCCACACCGCCATCAGGATCGGGAAGTTCCACGGGATGATCTGCGCCACGACGCCCAGAGGCTCGTGGAAGTGGTACGCCACCGTGTCGTCGTCGACCTCGCCGAGCGAGCCCTCCTGGGCGCGGATCGCCCCCGCGAAGTAGCGGAAGTGGTCGATGGCGAGCGGGATGTCGGCGGCCAGCGTCTCGCGGACTGGCTTGCCGTTCTCCCAGCTCTCCGCGACCGCGAGCTTCTCCAGATTCGCCTCCATCCGGTCGGCGACCTTGAGGAGTATGTCGGCGCGTGCGGTCACCGACGTACGGCCCCAGGCGGGCGCGGCCGCGTGCGCCGCGTCGAGCGCGCGGTCCACGTCCTCCGCCGTACCCCGCGCGATCTCGGTGAACGGCTGCCCGTTCACCGGACTCGGGTTCTCGAAGTACTGCCCGCGGGCCGGCGGTACGTACTCGCCGCCTATGAAGTGGTCGTACCGCGCCTGGTAGGAGACGATCGCGCCCTCGGTGCCGGGCGCCGCGTAACGGGTCATGTGCTCTGCCTCCCGTGGAAGGACCGCCCGCCGTTGGACGGCTCTCGGCGCGAGGGTAGGCGCGCGGAGGTTGCAGGTACGTTGCGCCGACGACCTGGCTGCGATGCCGGGGCGTGGGCTGTGGGCTGAGGCTCGTGGGCGGCGCTGGTGGGCTCAGGCTTGCTGGGGGCTGGGGGCTGGGGGCTGGCGTCGGCATAGGGCATAGGGAATAGGGCGTGGGCGTGGGGCGTGGGCGTGGGGCGTGGGTGTACGGAAATGAGGGTGGGGCTAGGCGAGGGCTGCCTTGCTGTTGCCGACGGTGTGAGCACGCCTCGTGGTTGTGAGGGTGGTGGCCCTCAGCGCGGAGAACGGCCTCGGCCCGCGGACTGCTCGGCCTCCAGCTCCTCCAGGCGTGCCCGTACCGGAGGCGTCGGCCGTATCGCCGCCAGTGCCCGCCACGCGTCGAGGTCGTCCTCGCCCCACGGTGCGTGCGCCCAGTCCGCCAGCAGATCCGGGTCGCGGCCGGAGACGAGCGCCGCGCGCAACCCGTCGGCGAGCCGGCGGCGCAACCGCACCACCGCCGGAGCCTGCGAACCGGGCAGCAAGGGCCCGGTATACGCCGCCACCGCCGCCATGACCGCGCCGACGCCGAGCTTGCGCTCCACCACCTCGACGTCGGACTCGACCGGAACGGTGAGCCGATACGGCCGCGAACCCAGCGCCCCCGCCCCGAGGAGGCGGCGCAGGCGGGCCAGCTCCGCGCGCAATGTCACCGGCGTCACCGACTCGTCCTCGTACAGCGCGCACAGCAACTCGTCGCCGGTCAGTCCCTCGGGGTGCCGGGACAGCAGCACCAGGATCTCGCTGTGCCTGCGGCTCAGGCGCACCTTGCTGCCGCCCGCGACGAGCAGCGCCTCGTCCCGGCCCAGAGCGGTCAGTTCGAGCACGTCGGTCATGGCCGGAGCCGGGGTGAGCAGCGCCAGCTGGGACTCCGCGGCACGGGCCACGGCCTGCACGAAACCCAGACTGTGCGGATGCGCCAGCCCGTCCCCGCCGGTGATGTCCACCGCTCCGAGCAGCCGTCCGGTACGCGGATCGTGAACCGGAGCCGCCGCGCACGTCCACGGCTGGACGCTCCGGATGAAGTGCTCCGCCGCGAACACCTGTACCGGCCGGTCGAGCGCGACCGCCGTACCCGGAGCGTTCGTGCCCACCGCCGACTCCGCCCACCGCGCGCCCGGCACGAAGTTCATGCCGTCCGCCTTCTGCCGTGTCCCGGGATGGCCCTCGACCCACAGCAGCCTGCCCTGCGCGTCGCACACCGCGAGGAGGTGTTCGCCGTCCGCAGCGAACGTCCCCATGAGTTCACGGAACAGTGGCATCACCCGTGCCAGTGGGTGCTCCGCCCGATACGACCCGAGGTCCCCGTCGGTGAGTTCCACACATGCAGAGCCGTCCGGACCCACCCCGGCCCGTGCCGAACGCCGCCACGAATCGGCCACCACGGACCGGACCGGTCGCGGGACCGTGCCCGCCTCCGTGAACGTCTCGTGGGCGCGGCGCAGGACGCGCACCCGCTCGACGGGATCGGCACCCGGTTCCAGGGCCACCCATGGATCGGTCAACTCGGCCTCCCCGGAAGGCTGTGCGGCTGGGGACATCGTCACTCCGGCCGCGGATGCGGACAAGTGCTGCGGCCACACCGAGTCCCGCCCCCACCACAAGCCGTGGTGGCTACCGATGCTCCCCTTTTTCGACCCCCCTTCGGCTCTGTTTCGGCTTTCCTTCGGGTTTCTTTCGGGTTTCTTTCGACGGACCGCTGGTCAGGCGAAGTTGACCAGTCTCATATAGCGCGTCCAGTCCCAGTGCGGGCCGGGATCGGTGTGGTCGCTGCCCGGCACCTCGTAGTGCGCGAGGATGCGCGAACGGTCCTTGGGGATCCGGTACTTGGTACAGATCGCCGCGGTGAGTTTCGCCGACTCCTCGTACATCGCGTTGGTGAAGTACGCGGGCTTGTCCACCCAGCCCTCGTGCTCGATGCCGATGCTGCGGGTGTTGTAGTCCCAGTTGCCCGCGTGCCAGGCGATGTCGCGCTCGCGCACCATCTGTGCGACATGACCGTCGGCCGACCGGACGACGTAATGCGCGGACACCTTCTTCTTCGGGTTCTGGAAGATGGCCAGGGTGTCCGAGTAGGTCGCCTGCGTCACGTGGATGATCACGAAGTCGACCGGATGGCTCGTCGGGCGGTTGGCGACCGTGTAGTTGGACGCGCTCGCCGGCGACCATTCGGACGGCGGGTAGTCGATCCCCTGGGGCTTCGCGCCTGCCCGGGTGGTGGGCAGTAACGCCGTGGAGAGCGTGGCGAGTGCCGCACTCTGCAGCAGGCGCCGGCGGCTGGGAAGGGACGTGGGCAGGAACTTGGCTCGGTCCATGAGAGTGCCTCACTGTGAGAACGGAAGTGGGGTTGGGGGAGAGCGGTGCGGGGGCGGGGCGGCTCAATGTCCCGGTGCGGAGGCAGGACGACTCAACGCCTCAGTGCGGAGGCGGGGCGAATCAATGTCCCAGCGCGGCGGCGGTTTCGCGCAGCCGGGCGTGCAGGCCCCGGTGGGTCTCCCGGTCGGGCAGCCATTCCTTGCGGAGCTTGGCGACACACGTGTAGTTGGTGTCGCAGACATTGGCCAGCGGCGACTCGACGGTCTGGGTCGCGAACTGGTAGGCGTCCAGCTCGCTGAACCCGTAGTCCCGCACCAGCCACTGCACCAGGTCGAGCTGCGATATGCGGAACGCGTCCTCCAGGGGGCGCGCCGACCCGGTCGAGATGATGTGGGTGTCGGACTCGATGCGGGGCCACGGGGTGGCGACCCCCTTGAGCAACTCGACGATCACCACGGTGTTCATCGCACACTCGACGGCGACCCCACAGGTCTCGCCCTCACCCTGCCGCGCGTGCCCGTCACCGAGGCTGAGCAGCGCCCCTTCGACGTTCACTCCGAGATAGCAGGTGACACCGGCCCGCATCTCGGGCGTGTCCATGTTCCCGCCGTGCGCGTCCGGCACGAGAGCGGAGCGCACCTCGAGGTTGGCGGGTGCCACACCGACGGTGCCGTGCATCGGGTCCATGGGCAGCTCGATCTGGATGTCGCTGTCGCGAGCGCTGAACAGCGCGGTGCGGCGCGCCCGGTCGAGCTGCCAGATCCACACGGTCTCCGGCAGGGGCGGCTGCAGCGTGGCCGTGGTGTGCGTGGACGTGAGCGCCCCGAACAGCGGGACCGTCGTCGACGCGGCCCAGTCCCGCGCTGGTTCGATCGACACGAAGTGCACGGCGACCGTGTCGCCCGGCTCCGCACCCTCCACATGGAACGGCCCCGTCTGCGGATTGAGGAACGGGAACTCACACACCTCGGACACGAGGTCCTTCTCCGACCGCACTCGCCCGGCGAAGCAGTCCTCCGTATAGAGGTCCAGGACCGTGCCCGGCGCGATGCGCGCCACGGGCGGCGCACCGCCGAACGTCCAGGCGTACTCGCCGGGTTCGGGACGCACGGTCAGGATTCGCGGGTCGCTCATGGTGCACAGCTCCGTTCTGCCGAAGAATGGCGGACGACGTCGCAGCGGCACCACGAGCACCACCACTGCGGCCATCATCCAGGCAGCGGCTACCGAATCCACGTACGACACCGGCACCGTCAACCCGGACACGCCTCCGTCCGGTCCGTCCGACGGCGGCGTCTCGCGTGAATCACGGTACGGCTCTCGCCGGTTGAGGAGGAAGAACGCTCTCAGGTCCGTGGACAACGCTGCGACTGTGGACAACTCCGCCACCCGTAAGGGGGATTGAGGAGCCGGGACGTAGCGAAGAGTGCGCTGTGGCGGGCTGAAGACGAGGCCGAGAACCATTCGAGCCCGAGCCCGAGCCGTCCAGGACGTCCTGCCCGAGCCCGAGCCGTGCAGGCGTCCAGGGGGCATCCTCGGCGTGTGCCCTACGCCCCGCCGCCCCCCACCGCCGCCGGATCATCCATGACGGCCCGCACGACCGAGTGCGCGGCACCCAGCAGCGGCCCCTCGGGGCCGAGCCGGGAGGCGGACACCGCGCAGGTGGGACCGGTAGTCCTGCGGGCCAACTCCCGCTCCAGCGACGGCAGCAGCCACGGCGCGAGCCCGGACAGCGCCCCGCCCAGTACGACGGCCTCGGGGTCGAGCAGATTGACGGCTCCGGTCAGCGCGATGCCCAGCGCGGTCCCGGCGTCACGCAATGCTCGGCGCACGTTCTCGTCGGCCTGCGCCGCACGCTCGGCCAGCAGGCCGACACGGTCCTCGCCCGGTTCCAGGCCGGCCGCGCGCATGACGGCCTCCTCGCCGGCGTACTGCTCCAGGCAGCCGCGCCCGCCGCACGCACACGAAGGCCCCTCGGGGTGCACCGGGATGTGCCCCAACTCGCCCGCGAATCCTTGCGTCCCACGCAGCAGTCGCCCGTCCACGACCACCGCCCCGCCGATGCCGATCTCGGCGGAGACGTGCACGAAGTCGCGTGGCGCGGTCTCGTTGAGCCACAGTTCGGCCAGTCCGCCGAAGTTCGCCTCGTTGTCGACGGTCAGCGGGACCTCGTCCGGGAGCAGGGCGCCGAGGTCCGTGTCGTGCCAGTCGAGGTTGGGGGCACGCACCACGGTCCGGGCGTCGCGCGCCACCAGGCCGGGCACGGCGACGGCGAGTCCCGCGGGCCGCAGGCCCTCCTTGGCCGCCTCGGCGACGACCTGCCGTATCAGCCGGGTCAGTTCCCGCAGCACCGGTTCGGGCGATCGGCCGCGGTTGGCACCGTGCCGCACCGCCCGGGCCCGTACCTCGCCGCGCAGATCGACCGCGCAGACGGCGAGATGATCGACACCCACCTCCGCACCGATCCCCGCCGGACCGCGCCCGCTGAGGGCGAGAGCCGAGCCGGGCCGCCCCACCCGCCCCGGCCGCTCTGGACCCAGCTCATCGAGGAGCCCCGAGCGGATCAGCTCGTCCACGAGCGTGGAGACAGCCGCACGAGTGAGCCCGATGCGTGAGGCGACCGCGGCACGGGACAGCGGCCCCTCGGCGTTCACGGTGTGCAGCACCCGCGAGAGGTTGCGGCGCCGCATGCCCTGTTGCGTATCGGGCAGCCGACGACCGGGACTACTGGGATGGGCCTCGTGCAGCGGTGCGGTCATGCCTCCGTCAGTCCTCGTCCAGTCCTCGTCCGGGTTCAGTCCTCGTCCGGCCGGTCGCCTCAGGGTTGTTCTGTCCGTGCGTGCCGATCTGTCGGTGTGCGCGACGCCTCCGGAAGGGGGGCCGCCGGTGCTGATCGGCCCCCGCCACCTCGGGCGCGGGATTCAGCGCTGATCGGCCTCCCGCTCCAGGAGCGGGGCCGCGTCGGAGAGTACCCCGGCGATCCGCGCCAGCGCCGCCTCGTCGCGCTCCACGGCGTCCAGCACCGGCCCGCGGGCCGTGTCCCAGCGCCTGGCCACGGCCGCCGGATCCTCGCCGGTCAGCACGCCGGCGGCCTGTGCGGCTGCACCGAGCGCCACCAGCTCCTTGGCCTCGGGCACCTGAACGGGCCGTCCCGACAGCCGTCGTACGGTCTCCTGCCAGGCCGTGCCCCGCGCGCCTCCGCCGATGAGCAGCAGCGGAGCCGAACGGTCCGCGTCCTCGTCGAGCACCAGGTCGAGAGCGCCGAGCAGCGAGTGGACCGCCCCGTCGTACGCGGCCTGGAGCAGCTGTCCGCGTGTCGTGTCGTGCCGCAGCCCGTGCAGCAGACCCGAGGCGTGCGGCAGGTCGGGAGTGCGCTCGCCGTCCAGGTAGGGGAGCAGCGTCACGCCCGTGCCCGGCTCGACGGCCTCCCGGTCGATGCCCAGCAGAGCGGCGACGCGGTCCACGGCGAGCGTGCAGTTGAGGGTGCATGCCAGCGGCAGCCAGTCGCCGCGCGCGTCGGCGAAACCGGCCACGGTGCCGGTCGGGTCGGCGGGGCGGCGCGTGGAGACCGCGTACACGGTGCCGGACGTGCCGAGGCTGAGCACGGGGGTGCCTGGGCGCAGCCCGAGCCCGAGCGCCGCGGCGGCGTTGTCCCCGGTGCCGGGCGCGACCAGCGTGCCCCTGGAGAAGGGCAGGTCGCCGCTGTCACGTACGGTTCCGGCGACCTCGCCGGGCCGGACCACCCGGGGCAGCAGAGCGGGGTCGAGCCCGACATGGCGGAGGACCTCCTCGTCGTACGCCTCCGTACCGGACGCCCACCAGCCCGTACCGGAGGCATCGCCGCGGTCGGTCGTGCCCAGCCCCGTGAGGCGCTCGGTCAGGTAGTCATGGGGGAGTCGTACGGCCGCGGTCGCCCGCACGGAGTCGGGCTCGTGCTCTGCGAGCCACGCCCACTTGGTGACCGTGAAGGAGGGGCCCGGCACACTGCCGGTGCGCTCGGCCCAGGCCTTCGGGCCGCCCAGCTCCTCCACGAGCCGACGGGC
Organism: Streptomyces sp. NPDC050988; assembly: GCF_044456225.1. Classification (NCBI taxonomy): domain Bacteria; kingdom Bacillati; phylum Actinomycetota; class Actinomycetes; order Kitasatosporales; family Streptomycetaceae; genus Streptomyces; species Streptomyces sp. NPDC050988. Next base: position 401,307 of record NZ_JBITFQ010000003.1, on the reverse strand, counting down.
CTGCGGAGCCGAGCGCACATCGTTCCACAGCAGTGCCGGACGCACCGGGTCGCCCTGGGCGTCGAGAGTGACGAGCCCGTGCTGCTGGCCCCCCACCGACACCGCCGCGGCCTCGCGTGCCGCGTCCCCGCACTGGTGCAGCGCCTCGCACAGCGCGTCCCACCACTGCCGCGGATCGCTCTCGCGACCCGCCCCGGAGGAGACGGTGTGCGGCGCCTGGCCGCTCGCCACGACTTCGCCGGTGGCCGCGTCCACGACCAGGGCCTTGGTGGACTGCGTGGACGTGTCCACGCCGACGACGAGCGGACCCTCGGCTGCTGACATCGGGCTCTCCCTCTTCCGCGGCTCCGCGGGATCTGACCTGGTGTTTTCGGGGTGGATCCGGGCCCACGCGGCGCGCATTCCACTCCTCGTCCCCGTTCGAGGACATCTTGTCTCTTCCCAGAGATGCCTCCGCATACTAATTTGTTAAGCGCCATGACGAAATAGTCGGAGCAAGCAAGGAGCCGCGGCATGAACTACCAGCCCACCCCCGAGGACAGGTTCACCTTCGGCTTGTGGACCGTCGGCTGGCAGGGGAGGGACCCGTTCGGCGACGCCACTCGGGCCGCCCTGGACCCGGTCGAGTCGGTGCAGCGCCTGGCGGAGCTCGGCGCCTACGGAGTGACCTTCCACGACGACGACCTGATCCCCTTCGGGTCCTCGGACACCGAGCGTGAGTCGCACATCAAGCGTTTCCGGCAGGCTCTCGACACGACCGGTATGACCGTGCCGATGGCCACCACGAACCTCTTCACGCACCCCGTCTTCAAGGACGGTGCCTTCACCGCCAACGACCGGGACGTGCGCCGCTACGCCCTGCGCAAGACGATCCGCAACATCGACCTGGCCGTGGAGCTGGGCGCGCAGATCTACGTTGCCTGGGGCGGCCGTGAGGGCGCCGAGTCCGGCGCCGCAAAGGACGTACGGGTCGCCCTCGACCGCATGAAGGAGGCCTTCGACCTCCTCGGCGAGTACGTGACCTCCCAGGGCTACGACCTGCGCTTCGCGATCGAGCCGAAGCCGAACGAGCCCCGCGGCGACATCCTCCTGCCGACGGTCGGTCACGCCCTGGCGTTCATCGAGCGCCTGGAGCGGCCCGAGATGTACGGCGTCAACCCGGAGGTGGGCCACGAGCAGATGGCCGGGCTGAACTTCCCGCACGGCATCGCCCAGGCCCTGTGGGCGGGCAAGCTCTTCCACATCGACCTCAACGGCCAGTCCGGCATCAAGTACGACCAGGACCTGCGCTTCGGAGCGGGCGATCTGCGGTCCGCGTTCTGGCTCGTCGACCTCCTGGAGACGGCCGGTTACGCGGGTCCGAGGCACTTCGACTTCAAGCCGCCACGGACCGAGGACTACGACGGCGTGTGGGCGTCGGCCGCCGGCTGTATGCGCAACTATCTGATCCTGCGCGACCGGACGGCCGCCTTCCGGGCCGACCCCGAGGTCCAGGAGGCCCTGCGTGCCTCGCGCCTGGACGAACTGGCGCAGCCCACCGCCTCGGACGGTCTCCAGGCGCTGCTCGCGGACCGCGCGGCCTTCGAGGACTTCGACGCCGAGACGGCCGCCGCGCGCGGGATGGCGTTCGAGCACCTGGACCAGCTGGCCATGGACCACCTGCTGGGCGTCCGCGGCTGATCCCGTACGGCTTCTGTTCGGCTCCCGTTCGGTCCCGACTGGTTACGGCCGATTTCGACCGGTCGTAATCAGTCGGCGCACGGCCCGGCAACTCCTGCGCCGAATCCTCCGGAATCATGCGATCCACGCCATGAGTCCGTATCAAGTTCCGCGCAGGGGTCGCGTCGTGACCGGTTCGAGGCGACTCTTGACGGTATGGCCACGCCGCCCTTACCGCCCCAGCCCCCTCGGCCGCCGGACAACACGCCTCCTCCGGGCGGCGGTGGATTCGGCCCGCTACCCGAAGGCTTCGGACCTCCTCCAGCGGGCTACGGCCCCCCAACGGGAGGCAACGGTCCGCCGTGGCAGGGCGGCGGAGGAGGCTGGCAGCCCCCGCCCCCACCGCCACCGTCGCCGCCTCCCGGGCGGCCGGGCGGTCCTGGAGGGCGCCGCCGCGTGCTGTTCCTCGTGCTGGCCGTGATCGTGACCCTCGGCGCCGGCTCCGCGGTAGCCCTGGTGGCCACCAGCGGTGACGGTTCGTCCGACAAGAAGTCGCCGTCGGAGAGCGATTCCCCTACGGGGAGACTGCCGACTCCTTCGCTGAGTATCCCTTCGGAGCTGCCCAGCGAACTGCCCTCCCTGCCCACCGAGGTGCCGTCCGGCCTGCCCAGCGGTGTGCCGACCGACCTGGACTCGCTGCTCCCGTCCCTCGCGGGCGACGACGTGCCGTACTACATGCTGCGAACCGGTGACTGCTTCAACATCGACGACACCAAGCCGGGCCAGGCCGCGAAGCGTTCGTGCCGCGCGGCGCACGACGCCGAGGTCGTGAATGTGGCCGAACTGGAAGGCGCGTACACGACCGATGCCGCCCTCAAGAAGGCGGCATCGGCTCTCTGCGCGAAAACCCTGGACACCAAGGCGGCCAAGCAGCCCGCCGGCACCGTGCGGGGCACCCTGGTGCAGTATCCCGACCCCACGGGGTACAAGCTCGGCATAGACAAGGTCGCCTGCAGTCTCGCCGCGGACGTGGGTGCCGGAAAGCGCAAGCTCACCAAGCCACTGTCGTGAGGCACACGCGCGTGGAGGCGTGAAAACGCCGAGCGGGGGCGGGAGTTCAGATCCCGCGCGGCAGTCGTACGTACGTCACGGTGGTCTCGATGCCGCTGTCCACCAGCCGTCCCTGGGCGTCGAAGGCCTCCGGGCCGTCCGTCATCCCGAAGTCGTTGTCGTTGATGAGCGCGAGCGTGTCGTGATCCACGCGCGCGACGCCCTCGATCTTCCCGGGCACCCCCTTCACCGCGCCGAGGTCGACGACAAGACGTTTGCGCAGCACCGGAACGCCGGAGGCCGCGGGGTCGTCGAGCTGCTCCAGGGAGGGTGACGTCGTGTCGTCGTCCCACTTGTCCCCGAGAATGTCCGCACCGCGGGTCAGTTTCACGACCTGCAGCCGGGCGGCCTTGTCGGTGCGTTCCTCGACGAGCAGCCGGTCGCGGCCGACGGCCACCACGGAGGAGATCTTCAGCTCGGAGGTGTCGTCCTCGCTCGGGTCGACCACGTCCACCGGGTCGAACCGGTACGCGTACTCGGCGGTCACGGCCCGCTTCTTTGTCGAGAAGCGCAGCAGACGTGTCGTCAGCGAGGCCTCGCCCGCGTCCGTGTCCGGCAGGGACAGCGGGCTCTGCACGGCCATCACCAGGTCCCCGCCCGGCAGTTGGGCGAGTCCTTCGAAACCGCGGTTGATCTTCCGGTGCAGCAGGACGGCGGGCAGGGCCTCGACCACCCGGTAGTCCGCACCGGTCAGGCCCAGCCCCTTGGGTACGTACCGGGTGAGTATCTTCCCGCGCGTGGAGACGTGGATCAGCGAGGGCCCGTACTCGTCCACGAGCCAGAAGCTGCCGTCCTCGGCCCGCACGATCCCCTCGGTGTCCAGCCCGTTCGGGTTGTACGAGAGCGGTGTCTTCGCGTCGTAGGAGTACGGCGCCTCGTCGCGCCCCTTCTGGTTGGACAGGCCCGTGACGGGCTTCCCCGAGGAGGTGGTGACCGGGATCGCGTCCAGCACCTTCACGGTGCCACCGGACACCCGGATCCTCACGATCGCCGGATCGAAGCCGGGCACGGGGAAGGTGCGGCGCTTCTCGCCGGCCACCTTGATCTGGCCGTTGGGGCCGCGGTCGGTGACCGTCCAGAACTCGCCCTTGCGGCCCGCGGGGTAGATGTCGCTGCCGATGCCGCCGAGATCCACGGCCCGGTCGTTGCCCACCGTGCCCGGCAGCAGCGCGTTGCTGAACGTGCCGAGCGGAATGTCGCCGAGCGTCGCGGAGCCCGTGACACGCGCCTCCCCGGAGGGCGCGCCGACCGCGGTGCCCGCCACCGTGAGAGCGGCCACCAGGGCGAGCGGTACGCCCGCGGCTACGGAACGGTGGACGCTGCGCCGGCCTGCGGCGTACGGGGACATGGGGCCTCCTGGGGCACGAATTCGCTGACAGCGGCCAGAGTTCGCCCCCTCCCCGAACGCCGTACGGCCGGAGAGTGAACACCGGGCGTCCACCACTCATCCGGTGGACGGTGCCGGTTCCGGTGCTCAGCGCTCCAAGTGCCGTGCGTGCCTTGCATGTCCTGCGGGCCTTGTGTGCCCGTCAGGCAGGCGTCACTCCTGCCCCTCCGCCAGGGCGAGCGCGGTCGCCGGATCCTGGGACGCGGGACCCGCGGGAGCCCAGCGCCCCCGTTCCTTGCGATAGGGCCACCAACGGCCGTCCGTCCCCAGACGCAACTGTGTCCGGCCGTCGGCCATGGTCCAGCCACTGCGGGACGCGCGCAGGTCAGGCCGCTGGTCCTCCTCCCAGGCCGACTCCAGGGCGGCACGCGCGCGTACGAGGGTCTCCGCCTCCGCCGGCCGGTCGGCCTCCAGGACGTCGAGCGCCGCCGTGCCCCCGTGTTCCCAGGCGCGGACGGCCAGGGCCAGCCCCTCGCGGTCCCGGCCCGACCCCTCCGCGAGCCGGCCGGCCACTGAAGTGTCGGGAACTCCCGAGGCCAGCCGCACGGCGTCCTGCGCGAGCGTCAACTCGGTCGCTCTGGAGCGCTGTTCGTGGCCTGCCCGGAGTGCCTCGGTGAGCAGACGGTGCGCCTCGCGGGCGGCCTGCGTCGCCAGGAACTCCAGCGCGGCCGGATCGACTCCGGGTGCCGGATCGGTCTCCGTGTCCAGGGAGGGCGGCAGTCCCGGCTCTGCGGGCACGGGAGGCGCGTCGGGCAGCGGGGGCAGGATGTGCCCGTCCGCGTACGCCTCGGCGGCGTCCACGCCCTCGTACGCCTCCTCCTGTCCGTGAGCCTCGGTCTCGGTCCGGGGGACGCTGCGCACCTGCAGTTCGTCCAGCAGTTCGCGCTCTCCGCGACCGCGCAGGAGAAGCAGCACGAACGGATCCTGATCCAGCAGCCGCGCCACCTGGTAGCACAGCGCCGCCGTGTGACCGCAGTGGTCCCACGCGCCGCAATCGCACTCCGCCTCCAGATCGCCCAGACCCGGAAGGAGTTCGACACCGGCGGCCGCCGCGTCCTCGACGAGATGCGTCGGCATCTCGCGGTCCAGCAGCGCCGCGATGTGCCCGGCCCGCTCGACGGCCATGCCCAGGAAGCGGTCCCACTGCTCCTCGGACAGTTCCTGCAACAGGACGTCGGCGCGGTGCGAGGTGCGGTCGGGGTCCTGGACCACCGCTGTGATGCGCCCCGGACGGACCGACACGGCTCCCACGGCTCCCGCCCGGGCCAGCCTGCGGCCCGTCTTCACCTGCTGGTTGTCCAGCGCCGCGTCCTCCAGGGCCTTCAGCCAGGCCTGCCCCCACCAGGTCAGCGCGAAGCCCCTCCCGTGCGCGGGCGGCAGAGCGGCGAAGGTGCGCTCCGGGGTGTTGTCGTACGGGTCACTCATCGGGTGCCTCCTCGCAGTTCCACCAGGTCGGCCAGTTCGGTGTCGGTCAGCTCGGTGAGGGCCGACTCGCCGGACCCGAGCACCGAGTCCGCCAACTCCCGCTTGCGCACCAGCATGTCCGCGATGCGGTCCTCGATCGTCCCCTCGGCGATCAGCCGGTGCACCTGCACCGGCCGCGTCTGTCCGATGCGGTACGCCCGGTCGGTGGCCTGGGCTTCGACGGCCGGGTTCCACCAGCGGTCGTAGTGCACGACATGTTCGGCCCGTGTCAGGTTCAGGCCGGTGCCCGCGGCCTTCAACGACAGCAGGAAGACAGGCACTTCGCCGTCCTGGAAGCGCTCCACCATGGCCTCGCGCTCGGGCACCGGCGTACCTCCGTGCAGGAACTGCGAGGTGACGCCGCGTGTGCTCAGGTGCCGCTCGATGAGGCGCGCCATCTGTACGTACTGCGTGAAGACCAGAACGCATGCTCCCTCGGAGAGGATCGTGTCGAGCAACTCGTCCAGCAACTCCAGTTTTCCGGAGCGCCCGGGGATCTTCGGCCTGTCCTCCTTGAGGAACTGCGCCGGGTGGTTGCAGATCTGCTTCAGCCCGGTGAGCAGCTTCACGATCAGTCCGCGCCGCGCCATGTTGTCGGCGCCCGCGATCTCGGCGAGGGTCTCGCGGACCACCGCCTCGTACAGCCCCGCCTGCTCCTTGGTGAGCGACACGGCACGGTCGGTCTCGGTCTTCGGCGGCAGCTCGGGCGCGATGCCCGGATCGGACTTGCGGCGGCGCAGCAGGAACGGTCGCACGAGCTGGGCGAGCCGGTCCGCCGCCCCCGGATCCTGCCCGCCCTCGACCGCCTTGGCGTACCGGTTGCGGAAGGTGCCGAGCCGGCCCAGCAGGCCCGGTGTCGTCCAGTCGAGAATCGCCCACAGCTCGGAGAGGTTGTTCTCCACAGGGGTTCCGGTGAGCGCCACGCGCGCGTGGGCCCCGATCGTCCGTAGTTGCTTGGCCGTGTCCGAGTACGGGTTCTTCACATGCTGTGCCTCGTCGGCCACGACCATGCCCCAGGACGCCTCGGCCAGCCGTGGCGCGTCGAGCCGCATCGTGCCGTACGTGGTGAGTACGAACTCGCCCGGGGCCACCCCTTCGAGGCTCCGCCGCGCACCGTGGAAGCGGCGGACAGGCGTGCCCGGGGCGAACCGCTCGATCTCGCGCTGCCAGTTGCCCATCAGGGACGTCGGACAGACGACGAGCGTGGGTCCCGCGGCAGACTCGTCGGTCTGCCGGTGCAGATGGAGTGCGATCAGCGTGATCGTCTTGCCCAGGCCCATGTCGTCCGCGAGGCAGCCGCCAAGACCCAACGAGGTCATACGGGCCAGCCAGCTGAGCCCGCGCAGCTGGTAGTCGCGCAGGGTCGCGTCCAGCGCGGCGGGCTGCCCGACGGGCTCCTGCCCTTCCGGGTCCGACAGACGGTCCCGCAGCGTCGTCAGCCACCCCGTGGGCCGTACGTCGATCCTCTGGCCGTCGACCTCCGTGGAGCCCGTCAGGACGGCGCTCAGCGCGTCGATGGGCGTCAGCTTGTGATCCTGCTGGGCGCGGGCGCGACGAACCTCCTGGGGGTCGACGAGCACCCACTGGTCACGCAGCCGCACCATGGGGCGGTTCGCCTCGGCGAGTTGGTCCAGCTCCTGACGCGTCAGTTGCTGGTCGCCCAGGGCGAACCGCCAGTCGAAGGCCAGCAGCGCGTCGGCCGACAGGAACGACGGCGTGTCCGACGACAGCCTGTCGGGGTCCCGCTCGTCGTCCGGCGGGCCGATGACCGCGCGGGCCGTCAGTTTGTGAGCCAGCTCCTTGGGCCAGTGCACCTCGACACCGGCGGCCGCGAGCGATCGGGCACCCTCGCCGAGGAGTTCCGTGACCTCCTCGTCGGCGAGTTCGATCGAGTCCGGCACGCTCGCCGAGAGCAGGGGAGTGAGCGGGGCCCAGGCCCGTGCGGCGCGACGCAACGCGAGCAGGGCGTCCATCCGGGCGCGCGGACCGAAGGCAGGGCTCGTGCCGCCCCACACCTCGGACGCGTCCGCCAGCAGGGCCGGATCGCTCACGCTGTGCAACTGCGGCACCGCACGGAACGGCAGCCTGGTCTCGTCCGACACGGCCGACGCGAGGCCCGGCACCTCGACGCGCAGCGAGATCCGTACGCCGGCGTCATGCCCCGCGGCCACGTCGGCCGCCCACGCACGCTGCTCGGGCACGTGCTGGGGCTCGGGAGCGGCGAAGGCAGGGCCGCCCGCAGCGAGCGTCGCGGCGGGGGAGCGGGGCAGCGTGTCGGCGACCGCGTCGAGGAAGGCACGCAGCAGCCACTCGGGATCCGAGAGCCGCAGCGGCTCCGCCTCGTCGACCGGCACCGCGTGCGCGTGCGGCGGCATGGCGGCGGCCAGCTCGCGGATCCGCCCCAGGTCAGCCGCCCCCAGGGGCCCGGCACGCCACGCGTCGTGGTCGCCGGCGCTCAGACCGGGCAGCAGCAGCCCCCGCGCGGCGAGTTGGAGCGCGAGCACGGCCGCGGCACCCCAGAAGGCGGTCGCCCTGTGGGCGTGCCCCGCGGCACGCGCGCGCGTGAGCACCGGCAGAGCGGCCCGCACCGGCAGCACGACGGCCGGCACGGTCACCAGCTCGACACCGTCCTCGCCGGGCAGAGCGACGGTCAGCTCCTGGACAGCACCGGAGTCGATCGCGGGAGGGTCTTCACCGTCGGGCATCCAGAAGGCGACGGTGCCGGTACGGGCCGGATCGGCAGGCATGAACACGGCACAGCAGCGGGCCAGTTCTGAGATCTCGGAGGGAGTTGCGGCAGGAATCCTCTGCACAGCTATGACGCGTTCCTCAAATTTGACTACCTGGGGTCAGGGTCGCCGAGGATACAGCACGAGTGACTCTCGGTGGCCGTCGATCGGTGTGACGCGGGCCACTCTCTCCGGAGGGTGTTGCCAGGTCCACCGGGCGGCCGAGGTTGTCCCCCGCCCGGACACGGGGGGTGGCGCCATGGTCGCCCAGGGTCGCTGATCCGTACGTTTTTTGAGGTCGGCGTTTCCCCGCAGCCGGTCCGCCGCAGCCCGCTCATTCCAGCCTGCTCCTCCAGCCTCCAGAACCGGAGTCCCGCCATGCCCGAAAACGTCTCAGCCGTCGTGGAACGCCCTCCCAGGGTCTCCGCCGGAAGCGAGTTCACACCGCTCCTGCGCACCGTCAAGGGCCAGGGTCTCCTCGACCGCAGGCAGGGCTGGTACGCGCTGGCCATCGCCGGCAACGCGCTGGTCCTGGCCGGCGTCGTCGCGGGTGTCGTCCTGATCGGCCACTCCTGGTGGGTGCTGCTCCTGGCGCCGCTGCTCGCCGTGATGTCCGCCCGCACGGCCTTCATGGGCCACGACGCGGGGCACTCCCAGATCGCGGGCAACCGGTCGGTGAACCGTCTCATCGGGCTCGTCCACGGCAATCTGCTGCTCGGGATGAGCTACGGCTGGTGGAACGACAAGCACAACCGCCATCACGCCAACCCCAACCACATCCACAAGGATCCCGACGTCGTGGCCGACGTCCTGGTCTTCACCAGGGGACAGGCCGCGGACCGCAGCGGCTTCCGGCGCTGGCTCACCCGCAACCAGGCCTGGCTCTTCTTCCCGCTCACCCTCCTCGAAGGCATCGCCCTGAAGGTCCACGGCTTCCAGGACCTGCGTCGACAGCCTCCGCGGGAACGCGTGGTCGAGGGTTTCCTGCTGGTGGCGCACGTCGCCGGGTATGTGACGCTGCTGCTCGGCTCGATGCCCCTCGGTACGGCCCTCGCCTTCGCCGCCCTTCACCAGGCGCTCTTCGGGCTGCACCTGGGCCTGGCCTTCGCACCGAACCACAAGGGCATGGAGATGCCCGACCCCGATGGCGAGGGATGGGGCATCTGCGTCGCCAGGTGCTCACATCGCGCAACATCCGAGGGGGTGCCGTGACCGACTGGTTCCTGGGCGGCCTCAACTACCAGATCGAGCATCACCTGTTCCCGAGCATGCCCCGTCCTCATCTGAAGCTCGTCCGGCCCCTGGTGCGCGCACACTGCCGAGAGTTGGGTATCCCTTACGCGGAGACGGGACTCGTGGACTCCTACCGGCAGGCCCTGCGGCACATGTACGAGGTCGGGGAGCCGCTCAGGGTCGAGTAGGGGGCGCGACTCAGGGTTGTATCAGGGTCGCGGCCTGGAACTGCTGGGAACACGGACCCGTTCTCAAGACAGAGAGCGGCAGTGGCCGCGAAGGAGGCTACGCACATGTCGAAGAACGCGAAGATCGCCGCAGGGGGTGTGGCGGTCGGGCTTCTCCTGCTCATATGGCTGCCCTGGTGGGCTGCCCTCCTGATCGTCCTGGGAGTTCCGACGGCAGCGTATCTGACGCTGGACCCCTCACAGCGGCGCAGGTTGCGCCGTGTGTCCCGCAAGGAGCTGGGCCGCTGAGGCGGGGCCGGTCCGGTCGATTCCCTTCACAGAGCGCAGGAGTTGACCATGTCGCCGCTCACGGGCCTGCCGACGGTACGGCCCGGGGGCGGCCGCGCGCCCCTGCTCCACCCCGTGCCGTGCCCGTGCCGTGATCGCGTCTGCCGTCGGCAGGTAGCACCTCGGACGGGGCCCAAGCTGTCCCGGAAGCTGTTCCACGGGCTCAGCTGGGACGTACGGCGATCTTGTCCAGCGCCTCCAGCAGCCCGGGCAGTTCGGGCCCGCGGCCGACCGGCAGAACCTCTCCGGGCTTCTCGTCGAGGAGCACGAAGGCGATGTCGTCGGTCCTGGCCACCATCGACCAGCCCGGCCCGTCGGCCCGGAGCATCCGCGCGTCACCCGAGGCGAAGGACGATCGCACTCGGCCGAGAGGAGGTGCCGAGTCCACGTAGGAGCGAGCCTCCGCGAGGACACGCTGGACGCCGGTGAGAGGCGTGCTCCCGCTGTCGCCGGCCTCTCCGCCCTTGCCGGACTCGTCGTCCTGCGCGTCCTGCTCCGGCGGTGCCTCGCCGTTCTGGCCGGCGAACTCCTTGTCGTCGATCTGCTCCCGCCACGCCGCCCACTGGAGGGCGATCTCGTCGGCGCCCAGACGCCGCTGAGCCGGGCCCCACGTGGAGGTGTCCGGCGGGGACAGGGGAGCCTGTTCCGCGATGTCCGGCGGCGGATCGTGCGGGGCGGGCACACCGGGTGCCGCCACGGCCACGGCGAGCGGCCACCCGGGCAGCGCCGCGACCATCGAGCGCTCGTCCGGCGACAGGTCGTACTCCATGCCGCAGTCCCAGGACGCGATGGCGACAGCCACCAGTGACACGTCATCGATGACAACCGTCCACCGCGACCCGTCCCCGTCCTGGCCGAGCACCAGGCCGTACCCGTCGGAAAGCGGCGCGAGAGCGAGAGCCGCGCACGCCTCCGGATAGTCGTCGCCCAGCACGCTGGGGAACTGCGCAGGCGTCAAGAGCACCGCCGTCAGCACATACAGTGCGTCGTCGTCCCCGGCGGCGACGGCCTCATCGTCCGTCCCGGCCATCCCTGCCTCCCCATTGCTACGTCCGTCGGCGCACCCTAATGCGCCCCCGCGGCGCTTGTCACGGGCCCCGAATGCGTACGGAGCTGCGGTTGTCCCCCTGGACGGGGGCGAAACGACCACTGGTCGCCGCCTCGTCCGTCCCATGCCTGTCCCCCCGCCGGCGTCCGCCTCGGTACCGACCTGGTATCTGTCGGCGTCAGGCGGCAGGCAGGCCGAGGAGCGTCCGGGCCACCGCCGCGGGCGACTCGTCGCGCTCCCGCGCGATCGCGATGACAGCCCGACAGGCCAGCTCGTTGACCCCGAACGACAGCGCCTCCGGCGACACCCAGGTCGCGGCCTCGTCGATCCCGTCCTGGTCGTCCTCGGCGCATGCCGACACATACGCCGCGGCGGCCTCGAACAGGTTGTGGGTGCGCTTTTCCGGACGGCGCTTCGCCGGAGGCGGATGCTCCGGGGACGTGATCGGTCGCGGGCGTGAAGCGAACTTCCAGAGTCTGGCCAATATGCCGGACATGCGGGCCACCTTCCCCCTGTGCGGTTGGCGTAGCCGATCGCTCATGTACTGCTACTCAAAGTAGAGTTGAAGCTTCGACTTCAGAAGAGGGGCAGGGCTGTGGGGCGGTCACCGTCCACCCGGGTCAAGTGAGTCGATCATGGACCGCAGCCATGCCAGTTCGGCCCGGCTCGTGGCGCGCGCGATGGTGAGGATCCCGCGCCGGAACGGATCGTCCAACTCCTCGGCCCGCAGCGGTCGATCACCTTCGTAGAAGAAGCTCGCCGGTTCCTCGAGGAAGGCGAGCCGGCGCCGTAGAACGGCGTTCGTTGACCTGCCCGGACATGGCATCAGCGACAGGCCGGAACACTTCGGCTACACCCTCGACGACCACGCGGACGCGCTGGCGGCGGCGCTGGACGAGGCGGGCGCCACCGACGCGGAACTGATCGCGCACAGCATGGGTGGCTCCGTCGCCATCGTGCTCGCCCATCGGCGGCCCGACCTCGTCTCACGACTGGTCCTCACCGAGGCCAACCTCGATCCGCGCCCTCCCGTCACGGCGGGCAGCAGCGGAATCGCCTCCTACGAAGAGGACGACTACGTCAACGACGGCCACGCGCGCGTGCTGGAGAAGATCGGCCCGCAGTGGGCGGCGACCATGCGGCTGGCCGACCCGCGTGGCCTCCACCGCACCGCGACCGGACTCTTCCGCGGATCGAACCCCACGATGCGCCGCATGCTCGAAGGTCTGGCGGTCGACCGGGTCTATCTGCAGGGTGCCCTCAGCGGTGAACTCAAGGGCAGGGAAGCCCTGGAGGACGCCGGGGTGCGGGTGGTGACGGTGCCCGGAGCGGGGCACAACATCATGTTCGACGACCCGGCCGCATTCGCCGCCGAGGTCGCCGGAACGGCCTGAGGCCCGACGGGCGCACCAGGTCCCGGGAACGTGCCGATACGCGGCCTCAGGGGAGGCGTACGGCCAGCGCGAGAAACCGGGAGTCCTCGTCCACGTAGGAGGTCAGACGCCAGCCGGAGCCGGACAGGAGCGGGCGGAGATTGGGCTCCGCCCGCAGGTCGTCCGATGTGATCCGGCGGCCCTGACGCGCCGCGAGGGCCGCCCTGCCGATCGGGTGGAAGAGGGCCAGTGTCCCGTCGGGTTTCACGACTCGCGCCAACTCCCGCAGGTTCTCCGAGGGGTTGGGCAGGTGGGCGACGAGACCGGCCGCGAACACGGCGTCGAGGGACTCCGAGCGCAGCGGCAGCCCCGCCACGTCGGCGAGCAGCAACTGTCCGTCCCGGTCACGGCCCGCCCGCACCGCGGCCTGCAGCATGGCCGGGGTGAGGTCCGCGCCGAGGACTACTCCGGAGGGCCCCACGGCGTCCCTGAGGGGTGGCAGGGCACGACCTGTACCGCAGCCCGCGTCGAGCACCCGGTCGCCCTCCCGCAGCCCGAGTTCGGTGACGGCCGCCGCGTACACCGGACCGTCGTCGGGGAACCGGGTGTCCCAGTCGGCCGCGCGGGCCGCGAAGAAATCCTGGACATGCGTGTGGTCGTCGCTCATGCACCGCATGATCTCGCACCGATGAGTGAGCGACGCGATCGAACGCCGACACGGATCACGGCGCGGCGCGCATGTTCGAGCGTGACGCGATCGTTCCGGTGTACTGCTGCGCCAGATTCCACCACCTTTCGAAACGCGCCCCCTTCGTGCGCTCCTGGCGGGACTAGCGTCCCGGAGCCATGGGACACCTGGACCACGCCACCTTCGGCTGGCTGACCCCCGCGCTGTCGTACGTGATGGCCTGCATAGGCGCCGCCCTCGGACTGCGCTGCACGGTCCGTGCGCTCGATGCCTCGGGGCGGTCGCGCCGCAACTGGCTGCTCACCGCGGCCTCCGCCATCGGCACGGGTATCTGGACGATGCACTTCGTCGCGATGCTCGGCTTCAGCGTCAGCGGCACCGACATCCGCTACGACGTGCCACTCACCGTGCTCAGCCTGCTCGTCGCCATGGTCGTCGTCGGCGCGGGCGTGTTCGCCGTCGGCTACGGCCGGGACCGCGGGCGTGCGCTGGTGCTCGGCGGGCTCACCACCGGTCTCGGCGTGGCGAGCATGCACTACCTGGGCATGGCCGCACTGCGGCTGCACGGCGGCGTCACCTACGACCCGGTGCTCGTCGGGATCTCCGTCCTGATCGCCGTGGTCGCGGCGACCGCGGCCCTGTGGGCGGCACTCAACATCAAGTCGCCGATCGCGGTCGCCGTCGCCTCCCTCGTCATGGGCGGGGCGGTGAGCAGCATGCACTACACCGGGATGACCGCGGTCGGCGTGCGGGTCTCGCCCTCCGGTGACGTCCTGCCCGGGGCCACGGCGATGCAGTTCATCTTCCCCCTCGCCGTCGGCCTCGGGTCCTATCTCTTCCTGACATCGGCGTTCGTCGCGCTCTCCCCGACGGCGGGGGAGCGCGAGGCCTCCGCCTCGGCCCAGCGGCCCGTCGAGAGCGCTCTCCGCTAGCGGAGGGCCCGGACCGGCGACCCGGCGGGCGCGTCCCCCGAACCACCCCGAGCGAGGAGGCCATGCGTACACCCCGTAGGACCCCGACAGACGGCTCCCAGACAGCGCCGATCCCGGCGCGGGGACGCCGCGCGCACGCCGGACCGCCGGCCGACGAGGGCTCCGGGCCCGAGGAATCCGCTGGCACGGTGCTCAGTGACGCGCCCACGAGCGCGGGAGGTTGGAGCCTGCGTCCCCGGACCGTGCGGGCGAAGATCGTCTGCCTGCTGATGGTGCCCGTCGTCTCCCTGCTCGCACTCTGGGCGTACGCCACCGTGACGACCGCCCAGGACGTCTCCAGGCTGCGGCAGTTGCAGCGCGTGGACTCCCAGGTGCGTGCCCCGGTCGCCGCGGCCGTCGCCGCGCTCCAGGAAGAACGCGCGGCGGCCGTCGGCTACGCGACCAAACCCGCCGCCGACCGGGCGAGCGATCTCAAGAAGCTGACGGCACGCACCGACCGGGCCGTGGCGAAACTCCGGCTCGGGAACGACAGCACCGTCGCCGACAGCGAGGAACTGCCCTCCGGGGTGGCCGAACGCCTCGAAACCTTCGTCTCCGGAGCCGAACAGCTCCGCTCCCTGCGGACCGCCGTACTCGACCGGAGGACCGGCTGGCACGAGACGCACGAGCGGTACACCAAGACCATCGCTACGGCCTTCTCCCTGGGCGGCGCGCTCACCGGCATCCAGGACGCGGAGATCGGCTCCGACGCGCGCGTGCTGCTCGAGTTCTCCCGGGCGGGTGAGGCCCTCGCGCAGGAGGACGCGGTACTCGCGGGTGCCCGGCTCGCCGGAACCCTCGAAGGGCAGCGGCTCCGGATGTTCACCGGCGCGGTCGACACCCGCAGGCTGCTCACCGAGTCGGCCGTCGCCGATCTGCGTGGCTCCGAGCGAGTCGCCTGGCAGGGCCTCGTGGAGAGCAGCGCGTACGCCGACGTACACGCCGTCGAGAACCACGTGCTCGCGGCCGGTCCGGGCGGCAGGGCGCTCGGCGCCGCGCCCGAGGAGACCTGGAACGCGGCACATGCGCGCGTGCAGGACGACATGCGAACGATCGAGGCGGACGCCGGCAGTGGTGTCGCGGACCGGGCCGACCCGCTCCGCCGCGGCCTGCTCGCCCCGGCCGGTGCCGCTGTTCTGCTGGGCCTCGTCGCCGTGGCCGCGTCGCTCGTCATCTCCGTACGCATCGGGCGCGGTCTCGTCATCGAGCTGGTGAGCCTGCGCAACACCGCCCTGGAGATCGCCCGGCGCAAACTTCCGCACGCCATGCGGAAACTGCGCGCGGGGGAGGAGATCGACGTCCGTGCCGAGGCCCCGCCGGGACCACCCGCGGAGGACGAGGCGGGACAGGTCGCGGAAGCCCTGACCACCGTGCACCGTGCCGCCCTGCATGCCGCGGTCGAGCGCGCCGAACTCGCCAGCGGAATCTCCGGAGTCTTCGTCAACCTCGCCCGCCGCAGCCAGGTTCTCGTCCACCGCCAACTGAGCCTGCTGGACGCCATGGAACGCCGCTCCGACGACCCGAACGAGCTGAGCGACCTCTTCCGGCTCGACCACCTCACCACCCGCATGCGACGCCACGCGGAGAGCCTGATCATCCTCTCCGGAGCCGCCCCCGGCCGTGCCTGGCGCATGCCGGTCTCCCTGACGAACGTCGTCCGTGCCGCCGTCTCGGAAGTCGAGGACTACGCGCGCGTGGAGGTACGACAACTCCCAGAGACTTCGGTCGTCGGAGCCGCTGTGGCGGACCTCACCCACCTGCTGGCCGAAATCGTCGAGAACGCCGCCCAGTTCTCACCGCCCCACACCAGGGTGCGCGTCACCGGAGAGCCGGTCGGCAACGGCTACGCCGTGGAGGTCGAGGACCGAGGGCTCGGTATGGGCAAGGAGACACTCGCCGAGGCCAACCGCCGCATCGAGCAGTCCGAGGCACTCGATCTCTTCGACAGCGACCGGCTCGGCCTCTTCGTGGTCAGCAGGCTCGCGGCCCGCCACGGCATCAAGGTCCATCTGCGGACCTCGCCCTACGGAGGCACCACCGCGGTCGTCCTGCTTCCCACGCCACTGCTGCAGCCCGCCGCGGAGGAACGTTCCGGTGGCCGCCGGGCGGACCCGGAGAAGGCCGCGGAACGCACATACGCGCGCGTGCCCGGCCCCGCCCGGAAACGCGACTCCGTAGAGGGACCGTCCATAGAGGCGCTGAACGAGCGGCCGGCGCTGGTGCCTCCCATACCCATCGAGGCGGAAGCCTCCTCCGAAGGCAAGCGCGAAGGCCATCCGCCGCCCGGCGTGACCACCCTGCGCCTGCACCGACCCGAGGACGACACCGTGGAATCCGACGAACTCCCACGGCGCGTACGACAGGCCAGCCTCGCCCCGCAACTGCGCGAAGGACGACCCGACGAGCCTGCGGAAGCCGCGCCTCGGAAGGACGACGAGCGCACCCCCGAGGCGGTACGGGACCGCATGGCGGCCTATCGCGCGGGGTGGACCCGCGGCGGCGGCCGTGCACCCGGTCCCGGCGTCACCCCCGACCCCGTAGCGGGCAGCGACAGCAGCGAAGGAGACCCCGCATGATCCAGGAACCGGGCATGGGGACCGCCCATAGGTCCGGCGAACTCGACTGGCTGCTGGACGACTTGGCGCTGCGCGTCGCCGAAGTGCGACATGCCGTCGTGCTGTCCAACGACGGGCTCGCGGTCGGCGCGTCCAGCGACCTCAGGCGCGAGGACGCGGAGCATCTCGCCGCGATCGCCTCCGGCTTCCACAGCCTGGCCAAGGGGGCGGGCCGTCACTTCGGCGCCGGTGGCGTGCGCCAGACCATGGTGGAGATGGACGACGGCTTCCTGTTCGTGGCGGCCGCCGGAGAAGGCTCCTGCCTGGCTGTGCTGAGCGCCGTGACGGCCGACATCGGCCTGGTCGCCTATGAGATGGCGCTCCTGGTCAAACGGGTGGGGGAGCACCTCTACTCGGCTCCCCGCACCGCCGCTCACCCGCCCGCGGCCGGGTGACCGACGATGCCGGCGCACATGGCCGAGGACCGGACAGGCCCTCCTGAACACCCGGGCAGTCAGTGGTACGACAACGAGGCCGGGCCGCTCGTCCGCCCCTACGCGATGACGGGCGGGCGCACCAAGTCCGGCCCGACCGGGGTGCGCCTCGACCTGATCGCGCTCGTCTCACTCGACACGGGGGCACCGGACGTCCGCGACGACACCGGACTCGGGCCGGAGCACAGAGCCCTCATCGAACTCTGCCGGATCGAGACCCAGTCGGTCGCCGAACTGGCCGCGGACGCCGACCTGCCCGTGGGCGTGGTGCGTGTGCTCCTCGGTGACCTCCTGGAACTCGGCTGCGTCAAGGTCAGCCTCCCGGTGCCGCCCGCGCAACTGCCCGACGAGCGCATCCTGCGCGAGGTCATCGAAGGACTGAGGGCCCTGTAGATGACGGATAACACCCCCTGCCACACACGTACTGATGCCGACCGCGGTCGGCACTCCCGAGAGAAGTGATCGATGGTCTCCGAACACTCCGACGCCACGAGCGATGAGACAACCGCCCTGGCGTTGAAGATTCTCGTCGCCGGCGGATTCGGCGTGGGCAAGACCACCCTGGTGGGCGCGGTCAGTGAGATCAGGCCGCTGCGCACCGAGGAACTGCTGAGCGAGGCGGGCCAGTCGGTGGACGACACCGGCGGCGTGGACCAGAAGGTCACCACGACCGTCGCCATGGACTTCGGCCGTATCACCATCAGGTCGGGCCTGTCGCTCTACCTCTTCGGAACGCCGGGCCAGGACCGATTCTGGTTCCTGTGGGACGAACTGTCGCAAGGGGCCCTCGGTGCCGTCGTCCTCGCTGACACCCGGCGGCTGGAGGACTGCTTCCCCGCGGTGGACTACTTCGAGCACCGGCACATCCCCTTCGTGGTGGCCGTCAACTGCTTCACGGGCTCGCGGACGTACGGCGCGCACGACGTGTCACGCGCCCTCGACCTCGACAAGGGAACGCCTGTCGTGCTCTGCGATGCCCGTGACCGCGACTCGGGGAAGGAGGTACTGATACGTCTCGTCGAGTACGCCGGGCGGATGCACACCGCCAGGCTGCTCGACTCGGTCGGCTGACACGAAGAACGTCACCGGCCCAACACGAGGAACCTCGCTCGGCCGACGCGAAGAGCTTCAGCGGCCGACGCGGGTCCCTCGCTCACCCGCCGCGCGGGCCCGCTCAGTTCGCGACGCCGCCTTCCGCGAGGACCTTCTCGATCCTCACGCGTACGAGGAGTTCGCCGGGCACGCCGTTGCGGGCGCCGAACTCCTCGGCCCGCTCCTCGCCCATGTAGCGGGCTCCGATGCGCCCCGCCCACAGCCGGAGTTCGTCGAGGTCCTCCGAGATCCGGGCGCGCCCTTGCAGGACGACGTACGCGTACGGCGGCCGGTCGTCGTCCACGCACAGGGCGACGCGGCCGTCGCGGGCCAGATTCTGTCCCTTGACCGTGGTCTTCGCCGTGTTGAAGACCAGATCGTCCCCGTCGAGCAGAAACCAGATCGGTGCCACATGCGGGCTCCCATCGGCCCGGACGGTCGACAACTTGCCCGTGCGCGTGCCGTTCGAGACGAAGGCCCGCCATTCCTCATCGGTCATCTTGTGTGCCATGCCCCTATCCTCCTTGCCCGGACGGCGGTGGTGGGGAAGGCTGGTTGATCAGATCCTCCGGCCAGGGGGAGCCACATATCCACGGGGAGACGGATCATGGCTGAGAACCAGGGACTTGGCTGGCTGCTGGACGACCTCACCCAGCGTGTGGAGCACGTACGACACGCGCTGGTGCTGTCGAACGACGGCCTGGTGACCGGGGCGAGCACAGGGCTCAGGCGGGAGGACGCCGAGCATCTCGCCGCCGTCTCCTCGGGCCTGCACAGCCTCGCCAAGGGGTCGGGCCGGCACTTCGGCGCGGGCCGCGTGCGCCAGACGATGATCGAGTTCGACGACGCCGTGCTCTTCGTCACGGCCGCCGGTACCGGCAGCTGCCTGTGCGTGCTCAGCGCGGCGGAGGCCGACATCGGCCAGGTCGCGTACGAGATGACGCTGCTCGTCAACCGCGTCGGCGAACACCTCCACATCGATGCCCGCCAGCCGGAACACTCATCCTCGATCGATCTCTGACCTGCACAAACGCTCTGCCGCCAGAGTTATCCACAGGCTCGGCGGGAGTCGCGGCGAACCGGCTACGGTTTTTCTCGAAGCAAGCGCACGCAAGCGCACACCGCTGCTACGGGGGAGAACCACCATGTCCGGCAACACCATCACACAGCCCGTCACGCCCGGCGTGAACACCGCTGCCGCTCCTGCGAACGCCACCGTCGGCGGCGCGAATCAGGCCGTCGTCACGGCGGCCCGGCAGACACTCGCACAGAGCCGCGCGGCACGAGAGCTGGGGCTCAAACGAGGCGAGTTCGACCTCGCCGTACGACTCGGTTGC
Organism: Streptomyces sp. NPDC050988; assembly: GCF_044456225.1. Classification (NCBI taxonomy): domain Bacteria; kingdom Bacillati; phylum Actinomycetota; class Actinomycetes; order Kitasatosporales; family Streptomycetaceae; genus Streptomyces; species Streptomyces sp. NPDC050988. The sequence goes on along the minus strand of NZ_JBITFQ010000003.1, from coordinate 381,652 downwards.
ATCCGAACCGTCCCGGACGAAGGCGGCGGAGGCCGTCGCGTGGCCCGAGCGGAGATCGATCGGGTGATGTCCGAGGACGGGTTCCCGGACGGATTGAAGAAACGCGTCGAGGCGGTCGGTACGTCGGAGGGCGCGGCTCTCATGGATGTGACGGCGGCCCGGTTCACAAGGTTCGCGCGCCTGGGATTCGTCGTGCCCGTCAAGTTCTACTTGAACCGCTACAGGGCCGTCGTCTGGCTGTACCTGGCAGAAGAACTGCGGCAGTTCGCCGAGGCCGATGAGAACGCTCCGCTGTTGAACGGGCGTACACCCGAAGGGTTGCGCGATCAACTGGACGCGGGCCTGGACTTGAGGGCCCGGAACTGGCGAGGGCGCCACGTGGGCTTCCTGCTGCGGCAGACCGAGGATCCCTGGGCCCGTGCCGCGGCAGTCGCCTCACTGCTCGATCCCGCGCAGGTCGCGGAGATCGTCGCCGATCCGTACGAACGGGCCTACATGAGCCGCTTCGATCCGGAACGGACCACGCACGGCGCGCCCGACTCGCCCGCCGCACACATCGCCGCACGGATCATGACGGCGGAGGACCCCGACGAGATCAGCTGGCTCCGGTCCGATCTGGCCAACACTCTGCAAGAGGCACGCGCACACCGTCGGGCGCCGCGACCGACACCGAAGCCTCCGACTCCGGTCGCGAGTCGGGAACGATCAGAACTGATCGAGGAGCGGCGACGGTTGATCGAGGAGCGGCGACAGTCCGGTGACGTGCGGCAGCCGACCGAGGCCTTCCGGTCGGCCGGTGTACGGCGCCCGGCAGGACTGCAGGAACACGCCGACGTACGGCAGTTGACAGGAGTGCGGCACCGGGCCGAAGCACGGCAGACGATCGACGAACAGGAACGCCCTCGACGTCTCCTCGGCTGGCTGCGCCGCAGAAACGCCTGACCTCGGCTGGATCAGCCCTCGAGCTTGCGGAACAGTCCCTCCTGGACGACCGAGACGAGCAGACGTCCCTCAAGATCGTAGATCCGGCCCCGGGCCAGCCCCCGGCCACCCGTCGCGATCGGTGACTCCTGGTCGTACAGGAACCACTCGTCGGCGCGGAACGGCCGGTGGAACCACATCGCGTGGTCCAGGGACGCCATGTCGAAACCGCGCTGGCCCCAGAGAGGTTCCACCGGGATGCGGACGGCGTCCAGGAGCGTCATGTCGCTCGCGTAGGTGAGCGCGCAGGTGTGGACCAGCGGGTCGTCGCCCAGGGGACCGACGGCACGCATCCACACGGCGCTGCGCGGTTCGGCGTGCTCGATCTCCTCGGGGGTCCAGCGCAGCCGGTCCGCGTAGCGGATGTCGAAGGGCTGGCGCCTGGCCATGCGCTCCAACGTCTCGGGGAGCGCGCCCAGATGCTCCTTGATCTCCTGAGTGACGGTCGGGAGCGACTCGGGATCGGGGACCTCACGGGCCGGCGGCAGCTGGTGCTCGAAGCTCCCTTCCTCTGGCTTGTGAAAGGAGGCGGTCAGATTGAAGATCGTGCGGCCCTGCTGCACGGCGGTGACGCGACGCGTGGTGAACGACCGGCCGTCGCGGACCCGTTCGACCTGGTACACGATCGGCACGCCCGGGCGGCCCGGGCGCAGGAAGTACGCGTGCAGCGAGTGCACGGGGCGTTCGCCGTCCGTGGTGCGGCCGGCTGCGACCAGGGCCTGGCCTGCCACCTGCCCGCCGAAGACCCGTTGCAGGGACTCCTGCGGGCTGCGGCCACGGAAGATGTTGACCTCGATCTGCTCCAGGTCGAGCAGGTCGACGAGTCGCTCCGCTGGATTCGTCATGTGTCGCGTTCTCCTGTGCTCACAGCTGGCCGACGTCGGTGACCTTGACGATGGCACGGCCCTCGGCGTCCGAGGCCGCCAGGTCGATCTCCGCGCTGATGCCCCAGTCATGATCGCCGTTCGGGTCGGCGAAGGCCTGGCGAACGCGCCACAGTCCGTTCTGCGGCTCCTCCTCGATGAGCAGCAACTTGGGTCCGCGCGCGTCGGGGCCGGTACCGAGGTCGTCGTACTCGTCCCAGTACTTGTCCATCGCCTCGCCCCAGGCGTCGGCGTCCCAGCCGGACTCGCTGTCCATCTCGCCGAGTTCCCGGACGTGGTCGAGGGCGGCGAGCTCGACGCGGCGGAACATGGCGTTGCGGACGAGAACCCGGAAGGCACGGGCGTTGGCGGTGACGGGTTTGACCTGGTCGGCCCGTTCCTGGGCCTCCTCGGCCGTCATCACCTCCGGGTTGGCGAGCTGCTCCCACTCGTCGAGGAGGCTGGAGTCGACCTGTCGGACCATCTCGCCGAGCCAGGCGATCAGGTCCTCCAGGTCGTCCGACTTCAGGTCGTCCGGGACGGTGTGGTCGAGAGCCTTGTAGGCGCTTGCCAGGTAACGGAGGACGATGCCCTCGGTGCGGGCAAGCTCGTAGAAGGACACGAACTCCGTGAAGGACATGGCCCGTTCGTACATGTCACGGATGACGGACTTCGGGGAGAGAGGATGGTCGCCCACCCAGGGATGGCTCTTGCGGTAGGTGTTGTACGCGTGGAAGAGCAGCTCTTCCAGCGGCTTGGGGTACGACACGTCCTGGAGCCGCTCCATGCGGTCCTCGTACTCGACGCCGTCCGCCTTCATCGCCGCGACGGCCTCGCCGCGGGCCTTGTTCTGCTGGGCGGCGAGGATCTGCCGCGGATCGTCCAGCGTGGACTCCACGACGGACACCATGTCCAGGGCGTACGAAGGCGACTCGGGCTCCAGGAGCTCGAACGCGGCCAGCGCGAAGGTCGACAGCGGCTGGTTGAGGGCGAAGTCCTGCTGCAGGTCGACGGTGAGGCGCACGATGCGCCCCTCGGCGTCCGGCTCGTCGAGCTTCTCCACGACTCCGCCGTCGAGGAGCGAACGGTAGATGGCGATCGCCCGCCGGATGTGCCGCAGTTGCTGCTTGCGCGGCTCGTGGTTGTCCTCCAGGAGATGCCGCATCGCGGCGAAGGCGTTGCCGGGCCGGGCGATCACCGACAGGAGCATCGTGTGTGTGACCCGGAAGCGCGAGGTCAGCGGTTCCGGATCGGACGAGATCAGTTTCGCGAACGTGTTCTCCGTCCAGGCGACGAAGCCTTCCGGCGCTTTCTTGCGCACCACCTTGCGACGCTTCTTCGGGTCGTCGCCCGCCTTGGCGAGAGCCTTCTCGTTCTCCACGACATGCTCGGGAGCCTGTGCCACGACAAAGCCGGCCGTGTCGAAGCCCGCCCGTCCGGCACGCCCCGCGATCTGGTGGAACTCCCGCGCGCGCAGCGTCCGCACCCGGGTGCCGTCGTACTTCGTCAGAGCCGTGAACAGCACGGTGCGGATGGGCACGTTGACGCCGACACCGAGGGTGTCGGTGCCGCAGATGACCTTCAACAGACCGGCCTGCGCCAGCTTCTCCACCAGGCGCCGGTACTTGGGCAGCATGCCGGCGTGGTGCACACCGATGCCGTGCCGTACGTAACGGGAGAGATTGCGGCCGAACTTGGTGGTGAAGCGGAAGTTGCCGATCAGCTCGGCGATCTGGTCCTTCTCCTCGCGCGTGCACATGTTGATGCTCATCAGCGCCTGTGCCCGCTCCACGGCCTGCGCCTGCGTGAAGTGCACGATGTAGACGGGCGCCTGCTTGGTCTCCAGGAGTTCGGTGAGCGTCTCCGTGAGCGGCGTCAGCTTGTACTCGTAGGAGAGGGGCACGGGCCGGGTCGCCGAGCGGACGACCGAGGTGGGACGGCCGGTGCGCCGGGTCAGGTCCTCCTCGAACATCGAGACGTCGCCGAGCGTCGCCGACATCAGGATGAACTGGGCCTGCGGCAGTTCGAGGATCGGGATCTGCCACGCCCAGCCGCGGTCGCCCTCGGCGTAGAAGTGGAACTCGTCCATCACGACCTGGCCGACATCGGCCCGCTTGCCGTCGCGCAGCGCGATGGACGCGAGGACCTCGGCAGTGCAGCAGATGACCGGCGCGTCGGAGTTCACGGACGCGTCGCCGGTCAGCATGCCGACGTTCTCGGTGCCGAACATCTTGCACAGCTCGAAGAATTTTTCCGAGACGAGTGCCTTGATCGGCGCCGTGTAGAAGGTGACCTCGTCCCGCGCGAGCGCCGCGAAGTGCGCACCCGCGGCGATCATGCTCTTGCCGGAACCGGTGGGCGTCGAAACGATCACGTTCGCACCCGAAACCACCTCGATCAGCGCCTCCTCCTGGTGGGGGTAGAGCGTGAGACCGCGTTCCCCGGCCCACGACTCGAAGGCTTCGTAGAGGGCGTCGGGATCTGCGGTCTTCGGCAGCTGATCGATAAGGGTCACGCACCCATCTTGCCTGTGAACGCCCTTGAGGGGGGAATCGGCTGCGGGACGGAAGATCACGAACGCTACGCTGTGGCGCCGACGGAGCGTCAGCGCGCCTGGGCAACTGGCTGTCAGTACAAGTGGAATGGGGCGGGGTACGGCGATGATGGGACCAGCACACTCACTGTCGGGAGCGGCGGCCTGGCTGGGCGTCGGAGCCGCGGCGGCCGCCACGGGACACACGATGCCCTGGCCGGTTCTCCTGGTCGGCGCGCTGATCTGCGCGGGCGCGGCGCTTGCCCCGGATCTGGACCACAAGGCGGCGACCATCTCGCGGGCCTTCGGACCCGTCTCGCGAGGGCTGTGCGAGATCGTCGACAAGCTTTCCTACGCCGTCTACAAGGGGACGAAGAAGGCGGGCGACCCGCGTCGCTCCGGCGGGCACCGCACCCTGACGCACACCTGGCTGTGGGCGGTGATGATCGGCGCCGGGGCCTCGGCCATCGCGATCACGGGAGGCCGCTGGGGAGTCCTGGCACTCCTCTTCGTGCACATAGTGCTCGCGATCGAGGGCCTGCTCTGGCGGGCGACTCGCGGCTCCAGCGCCGACATCCTGGTGTGGCTGCTGGCCGCGACGAGTGCCTGGATCCTCGCGGGAGTGCTGGACAAGCCCGGCAACGGCGCCGACTGGCTGTTCACGGCGCCGGGCCAGGAGTACCTGTGGCTCGGACTGCCGATCCTGCTCGGCGCGCTGGTGCACGACATCGGGGACGCGTTGACGGTGTCGGGCTGCCCGATACTGTGGCCGATCCCGGTCGGCCGCAAGCGCTGGTACCCGATCGGACCGCCCAAGGCGATGCGCTTCCGGGCGGGCAGCTGGGTCGAGCTGAAGGTCCTGATGCCGGCGTTCATGCTGCTCGGCGGAGTGGGCTGCGCGGCCGCTCTCAACTTCATCTGAACGACCGCGACCGCTGGGCGAGCGCCGTCCCTCGACGGCGATGGCTGAGCGAGGGCCGTCCCCCCACAGCCCGACACTCGCCCCCAGGCACGATCAGGCCGCGTCGCCCCCGCCCGGCGACTGGTCCTGGCTCCCCTTGCCGTACCGCTTCTCGAACTGTGCGACCCGGCCCTCGGTGTCCACGGTCCGGGCCTTGCCCGTGTAGAAGGGGTGGCTCTCGGAAGAGATCTCCACGTCCACGACGGGGTACGTCTCGCCGTCGTCCCAGTCGATCGTCCGGTCGCTGGTCGCGGTGGACCGGGTGAGGAAGGCGTATCCGGCGGCGCGGTCACGGAAAACCACGGGGTGGTAGTCGGGCTGCTTGTCCTGCTGCATGAGTGCTCCTTGCCTGGGGAGGGGGTGCGCGGACAGGTCGGGGGAGACGACGGGACCAGCCCCGTCAGCCGTACGGGGAGTCCTCGTCGACGATGTGCATGGCGGCCTCTTCCGCCGAGGCCGCGGCGCCGTCGATGCCCACGTCGGTGGCGATCAGGCCGCTCTCCCCATCCTCGTGCGCTCCTTCGTTCGGCGCCACGAGACGGCCGGATCGGAGGTCGCCCACCTCGTTGTCCAGGGGTTCGCCATCCGAGTCCGGGCAGTCTCCGATGCCGTCGCCGTCCGGCTCCGCGATCTCCGGGACCTCTTCCAGGAGGCGCTCGTCCAGGGTCTCGCCGCGATGCCGTTCGGATGCGGTCACATCGTTGCGCTCCACCGCCCACGGTCGCTCCGGTGGTGACCAGCCCCGGTCCAGAGGATCATTCACGCCGTCGGATTCAAGGGTGTCCTCGGCGTCGAGCAGCCCCGCGTCGTCCTGAACCTCGGATCCGTCGGGCTGGTAGACGTCGTCTCCCCAACCGTCGGCGCTGTCCACGGGTACCTCCAGGTGGTGCGGGCCGGCCTGCTGTCACCGTGTTCGGCGGCGGGTGCGCGGGCCGCTCGGCCCAGGCCTCGCCTGTACGGCGTACGGAACGTGCGGAACCAGGCGGTTCCCGGGCGTTCCCCGAGCCGGTGCCGACATCCACCCTTCCACCCCTCTTCGACACCGCGCAACGGCACGGGACCCGGCGGGAGACTCCGGCCCTCTCACCAGCGGTGGGAACGGGCCGGGCCGGGGAGCACGCCCTTGCGCGACCCCGCCCCGCTTATGTGCGGACCTCGGAGCGGCCCCGGGTCGGCCCGCGCGGAGGCCGACCCGGGGCAGTGCCCGCTCACACCCGGGGTAGCGCCCGCTCACCCGTGCCAGGACCGCCACAGGGCCGCGTACGCGCCGTCCGCGGCGACCAGTTGATCATGGCTGCCCAGCTCGCTGATGCGGCCGTTCTCGACGACCGCGATGACGTCCGCGTCATGGGCGGTGTGCAGCCGGTGGGCGATGGCGACCACGGTGCGGCCGTCCAGGACGCGGGCCAGGGAGCGCTCCAGATGCCGGGCCGCGCGCGGGTCGAGGAGCGAGGTGGCCTCGTCCAGGACCAGTGTGTGCGGATCGGCGAGCACCAGCCGGGCGAGCGCGATCTGCTGCGCCTGGGCCGGAGTGAGGGCGAGCCCGCCAGAGCCGACCTCGGTGTCCAGACCGTCGTCCAGCGCCCGCGCCCAGCCGTCGGCGTCGACCGCTCCGAGCGCGGCCCACAGCTCGGCGTCGTCGGCCTCCGTGCGGGCGAGCAGCAGGTTGTCGCGCAGGGCGCCCACGAACACGTGGTGTTCCTGGTTGACCAGTGCCACATGGGAGCGGACCCGTTCGGCGGACATCCGGGACAGTTCGGCGCCGCCCAGCGTGATCCGGCCGGCCCGGGGTGCGTAGATCCCGGCCAGCAGTCGGCCCAGCGTGGACTTGCCCGCGCCGGACGGGCCGACCAGGGCCAGCCGGGTGCCCGGCGCGACCTCCAGGGTGACCTTGCGCAGTACGTCGACGCCCGCGCGGTAGCCGAAGTGCACGTCGTCGGCGTGCACGTCCCGGCCGTCGGGGGCCAGCGACGCGTCACCGGCGTCCGGCTCGATGTCGCGGACGCCGACCAGCCGGGCCAGCGAGACCTGGGCCACCTGGAGCTCGTCGTACCAGCGCAGGATCAAACCCACCGGGTCGACGAGCATCTGCGCGATCAGGGCGCCCGTCGTCAGCTGCCCCACCCCGATCCAGCCCTGGAGGACGAAGTACCCGCCGATCATCAGGACCGAGCCGAGGACCGTGACGTGGGTGAGGTTGATGACCGGGAAGAGCACCGAGCGCAGCCACAGGGTGTACCGCTCCCAGGCGGTCCACTCCTGGACCCGCCGGTCCGACAGCCCGATGCGGCGCTCGCTCAGGCGGTGCGCCTCGATGGTGCGGCCGGCGTCCACGGTCTCCGAGAGCACGGCGGCCACGGCGGCGTAACCGGCGGCCTCGGAGCGGTAGCCGGACGGCGCGCGCTTGAAGTACCAGCGGCAGCCGACCGCCAGGATCGGGACGGCGACCAGCACGGCGGGCGCGAGCGGCGGCGCGGTCACGGCGAGACCGCCGAGCAGCAGTGCCACCCACACCACACCGATGGCCAGCTGCGGCACGGCCTCGCGCATGGCGTTGGCCAGCCGGTCGATGTCCGTGGTGATCCGGGACAGCAGATCCCCCGTCCCGGCCCGCTCCAGAACGCCCGGCGGCAGCCCCACCGACCGTACGAGGAAGTCCTCGCGCAGGTCGGCCAGCATCCGCTCGCCGAGCATCGCGCCCCGCAGCCGCACCTGGCGTACGAACACGGCCTGGACGACGAGGGCGAGGACGAACAGCGCGGCGGTGCGCTCCAGGTGCAGTTCGCGTGCCGCCGCCGTGCCGTCGGAGACGCGCTGGACGAGCGAACCCAGCAGGTAGGGGCCCACCATCGAGGTGACGACAGCGACCGTGTTGACGGTGATGAGCAGGAGGAAGGCACGGCGATGCCGTCGGAACAGTTCGGCCACGTAGGCGCGTACGGTCGCGGGGGCGCCGACGGGCAGGGTCTCTGCGGTCGTCGGGGCCGCCGGGTCGTAGGCCGGTGGCGCCACGCCGATCATGCGGTTTCCTCGATTTCTTCCAGTTCTGGCAGGTGGCCCAGTTCGTGGGCGGCGGCCTCGTCGTCGGTCTCACGCGTCACCACGGCCCGGTACCGGGGCTCGCTGTGCAGCAGCTCGCGGTGTACGCCGACCGCCGCGACCTCGTCCTCGTGGACGAGTACGACCCGGTCCGCGTGGTCCAGGAGCAGCGGCGACGAGGTGAACACCACCGTCGTACGGCCCTGGCGCAGGGAGCGGATGCCGTCGGCGATGCGTGCCTCGGTGTGCGAGTCGACCGCGGACGTCGGTTCGTCCAGGACGAGTACCTCCGGGTCCGTGATCAGGGACCGGGCCAGCGCGAGACGCTGGCGCTGGCCGCCCGAAAGGGAGCGGCCGCGTTCGGTGATCCGGGCGTCCATCGGGTCGTCGGCGTCCAGCGACCCCTGGGCGAGCGCGTCCAGGACGTCGCCGCACTGCGCGGCGGCCAGTGCCTCCTCGGCACTGACGTCCCCGGAGGCGGGTACGTCGAGCAGTTCGCGCAGGGTGCCGGAGAGCAGCACCGGGTCCTTGTCCTGGACGAGTACGGCGCTACGGGCGGAGTCGAGCGGCAGCTCGTCCAGCGGCACGCCGCCGACGAGCGCCGACGGCAGCTCCGAGGAGTCCGCCGCGTGACCGCCGAGCCGCTCCGCCAGCACACCCGCCGCGTCCGGGTCACCGCACACCACGGCGGTGAGCCGTCCGGTGGGAGCGAGCAGCCCGGTCGCCGGGTCGTACAGATCGCCGGCCGGTACGACGGCCTCGCGCGAGCCCTCGCCGTCCGTCGCCCGCTCCAGCGACAGCACCCGGGCGGCGCGTTTCGCGGACGGCCGGGAGAAGGAGTAGGCCATCGCGATCTCCTCGAAGTGACGGAGCGGATAGGTGAGGAGCATGACGGCGCTGTACACGGTGACCAGTTCGCCGACGGTGATCCTGCCGTCGCGGGCCAGGTTCACGCCGTGCCAGACGACGACGATCAACAGCAGCCCGGGCAGCAGCACCTGGACCGCGGAGATCAGTGCCCACATACGGGCGCTGCGCACGGCCGCGTGCCGGACCTCCTGCGAGGCGCGCCGGTACCGGTCGAGGAACAGCTCCTCGCCGCCGATGCCGCGCAGCACGCGCAGACCCGCCACGGTGTCCGAGGCCAGCTCGGTGGCGTGTCCCGCCTTCTCGCGCTGGATGTCGGCGCGCCGGGTCGCCCGGGGCAGCAGCGGCAGCACCGCGAGCGCCAGGACGGGCACACCCACGGCGACGACGACGCCGAGCGCCGGCTGGTAGACGACCAGGGCGACACAGACGAGCACGATGGTGACCGCGGCCGCGGTGAACCGCGACACGGCCTCCACGAACCAGCCGATCTTCTCCACGTCACCGGTCGAGACCGCGACGATCTCACCGGCCGCCACGCGCCGCGTCAGCGCGGAGCCCAGCAGGGCGGTCCTGCGCGCCAGGAGCTGCTGGACGCGCGCGGCAGCGGTGATCCAGTTGGTGACCGCGGCCCGGTGGAGCATGGTGTCGCCCAGCGCGATGCCGAGCCCGCACAGCGCGATCAGCCCGCCCGCCATGCCGAGGCGCGCACCGGAGCGGTCCACGACGGCCTGGACGGCGAAGCCCACACAGAAGGGCAGTCCGGACACGGACAGGAAGTGCAGCAGACCCCAGGCCAGGGCCTTCGCCTGTCCGCCGAGCTGATTCCGGCCGAGCCACACCAGGAACCGGGGCCCCGAGCGTGCGTCGGGCACACCCGGGTCGGGATACGGAAGGTCTTGAATCTGCATGACGTCCCAGGGGGCTCGTTGAACGGAGTGGGGGAGGCAACAAACCGTGAAAGGTTCGCGTCACAGCGTGTCCGCAGGCAAACGGTTTTCCGCCGCGAGGCAAAGATTCGGTCCGGACCGCCCGCATATCGACCGGAAGCCATGGGGCCGGACGCAATCGTCCGGATCGTGGTGCGACGATGGACCGATGCGAATAGGCGGTGCGACGCGAACAGGCGGTGCGATGCGCACGACGGCCGTGGCCGCGGTGTCCGGTGCGCTTCTGATGTCCCTGGCGGCCTGCGGCGGTTCGGACGGCGGGAGCGGGAAGAACAGCGACGGACAGGCGGACGACCGGACCGGGTCCGAGCAGGCGCGCACCGTCGACCTCAAGACGATCCCCGACGTCGGCGACAAGCTGCAGAAGCAGATCCCCTCGGGCTCCCGCCAGGTCGTGGCCGTCTACGGAGAGGGCGAGAACTCGGCGGACTCCACGATCGTCCTCTACACCAAGTCCGGCTCCACCTGGGACAAGACCCGCAGCTGGAAGGGCCACAACGGCAAGAAGGGCTGGACGACCAACCACCGCGAGAACGACAAGCGCAGCCCCGTCGGGGTGTTCACGCTCAGCGACGCGGGAGGCGTCCTCGCCGACCCGGGTGCCAAGCTTCGGTACACCGAGTCGGCGGGCTTCCAGGCCCCGCACTACTGGGCCAAGTCGCACTGGAACGACTTCGACTACGTCATCGCCATCGACTACAACCGCGTCAAGGGGACGTCACCGAACGACCCGACCCGTCCCCAGGGCCAGTCCAAGGGCGGCAGCATCTGGCTGCATATGGACCACGGCAGCGGTACGTCGGCCTGTGTGAGCCTGCCCAAGTCCGGCATGGAGTATCTGTTGCGCACCCTCGACCCGGACCAGAAACCGGTCGTGGTGATGGGTGACAAGGCCAACCTCAAGGCCGCCTGACCGCCCGTCACCGGCCACCGCGCGCCCTCAGTAGCTCGCTGCGAGCCCTCAAGTATCCGAGAGCCCTCAGTAGTAGTGGCGAAGAGACGGCCACAACCGCGACCAAGGCTGCGTCGTCCCCGAGCACAACATCACGGCCGCGCCCTGTTCCTCGTTCTCCACCCCGTAGCCGTTGTCCACGCGCGCGACCCGACGGCAGTCGGTGAAGTACCGCTCGATGCCGTCCGCGTCCTCCTGCCGGACGACGAGCACCGGTCCGTCGGCCGAGTCCGGCGGAGGGCCCCAGTCGGCGTAGCTCATATGGCCGGAGTAGGGCCGAGGCAGCCCGCGCGCGGGGCCGTAGCGGTCCAGGGCGCCCGCCTCGCCATAGTTCTGCGTGAAGACCACGGCACGCGCCCGCTCACCCGCGGGAATCGCGGACCAGCCCACCGCGGCAGCGTCGGCCAGCGCGGGCCAACCCACCTGCTCGCCCTGCTCCTTGTTGAGCGCCATCGGCACGACGAGCGAACTCGGCGGCAGTATGGGCAGGGTGACCATCGAGTTGACCGCGACGGTCACGATCACGGCCACCACGGGCCACGTACGGCCGTGCCGCCGCGTCCAGGCCAGAGCCGGCTCGCAGCCCGCCACGAGCAGCACGATCAGCAGCGGAACGACGTAGTACCCCTTGCCGCCCAGGGCCACGACCAGCACGCACAGCAGCGGGTACGCGACCGCTGCCGGACGAGCCCAGCGCAGGACCGGATCGCGCCAGAGCCGCAGCCAGCCGGCGACCCACACCGGCACGAACAGCGGGGACAGATAGATGAGTTGCTCGGGCACGAACAGGATCCGGTTCTCGGTCCCGTCGTCCGTGCCGATACCCTCCGCGACCGTCAACTGAGGCCAGTCGTGATCCGCCTGCCACCACAGATTGGGCGCGGTCACCGCGAGGGCCACGGCAGCGCCGGCGAGCAGCCAGGGGCTGCGCAGCACCCGCCGCGGCCCCACGGCGAGCACGCCCGCGAGCAGCGCGACGACCAGCAGCGCCACGAGGTACTTGTTCAGCAGACCGACCCCGACGCACAGACCGATCGCGAGCCACCACCGCCCGTCACCGGTGCGCAGCAGTCGCAGCACCAACCAGCAGATCAACAGCCAGGCCAGCAGATCGAAGGTCGCCGTCGACACCATGTGCCCGACGCCCAACGGTTGCCCGGACACGCCCGCGAGCCCCGCCGCGACCATCTGTGTCCTTCGGCCGCCGCCCAACTCCCGTGCGACGAGGGCGACCACGAGGACGGCGGCCACGAAGGCGAGCGTTGCCGGGACTCGCAGCGCGACGGTGGAGTCCCCGAACAGCGCGGTGGCTGTCCGCGCGAGGAACGGCGTCAGCGGCGGCTGGTCGACATACCCCCAGGCCGGATGATCGCCCGCCGCGAGGAAGTACAACTCGTCGCGGTGGTACCCGTATCGGCCGGACAGTGCCATCAGTACGGCGGCGAAGACGGCCGCCAGACCCGCCACGGGGCCGAGGGCGAAACGAGGTAACTCGCGCGGCGCGTCGTCCCGTTCCCGATCCCGTTCCCGATCCATAGCGTCCCCCCGCCAACCGGTCGCACCACCGTACTGAGGGGGACCGATCCGGTCGAGGGGCCCGTCGTGGCCCGGGAACGCATTGCGGCCCGGGCCAACTCCCCGTAGAACACCGCCCATGAGAAGACGGATCATCATGTCCACCCTCGCCGGGGTGACCCTCGTGGCGAGCACCCTCCTCGGAGCGGCCCCCGCGCAATCGGCCGACGTGCCTGCCGAGTTCGGCACCGACTGGCACGACCCGGTCACCGCCGCCCCACCGGTCGCCCGACCGGACACCAAGTCGTGCGACGTCACCGTCGCCGAGGCACAGTTCCGCGACTTCACGCCCTACAAGGGCACGTACGCACCACCACGAGGCTGCGGCGACCGCTGGAGCAAGGTCGTCCTGCGCCTCGACGGCAAGGTCAAGGGGCGGCAGTTCGACCGGCTCGGCTATCTGCACATCGGCGGAGTCGAGGTCTTCCGTTCGTCCACTCCGCAGCCCTCGCCCGACGGCATCGAGTGGTCGGTGGAGAAGGACGTCACGCGCTACAGCGACACGTTCCGGGAGGACCAGGACGTCGAGATGCTCATCGGGAACGTCGTAGACGACACCTACACGGGCATCATCGACGTCAAGGTCACGCTCAGCTTCTACGCGGGCGAGTTCTACGAGGGCGAGCCCGCCGGCACTCTCCACAAGGGTGAGCCCGCTGCGAAGAAGACCCCCGACCGCGTCCTCACCCTTCAGGACGGCACCCTCACCACGCCCCGGAACAGTGAACGCATCGTCGCCGAGGTATACGCCACAGGGTCGGGCGGCGGCTGCGAGGAGTACTGGTATCTGACGGTGCCCGACGCCGCGCCGTACTCCTGCAAGGCCGGTGGTGGCCCCTACCGTGAGGTGCAGATCAAGGTCGACGGCCGGCTCGCGGGCATCGCGGCGCCGTTCCCGACCGTGTGGACCGGGGGCTGGTCCAACCCCTTCCTCTGGTACGTGATTCCGGGCCCGCGCGCCTTCGACATCAAGCCCGTCGAGTACGACCTGACACCGTTCGCAGGGCTGCTCAACGACGGCCGTCCGCACCGGATCGACGTCTCCGTAGTGGGCGTTCCCGAGGGACAGGCCGGCTGGAGCACCCCGGTGAACGTCCTCGTCTGGCAGGACGCCAAGAGCAAACACGTCACCGGGAAGCTCACCGCGCACAGGGCGGGAGACCTCGACAACTCTTCTACGTACACGCCGGGTTCGGAGCACCGTCTCGACACCGTGGCCGGGCACCGGCTGACCGTGGCCGGGTACGTCGACACCTCGCACGGCCGCGTGAAGACCTCCGTCGACCGCAGGCTGGCCAACACCTCCGTGCACCGCTGGACCGACGGCGAGAACACCGACGCGCTGAAGGGGACCTGGACCGACGACGAGACGGTCACCGTGGACGGACGCGGTCCCGCCAAGTCGACCCGGACGCACCGCACCTACACCATGGACGGCACCACGACACTCGGCGCCGGCGACCGGTTGCGGACGGTGCTGTCGCTGGGGGACCGGGCCGCGGTCGAGGACACGCGAGGCGGTCGGCGCACGGCGTGGTCCCGGCTCGACGACAGCTACACGGGCGACGCCACGTATACGGCGAACGTGCCGCGGGACCAGCGGCACGCGGTCGGCGCGACCAGCGAGCGCTACCGGCTGTACGGATCGGGCGGTTGCCACGACCGAACGCTGGTGACCGTCCAGGGGACGCTCACCGAGGACCGCACGGACTGCTGACCGGTCCGGTGTCGGACCGGTGCCGGTCCGGTGTGGGACGTGCCACATCCTCGATGATTTACACGCCTGTCACGTCGAGGTCCCCGGCGGTAGCAAACTCCCCCGATAGTGATCACCGCGGAATCCGCTTTCCGCATCCCAGAAGTTCCCCTGGAGGAGTGCCCGTGCCGCCGTCTGTATCGTCCCCGCGACGCGTCGCACGCATCTTGCGTACCTCACTGTTCGCGCAGGTAGCCTGCGCGCTCGTGCTCGGAATCGTCGTCGGAAGGTTGTGGCCGGACACGGCCACGACCTTCCAGCCGCTCGGCGACGGTTTCGTGCGTCTCATCAAGACGGTGATCTCGCCGCTCGTGTTCTGTGTGGTCGTCGTCGGCATCGCCAAGGCCGGCAACCTGAAGGCCTTCGGGCGGATCGGTCTCAAGGCCCTGATCTGGTTCGAGATCGCCTCCACCGCCGCGCTGCTCATCGGCCTGATCGCCGCCAACGTCTTCGCCCCCGGTTCGGGCATGAACGTCGACCCGTCGAAGCTCGACGCCTCGGCGGTCGACGACAAGACCGCCGGCGGTGCGTTGCCGACGACCACCGAGTTCATCCTCAACGCGCTGCCGCAGAGCGCGGTCGGCGCCTTCGCCGAGAACTCGCTGCTGCAGGTCCTGGTGCTGGCCTGCCTCACGGGCGCCGCGCTGCTCCATCTCGGCAACACCAAGGTGCCCGCGATCCTGCCCGCCATCGAGCAGGCCCAGGAGATCATCTTCGCGATCGTCGGCTTCGTCATGAAGCTCGCCCCGCTCGCCGTCTTCGGCGCGATGGTCCACCTGGTGGGGGAGTACGGCCTCGGGGTCATGAAGACGTACGGCAAGCTCATAGTCCTCTGCTACGCCGTGGCGATGGTCTTCCTCGTGCTGCTCGCGGTCGCGTTGAAGCTGGTCACCGGGCTGAGCCTGTGGAAGTTCGTCCGTTACACGCGCGCGGAGTTGCTGCTCGCGCTCGGCACCGCGTCCAGCGAGACGGTCATGCCCCGCATGATGCAGAAGCTGCGCCAGGCGGGCGCCCGTGACGACGCCGTGGGTCTGGTGCTGCCGACGGGGTACTCCTTCAACCTCGACGGCGCCTCGATCTATCTCTCCATCGGCACGCTGTTCATCGCGCAGGCCGTGGGTGTGGACCTCAGCCTGAGCCAGCAGGTCACCGTGATCCTGGTGCTCATGCTGACCAGCAAGGGCATGGCAGGCATCCCCGGTTCGGCCTTCCTCGCCCTGTCGGCGACGGCCTCCTCGCTCGGCGCCATCCCCGCAGGGGCCGTCGCGCTGCTGCTCGGCGTCGACCGCATCATGGACTCGATGCGCGTCGTCACCAACCTGCTCGGCAACTGCGTCGCCGTCTTCGCGGTCTCCCGTTGGGAGGGCGCGCTGGACATGGACCGGGCGAAGAAGATGCTCGATGGCGAGATCGCGTTCGTGGAGGAGGACGTGACGCCCGCCGGCGGCGACCCGAAGGCGGAAGTGCCCTCGCAGAGCGCCAAGACCGACCAGACCGCGCCGACGGGCACTCCGGACGAGGGCGAGGAGCCCGCGGACACGGCGGAGGAACCCGCAGGTTCCAAGGCCTCGCTGGCCAAGGAGCCCGCGGGCGAGGTGAGTTGAGCGCCGGGGCCCGGCGCATCCGCTCGACGCCGGGCCCCGCTCCTCCCCTCGAAGGACTCCGGAGGCCCCCTTGGTCCCGCCCCCAGGGGTCACTCCCGGAGCGGTTCCTCCGGGGGGTTCCTCCGGGGGTCACTCCAGCCCGGTCACCCCTGCGGCTTCTGCGAGTCCACCCCCGACCGCTCCTTCTTCCACAGCCCGCGCGTGAAGTCCGGGATCGCCTGGGGCGCCCCGTGCGCCTTGATCGAGGCATGGCTCAGCGGAACCGGTGCGGTCCAGGTGGCGGCGTCGTACACGTCGAAGTCCGGGACGAGCCCGAGCCGCATGCACTGCATCAGCCGGAACAGCATGATGTAGTCCATCCCGCCGTGTCCGCCGGGCGGGTCGGAGTGTTCCTTCCACAGCCAGTGATCCCAGTCGGCGTACGCCCCGAAGTCGCCCCAGGCGTCGTCTGTGTGGTCCGGCTCTATGTAAATCCGTTCCGGGTAGTCCTCGAAGACACCCTTCGTGCCGCCGAGACTGTTGATCCGCGAGTAGGGATGTGGCGTCGACACATCGTGTTCGAGCCGGATCACCCGTCCCTTCGCGGTCTGTACGAGGCTGATGGTCCGGTCGCTCTCGATGTACGTCTCCTTCCAGCTCGGGTCGCCCGGCGGCATGTTCGCCGCGCGGTACTCGGCCAGTCCGAGGGAGGGCGTGCCGAAGCTGGAGACGTGGGTGACACGGTCACCGCGGTTGACGTCCATGTAGTTGGCGACGGGCCCGAAGCCGTGGTTCGGGTAGAGGTCGCCGCGCAGCCGGGTGTGCCAGAGCCGCCGCCAGGGGCCCTCGTAGTAGTCCGGGTCGAACATCAGGCCGCGCAAATCGTGGTTGTAGGCACCCGCGCCGTGCAGCAGCCGGCCGAACTTCCCGGCGTGCGCCATGCGCAGGACCCGCATCTCGTTCCTGCCGTAGCAGCAGTTCTCCAGCTGCATGCAGTGTCTGCGAGTGCGCTCGGAGAGGTCGACCAGCTCCCAGAGTTGGTCGAGCCGCATGGCGATCGGGCACTCCACACCGACGTGCTTGCCACTGAGCATCGCCGTCTTCGCCATCTCGAAGTGCCAGTCCCAGGGCGTCGCCACGTACACGAAGTCGAGGTCGCCGCGCTCGCACAGACCGACGAAGTCGTGATCGCCCTTCGTGTACGTCGCCGGGGCGGGCTGTCCCGCGGCCACCACCTTGGCCGCGGCGGTCGCGGTCTTGTCCTTGACCGGGTCGCACAGCGCGACGACACGGACTCCGTCGAGGGCGAGGAACAGGTCGATCATGCCGTTGCCGCGGTTGCCGAGCCCGATGATCCCCACCCGTACCGTGCCGCGCCCCTCGAAGGGCACGCCGATCATGGTTCTGCCTCTCGCGGTGGGCACGGCGGACTCGCCTTCCGCCGCGGCCCCGGGCGCGGCCTCCGCCGCCGTCCCGGGCTCCGCCGCGTGAGCAGTGCCCCCACCCGCGAGCGCGCCGACCCCCAGACCCGCTCCGGCGGCTCCGGCCGTGCGCAGGACCGAGCGTCGGGAGTAGCCCTCGGGGTTCACGTCAGGTTCCGGTGTCGCGTGCTCGTCGTGCATCGGACCTCCTCGGTGGGTGGGCGCGGGTTCGGCGCGCTGTCACCCTCCTAGGGGGCCGACCGGGTCGCAAGGGGCCGAAGTGGCCAGGGAGTTGGACTTCCGGGGCCGGGTCTTTGGACTTCCGTGCGCGTGGATGAGGGGGTGTCGCGGAGCCTTCGCTGGCTCCGGTTCCGGCCCCTACTCGATCTCGCTCCGAGCCGGTCTGCCCCGATCTGGTCAGCAGCGGGAGCGGGCCACCCGATCCCTATCGGTGCCCCTGGAGGCGCTCCCGGAGGCGCTCCTGCGGGCCACCCCCGCGGCACCGCCCGCTCAGCAGTCGCGCCTGGGCGCCTCCACCGCGCCCATTCCGTCCACCAGCGTGTCCAGCAGCCCCCCGAGGACCTTGCGCTGGTCGTCCGAGAGCGGCGCCAGGATGTCCTCCGCCGCGGTCCGCCGCGCGGCGCGCAGCTCGCGCAGGGCCCCGCGGCCGTCGTCCGTCAGCTCGATGCGGATCACCCGGCGGTTGGTGGGGTCCGGTACGCGACGCACCTTGCCGCTCGCCTCCAGGCCGTCGACCAGCGTCGTCACGGCCCGGGGCACCACCTCCAGCCGCTCGGCGAGGTCGGCCATGCGCGGCGGGGAGCCGTAGTGGGCGAGGGTGCGCAGGAGCCGGGACTGGGCCGGAGTGATGCCGAGCCCGCGCTTCTCCAGCTGACGCTTCTGGATGCGGTGCACACGGCGGGTCAACCGCAGCAGCTGCTCGGCGAGCAGGCCGTCGGCGTCGGGGGTGTCCATGACGGGAACAATATCAGGACCTCGTTCATTGTGAGTATAGGTAACAATGAGCTATGCTCCGTCAGTCATCGTTCTCTCGCCCTCCGTAGGAGCCCATGCCCCGCGACGACATCAAATGGACACCGCCACCTGTCGAGGACGGACAGCCCCGGCAGGTGCGCCGCATTCTCAAGCTCTTCCGTCCCTACCGCGGCCGACTGGCCGTCGTGGGCCTCCTCGTGGGCGCCGCGTCCCTGGTCTCGGTCGCCACGCCCTTCCTGCTCAAGGAAATCCTCGACACCGCGATCCCGCAGGGGCGCACCGGCCTGCTGAGCCTGCTCGCGCTCGGCATGATCCTCAGCGCCGTCCTCGGCGGTGTCTTCGGAGTCCTGCAGACCCTCATCTCCACGACGGTCGGCCAGCGCGTCATGCACGATCTGCGCACTGCCGTCTACGGCCGGCTGCAGCGCATGTCGCTCGCCTTCTTCACCAGGACCCGCACGGGCGAGGTCCAGTCGCGCATCGCGAACGACATCGGCGGTATGCAGGCCACGGTCACCTCGACCGCCACCTCACTCGTCTCGAACCTCACCAGCGTCATCGCCACGATCGTCGCGATGGTCGCCCTGGACTGGCGGCTGACTGTTGTCTCGCTGCTCCTGCTGCCGGTGTTCGTGTGGATCAGCCGCCGCGTCGGTAACGAACGCAAGAAGATCACCACCGAGCGCCAGAAGCAGATGGCCGCCATGGCCGCCACCGTCACCGAGTCGCTCTCCGTCAGCGGCATCCTGCTCGGCCGCACAATGGGCCGCTCGGACTCGCTCTCCCGCTCCTTCGCCGACGAGTCCGAGGGCCTCGTCGACCTGGAGGTCCGGTCGAACATGGCGGGCCGCTGGCGGATGGCCGTCATCGGGATCGTCATGGCCGCCATGCCGGCCGTCATCTACTGGACGGCGGGCATAGCCCTCCAGTTCGGCGGACCCGCCATCTCCATCGGCACACTCGTCGCCTTCGTCTCGCTCCAGCAGGGCCTCTTCCGGCCGACCGTGAGCCTGCTCTCCACTGGCGTCCAGATCCAGACCTCGCTCGCCCTGTTCCAGCGCATCTTCGAGTACCTGGACCTGCCCATCGACATCACCGAGCCCGAGGACCCGATCCACCTCGACCAGGTCAAGGGAGAGGTGCGCTTCGAGGGCGTGGAGTTCCGCTACGACGACAAGAGCGGCCCCGTCCTCGACGGCATCGACATCACCGTGCCCGCCGGCGGCAGCCTCGCCGTCGTCGGCGCGACCGGCGCGGGCAAGTCCACGCTCAGCTATCTGGTGCCGCGTCTGTACGACGTCACGGGCGGCCGCGTCACGCTCGACGGGGTGGACGTGCGCGACCTGGACTTCGACACCCTCGCCCGCGGGATCGGCGTCGTCTCCCAGGAGACGTACCTCTTCCACGCCACGGTCGCCGAGAACCTGCGCTTCGCCAAGCCGGACGCCACCGACGAGCAGCTGTACGCGGCCGCGAAGGCCGCGCAGATCCACGACCACATCGCGTCGCTGCCCGACGGCTACAACACGGTGGTGGGGGAGCGCGGACACCGGTTCTCCGGCGGCGAGAAGCAGCGTCTGGCCATCGCGCGCACCATCCTGCGGGACCCGCCGGTCCTGATCCTCGACGAGGCGACCAGCGCCCTGGACACCCGCACCGAGCGCGCCGTTCAGGAGGCCATCGACGCCCTGTCGGCCAACCGGACCACCCTCACCATCGCGCACCGGCTGTCCACCATTCGGGGCGCCGACCAGATCGTGGTCCTCGACGGTGGGCGACCGGCGGAACGGGGCACGCACGAGGAGCTGTTGGAGCGCCAGGGCCGCTACGCCGCACTGGTCCGCAGAGACGCCCAACTGGAGCCAACAAGATGACTATATGTCGAGATTATGGCGAGATGCGGGTTACCGTGCCCGCATGCAGATCTACACGCCGCCCAGTCGGCCACGGAGAACGATTCGACTGACGAGCCGGGGCCGGACCGCCCTCATCGTGACCGGCGCCGTCGTGGCGGCCACCGCCGTGGCGGTGCCGCTGCTGAGCACGGACGAGAAGAAGGAGCCGCTCGCCCTGGTGATCCCGGAGGGCTGGCGCTCCGGCCAGGTCTACGAGGCCGTCGACAAGGTCCTCGCCCTGCCCGGGGGCACCACGAAGAAGTCCCTGGAGAAGGCGAACCTCAAGCTTCCGAACGACGCGAGCGGCAACCCCGAGGGGTATCTGTTCCCGGCCACGTATCCCATCGACAAGAAGTCGACCCCGGTGTCCTTGCTGTCGTACATGGTCGACACGGCGAACAAGAGGTTCGGCGGCGGGACGGTCACGGCCGGGGCCGAGCGGAACGCGATGAACGTCTATCAGACCGTCACCGTGGCGAGCATGGTCCAGGCCGAGGCGGCCACCAAGAAGGACATGGGCAGGGTGGCCCGCGTGATCTACAACCGGCTCGACCGTGGCATGCCGCTGCAGATGGACTCCACGATCAACTACGCCCTGAACCGCAACACCCTGCGCACCAGCGAGAACGACACGCGACTCAACAGCCCGTACAACACGTACGTCCGGATGGGGCTGCCGCCCTCGCCCATCGCCAACCCCGGCGAGGAGGCGATGCGTGCCGCGGTCGCTCCGCCGCAGGGCGACTGGCTGTACTTCGTCACCGTCAAGCCCGGCGACACACGTTTCACCGCCGACTACGAGGAGCACCGGAGGAACGTCGCGGAGTTCAACCGCACCAACAAGAGCGCGTCACCGAAGTCCGGCTGACCTCATCCCACCGGCGCGACCTTCGTCGCAACCCTCGGGGCGGTGTCCGGGGCGACCGCCAGTAGCCGCCTGATGTCCCGCACCGCCGCGCGCCCGGCGCGGTTGGCTCCGATCGTGCTGGCCGAAGGCCCGTACCCGACCAGATGGATCCGCGGATCGGCGACCGCGCGGGTCCCCTCGACACGGATGCCGCCGCCGGGCTCGCGCAGCCGCAGCGGCGCCAGATGGTCGATCGCGGCACGGAAACCGGTCGCCCACAGAATGACGTCGGCGGCCACGCGACGCCCGTCGTCCCACTCCACGCCGTCCGGAGTGATCCGGTCGAACATCGGCTGCCGGTCCAGGACGCCGTCCTCGATGCCCTGCCGGATCGCGTCGTTGAGCGGCAGCCCGGTCACCGATACGACACTCTTCGGCGGCAGCCCCTGACGGACCCGTTCCTCCACCAGTGCGACCGCTTCCCGGCCCACGTCCTCGGTGAACTGACCCTCACGGAACACCGGCGGCCGCCGCGTCACCCAGGTGGTCCGGGCCGCGTACGGCGCGATCTCCAGCAGGTGCTGCGTACCGGACGCGCCCCCGCCGACCACGACGACCCGCTGCCCGGCGAACTCCTCGGGGCCGGGGTACTGGGCGGTGTGCAACTGCCGTCCCCGGAAGGTCTCCTGCCCCGGATAGCGCGGCCAGAACGGCCGGTCCCAGGTGCCCGTCGCGTTGATCAGCGCCCGCGTCGACCACGTACCGTCGGAGGTCTCGACGAGCAGCCGGCCCGCCTCACCCTCGCGCATGGCCTTCACGTCGACCGGCCGCCGCACCCGCAGATCGAAGGTGCGCTCGTAGGTGTCGAAGTACTCCGCGATGACCTCGGAGGACGGCCGCGCCGGATCCGCGTCCGTCAGCTCCATGCCCGGCAGGGAGTGCATCCCGTGCACCTTGCCGTATGTGAGGGACGGCCACCGGAACTGCCACGCCCCGCCCGCCCGCGGAGCGTGGTCCAGGACCACGAAGTCCCGCTCCGGCTCGAAGCCGGTGCGCCGCAGGTGATGGGCGCTGGACAGTCCGGCCTGCCCGGCGCCGATCACGACGACATCGACTTCCCGCACTGCCTCTGCCTGCGCTCCGGTGTTGTTCACGCTTCTACTAACTCCGCCGATGACAAGGATCTTCCCGCGCCCCTTCAATGGGCGCGGGGAACTGCGCGACCAGCCACGGACGGCCCGCAGACAGCGAACGGTGCTACCAGCTGAGCGCTCAGCGACCGCCGGCGACCAGAATCGGCGCCCCAGAGGCCGGAACACGCGACAACAGCCCCCGCACGGCCAGCTCGGGAATCACCCCCTCCCCGAACCAGTACGCCTCCTCCAGATGCGGATACCCGGACAGCACGAAGTGCTCGACGCCCAGCGCGTGGTACTCCTCGATGCGGTCGGCGACCTCGGCATGGCTGCCGACCAGCGCGGTCCCGGCGCCACCCCGCACGAGCCCCACGCCCGCCCACAGATTCGGGGAGATCTCCAGCCGGTCGGACGAACCGCCGTGCAGCGCGAGCATGCGCTGCTGGCCGACGGACTCGCTGCGGCCCAGCGCCGCCTGCGCGGCGGCGATGGACTCCGGATCGAGGTCGTCGAGCAGACGGCCGGCCGTCCGCCACGCCTCGGCCGACGAGTCCCGCGTGATCGTGTGCAGCCGGACACCGAAGCGGACCGTACGCCCCTCGCGCTCGGCGAGCGAGCGGATCCAGTCGATCTTCTCCTTGACCTGCTCCGGCGGCTCTCCCCAGGTCAGATACACATCCGCGTGCCGCGCCGCGACCGGTCCCGCGGCTGCCGAGGAGCCGCCGAAGAAGATCTCCGGCAGCGGATCCGGCGGCAGCGCGGTCAGCCCGCCCTCGACCTGGTAGTGCGCCCCGTCGAAGTCGTACGGCTGCCCGCTCCACACCCCGCGCACGACGGACAGGAACTCGTCCGTGCGCGCGTACCGCTGGTCGTGGCCGAGTTGGTCGCCGAAGCGGCGCTGCTCGGTGGAGTCGCCGCCGGTGACGACGTTCAGGAGCAGCCGGCCCCGGGTGATGCGCTGGTAGGTGGCGGCCATCTGGGCGGCGAGCGTCGGCGAGATGACGCCGGGCCGGAACGCGACCAGGAACTTCAGCCGCTCGGTGTGCTGGGCCAGCGCCACGGTCGTCAGCCAGGCGTCCTCGCACCACGTACCGGTCGGCGTGAGCACCGCCTCGAAGCCCAACTGCTCGGCTGCCTTGGCGATTTGGGCCAGATACTCGATGTCGGGCGGGCGCACTCCGCTGACCGGCCGGGTGCGGTCGACGGGGTTGGCCGCGTAGGCGTGCCGGTCCACCAGAGTGCGGCCGTCTCCGCCCGTCGGCAGGAACCAGTGCGGATGTACGGTCACGACGTCACGACTCCTTCGAGGGGCGGGGAGTGGTGGTGGACGGCGGCAGGTCGCCGTTGAAGCGGGTGTCCACGAAGTCGCCGAAGTCGACCTTGCGGGGGATGAGCTTCAGGTCGGTGAACGTGTCCGCGATCTCCTGCTCGGAGGCGATGAGCGGCTTGTCGATGGCCACCGGGACCCGGGTCGCGTTGGTCCGCTTCACCGAGGCCAGCGCCACCTCGTAGGGCAGCCCGGTGTCCTTCGCCCAGACCTTGGCCCACTCCTCGGGGTGCTCGTAGACCCAGTCCTGTGCCCGCCGCAGCCGGTCCAGATAGTCGGCGATCGCGGCGGCCTTCTTCTTGTCCTTGAGCGCTTCGGGTGCCGCCACCTGGAAGGTGAGCCCGTTGACCACGTCGTCGCCGTCCGTCAGGACCCTGCCCTGCTTGGCCTGCAGCACCTGGGAGGTGTACGGGTCCCAGACCGCCCACGCGTCGACCTTGCCGGAGGTGAACGCGGCCAGGGCGTCGGCGGGCTGGAGGTACTTCACCTTGACGTCGCCCAGCGTCAGCCCGGCCGCCTTGAGCGAGGCGACCAGCTGGTAGTGCGCGGACGAACCCTGCGCCACCGCGACCGACTTGCCCTTCAGCTCCTCGGCCTTCTTCAGCTTCGAGTCCTCGGGAACGAGGATCGCGTCGCCCTTGGACCTGCCCCGGTAGGCCGCGACGGCTGTGATCCTGGAGTCGGCGCCGGCCGCGAAGACCGGCGGGGTGTTGCCGACGCCGCCGATGTCGACGGCCTTGGCGTTGACCGCCTCCAGGAGGGGCGGGCCGGATGTGAACGTCGACCACTTGATCTTGTAGTCGAGGTTCTTGAGTTCTCCGGCGGCCCGCAGCACCGCTTCCGAACCGCCCTTCTGGTCGCCGACGTTGAGGGTGAGCGATCCCTTCCCGTCGGTTCCGTCGCCCGTCGAGGTGCTGGCCGACGAGTTCCCGCCGCAGGCCGCGGCCAGCAGGGCCAGGGGGAGGAGCAGGGCGGCGGGGACGAGGTGTCGTCGCATGAGGATTCCGTTCGTGGATGGTGTTCAGGTGAGGGTGGTGGTGTAACCGAGCTGTCTGTAGGGGAGGTTCAGGCGGCTTCGGCGGCGGTGTCGACGCCCAGCCGTTCCAGCAGCCCGGCGCGCAGCTCGGCGAACCGCGGGTCGGTGATGTCCCGCGGACGGTCCAGCTCGACCTCGGTCTCGTACGCGATCACGCCGTCGTCCATCACGAGGACGCGGTCGGCCAGCAGCACCGCCTCCTCCACGTCGTGCGTGACCAGGAGCACGGCGCAGCCCCGCCGTTGCCACAGCTCGCCGACGAGCCGCTGCGCCTTGATCCGGGTCAGCGCGTCCAGCGCGCCGAACGGCTCGTCGAGCAGCAGCAGATCGGGTTCGCGCACCAACGCGCGGGCCAGCGAGGCGCGTTGGGCCTCTCCGCCGGACAGGGTCTTGGGCCAGGCGTCGGCGCGGTCGGTGAGGCCCACCTCGGTCAACGCCTGCTCGGCGACGGCGCGTTCGGGCTTTCCGGGCAGTCCGAGCAGGACGTTTCGCCACACCCGCTTCCACGGCATCAGCCGGGGTGCCTGGAAGGCGACGGCCTTGCGGCGCGGCACGAGGACGGTGCCCTCGATGTCGCGGTCGAGCCCGGCGAGGATGCGCAGGAGGGTGGACTTGCCGCAGCCACTGCGCCCGAGCAGGGCCACGAACTCGCCCGGCCTCACGTCGAGTTGGAGGTTGTCGATGACGGCGCGGCCGTCGAAGGAGCGGGTCAGGCCGTCGACACGTACCACCGAGGAGGGCACGGACGAGGCGGGAGGGGCCGTGGCCTTCTCGGTGGTCACCGGCCGGTGAACGTCGGTCGCCATTGCAGCAGCAGCCTTTCGAGGGAGCGGACGATGAAGTCGGCGAGCAGGCCGAGGAAGGCGTAGACGGTCAGGCAGACCACGATCACGTCGGTACGCAGGAAGTCGCGCGCCTGGACCATCAGGAAGCCGATGCCGGAGTCCGCGTTGATCTGCTCGGCGAAGACGAGCGCCAGCCAGGCGATGCCCAGCGAGTAGCGCAGACCGGTCATGGCACCGGGGAGGGCGCCCGGCAGGACGACATGCCGTACCAGTCCCCAGCGGGACAGACCGAGGGACTCGCCGGCCTCGATCAGCTGGGAGTCGACGCCGCGGATACCCGCGTACACGTTGAGGTAGAGCGGGAAGGACACGCCCAGCGTGATGATCGCGACCTTCGGGGCCTCGCCGATGCCGAACCAGATGATGAACAGCGGGATCAGACCGACGAACGGCACGGTCCGCAGCATCTGCACGCTCGCGTCGACGAGGTCCTCGCCGATCCTGAACAGGCCCGAGAGTAGGGCGAGTCCGGTACCGACGACGGTGCCGAGCAGGAGCCCCACCGCGACGCGCTGGAGCGAGACACCCATCGCGTTCGTGAGCGACCCATCGGAGACCAGATCGCCGGCCACCCGCGCGATGGTGCCGGGCGAGGCGAGGACGTCGGCCGTCAACACGCCCGTACCGCTGAGGACTTGCCACAGGGCGAGCAGCAGTACGGGTCCGGAGGTGCGGCGCAGCCAGCGGGGGACGCGGGTGCGACGGGCCGAGGCGGGGACGATGGGTTCGAGCTCGGGCAGGGCGTGGTCGGTGGACGTGGTGTCGGTGGACTTGAGGTCCTTGGACTTGGGGTCGCTGGACTTAGGGTCAGCGAACTCTGATATTCCCGAAATATCGGGTCCATGAGAGTCCGGCGGGGCATGGCTGATGCTCATGAGGGCTCCACGGCAGGAGAGCGACGGAGGGCACGCGCAGGAGAGACGCGGGAGTGCGGGGGTGCGAGGTGGCGCGCGCGTCAGCGTCCCGGCATCCGGCTCAGATCACACGGACACGGACACGCGGACATACGTATACGGGGTGCGCCGAAGTGCAGGGGAGGTTAAGCGGGTGAAAGGGCGTCAGTGTCCGCGGCGACACGCGGCGGAGGCCACCCGCAGCAGGTCGATGTGACCGCGCGTGGTGAGCATGGCTGAACGCAACATGCGGCTGAAAGTAGCCAGCTGGGCCGCGTACGGTCAATGGCGTCTCGCGGAGTGGACCTCGGGTATCACGGGTCGAGCGAGTGCAGCCGTGGTGGGGCGGGGGAGTGGCCGGTACGACTGGGCGGGGGAGTAGCCGCGACTGCTGGGAGGAGGAGGGGCGGTCGGGACTGATGGGGTGCGGTCGGCGGCCGGGCCCCGGAATCTAACCCGTAACGGGCGTGGGATACGACAGAGGGTGCGGAATCCGGGGGATCGGCGAGGATTGGTCCATGTCCGATGCCTTCACCAGCCGTGTACTGAACATCGCCTCCGGATCCAGGGAGAGGGTCGTCGACCTCACCCGTGAATGCGAGGCCTTCCTCCGCGAGGTCGCGGGCGGTCGCGACGGCCTGCTCAACGTTTTCGTGCCCCACGCGACAGCCGGCGTCGCCCTGATCGAAACAGGTTCCGGCAGCGACGACGACCTGCTCGCCGCCCTCCACACCCTCCTCCCCGCGGACGACCGCTGGCAGCACCGCCACGGCAGCCCCGGCCATGGCCGCGACCATGTCCTCCCGGCGATCGTGCCCCCGCACGCCACGCTGCCGGTACTCGGGGGCCGCCTGGAACTGGGGACGTGGCAGTCGGTGTGCCTGGTCGACACGAATCGAGATAATTCAGACAGGCGCGTTCGGTTGTCGTTCCTCGCCTGAGGGCCGGCACAGGGCGACCACGAGCGTGATGCGAGGGCTGGTCCCCGGACTGCGCGCATGTCCCCGTTCGGGGGCTGGTCCAGGAGAACCGTTCTGGGCATGTGGCCTCTGCCCAGGCAATCTTTCAACCCATGGCGCGTTGAGTGCGCTTGGGACGTACAGCTGGGTGCAGGGGGCAACGCCGGAGAGGCCCTGAACTGCCGGGCCATGGATGCGGGAGAACGGCTGCACGGTGAACTCCGACAACGGCGGTCGGCCGTCACCGTCGAAGGCCCACCCGTCGTCGCGACCGCACCTTCGCCGAATGTTCTCGGCGTCTCATCGGACAGGCCGTTCGGGGATTCTCGGCAGGACCTTTCCGGCGATGTCGAGGAGAGCGCTGTCGTCCGCGAGGGTTCCGGACGTGCTCCACACCGTGATCTCGCAGTAGCCGCCCCGGTCGTTGCGATCCAGGGCCACGGACAGCGTCCTGGCCAGGGGGCCTTGTTCGACCGGTCCGCCGGATCCGCCACTCCTGAGATCGATCTCGATCTTCATGGTGGGAGCCGAGGAGAAGACCGCGGGCCGACCGAGAACCGTGAGTGTCTTGATGTCCGTCTCATCCCCGAACTTCATCAGCTTCACGTACTGGTCGGTCGTCAGCTTGTTGTATGTGGCGGAGACATTCACGGTGTACGTGTCGAACGCGACCTCGGCCTCCGGTTGGGCGACCTTCCCATCAGTCAAAGGAGCGGTGTTGCTGGTGCCGGAAGCACTGGTCGCGGTCTCTCCGGGCGTTCCCAGAAGCTTGGCCAGGTCGGGCCGGTTGAGCGCCTTGCACAGCTCTTCACCGGTCACAGGCCGGGGCGTCTGCTTGTAGACCTTCGCCAGCTCCTCGTGTGCCCCGCCCGAACACGAGGCGGGCTGCGGGGCGCTGACGTCGGACGGCATCACGCGTGGGCCCACCCACAGCACGGCCGCGACTGCCCCGAACACGGCCACGGCCGCAACCGCTTGGCCCCATGCGTTGTGGTCCTTCTCCGGAGTGTCCGGGCCGGGACGCGGCCCCATTCCGGCCGGGGCCGGGGCCGGGGCCTGGGCGGCGGCATCGACGGCCGCCCCGTCCGCGGAGGCTGCCGGGTCCGGGTTCCGGCGTGCGCGCACGGCCCGGACCATCGCGTGGACGCGTATCGCGGTGAACACGAGGAACACCGCGCCGAGACCCGCCGCGATCCGGTCGTGATCGCTGACGGCGAGATACATGATGCGTACGCCGAGAACGGATCCGATCGCGATGAGGAGGGGTTCGCGGACCCAGAACGGCAGGAGACGGAGGAGGAAACCGAGCATCCGGTGATCTCACCAGGTCAAGACCGTATTCGCCGTGGTGGAAGCCACAATTCCGGGCACGTGCAGGGCCTGCCGAAGAAGGAGACGCCAAGCCGACGATCTTGACAGCGCGTTCGGGACATCAGTGGGTGCGGGCGCTTGCGGCCGGCTCCGTGCTTTCGGCGTCCTTCTCGTCCTGCCCGCGCCGATCGGTTCCGCGTTCTTCCAGCGATGGTTCGTCCAGGGCGTCTCCAGGTTCCGCCGCCAACGGACGGGGCAAGGCTGCCCGCGAACGGAAAAACGCGTTGGCCGGCCGCCGCCGAGCTGCGACGATGCCTCTGATTCCCCAGCGGAGGGCATTTGTTCGTTTTCGTGTGTGCGGGGTGCGGCGCCAGGCTGACCGCGCCTCTGTCTCAGGTCGACCTGCCGGTCCACGCCCATCAGACGTACGGGAACGGGATTCAGCTTCCCGTGCTCATGGAGCCGGGCACGTTCGCCGTGGATCCGGAGCCCTGGGGGCCGCCGTGGCGGACGTGGGAGGAGATCGATCCGGACGAGGCTGCGGCCCGCGGCATCCATGCACCGGTTTACGCCCTGTCGGGTGGCGCGCCCGGCGCGATCGTCATCGCACCGGGAGATACCCGCGGCACCGTGCTGATCCCGGAGAAGGGCGGCGGTAACTGCTGCGGCCTCGACGGCGCCGACGGCCCCAACATGGCCTGCGAGGCGTGTGGCCTGCCCGTGGCGAGCAGGATCGACGACTGTTCGCTCTGGCAGGCGGTGTGTCGCGCCGAACGCCGTGCGTCGCCGCCCCGTCGACGGTGCCGAAGCCGCACCGCTTTCCTGGGCGGAGCTGACGGCGGAGGGGATGGGCACGCCCCCGTTCGAGCCGATCGCCAGGTGGGGATCACGGGTGGGACCAAGCCGCTGGTGGTCATGGAGTCCGCGGTGGGAGGCGGCAGCCGGCCGGGCGCTCGCCCACCTGCTGGCGGCCTCGGAGGGCCGACCAGTGACCGTCCCGGACGGCCTGGTCGCGGAAGTGTTCCAACGCGCCCTTGACGCCCTGCTGCCCGCAGGTCCGCCTGCGCGGCGCGCCGTCCTGGCCGGACCCGGAGGGCTCGCCCCCGACGCGAACGCCGACATCCTCGTGCCCACCCATCCTCGGACGGGGGAGCTCTGGACCCCGCCCGGCCCGGCCGCCTCGGCATACTCGGTGCCGCTGCCGTTCGGGATATGGCTGTGGCTGGCCTCTCCCGAGCCGTACCTGCCCGTCCCCGCGTCGGGCGGCATGCCCGACGGCGTCCTCCGCGACGACCCGCCCGCGCCGCGCCCCCGCCACCTGTTCCGGGCCGATCCCGGAGCGTTCCAGCACGCCCTGGTCCGGCTGCCGGCCGTCCGCAGCCCGTGGCTGCGCGAGATCCTCGAGAACCTCACGCAGCACATGCGCGCCCGCCTGTTCTGACCGGCCGGCAGAAGGCGCCGACGCGGTCCTGTCTGCAGGTATCGCGGTCCTGTCGGCAGGTATCCACGGTGTGACGTGCTGAAGCAGAACGGGGAGTGCATCTCGACAGCAGAACCGGAGTACATCTCGATCACGGCTGCTGCCCGAGGCGCAGCCGTGGTGGTCACGGACGAGCGGTTTCCGTCCGCTCCGACATCTACCCCGACGTCCGCTCACGTCGTCCGGCGGTTCGGCCCTACGCCGATGCAGCTCCGACCGGGCCGGAGACTTACCCCTCCGCGGACAGTCCCGTCGTGCGTAGCCGACCGACCGTCTGTGCCGAGGTCGCGCGGGGCGCCTGGGTCGCCAACGCCGCCAGCAGTCCTTCCCAGGCGTCCGGGAGTCCCGCGTCCACGGCCGACCGGTAGGCGGCGCAGGCCTCGTGCGAGCGGCCCTGAACCATGTACAGGGCGCCGAGCGCGGCGTACGCCTCGGTGTCACCGGCTTCGCAACCGCGGACGTAGGCATGCTCGGCGGCGGGGGAGTCGCCGAGCTGCTCGCGCACGCCGCCCAGCTTCGTCCAGGCGTCGGAGGCGCCCAGGGCGGTGGCCCGCTGTACCGCGCGCCGGGATCCGTCCCGGTCCCCGGCGCGTTCCCGCATCCGGGACAGCGCGGACCAGGCATCGGTCGCACCTCGCTCGGCCGCCAGGTCGGCGGCGAGCTCCGCACCCTGCCTTTCCCCGGCGAGCTCCCGGGCCCGTGCCAGCATGATCCACGCGTCCACGTCCCCCGCCCGTGCCGCCTCCACCGCGGCGTGGGCGGCGCCCGCGTCGTCACCGATCTCCTCGCGGGCTTCCGCCAGCGCGGTCCAGGCCTCCGGATCGCCGGAGCGTGCCGCCTGGGCGGCGGCCTCCTCAGCGGCCGCGCCGTCACCGTCCGACTCGGCGAGCAGAGCCAGTTCGCGCCAGGCGGTGCCCACGCCCAAGGCGGCCGCCTCGCGGTGGGCCGCGGCGGCTCCCGACCGGTCACCGGCAGCGTCACGCAGCCGTGCCAGGAGCGCCCACCCTTCGGGATACCCGGCGCCCGCGCCGCTGGTGGCCGCTCCCAGGGCTGACGCATGGTCACCGAGGGCCCAGTACAGCCGTACCAGAACCGCCCATGCCGCGCCGACCCCCGTGCCCGACGCCCGGGTGGCGTGCGCGATCGCCGCGACGAGATCGCCGGACCGTTCGGCGACCTGCGCGAGCCCCATGCTCCCCCAGCCGTCGCCGGCGGTCGCCGCCCGCTCGAACGCCTCGGCCGCCACCGCACCTTGGGCCGCCCGCATCCGGCCGAGCGTCCGCCAGGCCAACGGCTCGCCCGCCGTCGCGGCCCGGGCCGCGACCGCGTCCGCCGCGGCCGGGTCCCCCTCCGCCTCGCGGATCCGGGCCATGGCGGCCCAGGCCCACGCGTCACCCGACTCGGCCGCGCGCCGGTACGCGTCGTAGGCGCCCGGCCCGTCACCCTCCGCTTCCCTCGAAACGGCGAGAGCCGCCCAGGCGACGGGATCCGCTGCGGCCGTCTTCTCCGCGGTGGCCTGCCCTTCGGTGGTCGCCCGCAGCACGGTCAGGGCGGCCCGCGCCCGGCTGTGGCCCAGCTCGACGGCCTGTTCGTACAAGGGGGCGGCGTTGCCGTAGCGACGCCGCTGCTCGGCGGCCCGGCCGAGAGCGAAGGCGTCGTCGGCGGTCCTGGCCCAGCGTGCCCCGGACCAGAACTCGGCGGGCGGCGCCCGGTGGGCGCGGACCCGACGGATGTGCTGTTCGAGATAGTCGTCGGGCCGGTAGCTGTCCGGCTCGCCGACGCCCGGCCCGTGCCGCTCCGCGATCAGCGGCGCGGGCCCGCCCGCCGCGGTCGTCAGCGCGCCGATGGCTGCCGGGAACCACTCCTTGCCCGCGGTCGCGCGCGCGTTGGAGTCCATGAACCCGGCGGCCGCCTCCATCAGCAGCTGTGCGGGTACGGCGTCGGCGTGGCCCAGCCTGCGGGCCTCCGCGGCCGCCGTCAGCACGGCGTGTTCGGACGCGGTGAACCACTGGTCAGGGCCCATCTCCCAGCGGCGCACCAACTCCGGTCCCACGGTGAGGTGTTGCAGAACGCGCTGTCCAGATCCGGCAGCCCGCACGGCGGCGGCGATACGCGGGTCGAGGGCGGCGGCCGAGGCAACGGCCGCGGGATCACCGGCCAGCGTGTCCGGAACCGTGATCATCCCGTGCGGTCCGGTCAGCAGCGCGAGGGTGTGCGGGGCACTCTCCAGACCGTTCTGACGGTTCGTCAGTCGCCGCATGTGTTCGGGCCACATGGTGCCCACCACCGCGAGCGGCGCCACCCGGTCGAGCAGCCGACCCAGTGCTCGGGCGGCCCGCTCGCCCGTGGCGCCGTCCAGAAAGCGCTGCGTCTCGTTGAGCCACAGGACGGTCCGCGGGTCGATGCCGTCCGCCTCTGCCCACACCGTCAGTTCCTCCGCGTCGGCGGGGAACAGCACAGGCCAGTCGGGCAGTACGGCGGCCACCGCCTCGTACAGCGCACGGGTCTTGCCGCTCGCGGAACGGCCGACCAGCAGCACGAGCGCCGCCTCGTTGGCCGCCGCCGCACGGGCAAGCCGCTGTCGCAGGGTCGTGTCGTGCGGACGGGTGAGGTACGCCGTCAACGGCAGGTCCACGGCCCCGTCCGGGCCGGGTGCGGGGTGGACACCCAGGCGTACGGGGTCCCACTGAGCCGCGGTGCGCAGCCGAACCGCCGGCGCCTGTCCCGCGGCCGCCCACAGGGCCCGCACCTCCGTGGTCACCTGGTCGGGGTCCTCACCGGCCAGCCCGGCGAGCGCCGCGGCGACGGACACGGTGTCCCGGAGGGAGGCAGGCGGCGCACAGTCCAGGGCCCGTGCCACGGTGTCCTGCGCGGGCCGACCCGACGGATCGTCAGCAGCTATGACGAGCGACAGAGGCTCCGGGCTGCCTGCGGCCCGGTACAGGGAGTGCAACCGTTGCTGGAGGGTGCGCAGGGGGCCTGGCGGCAGGTGAGGTGGGGCGACGGAGCAAGCGCGCTCCGACCCGTCGTACGCGGTCCGCCTCTCGTCGTCAGGCATGCGCCCCAGGCACCTCCCGGCCGAGGAACTCGACGGCGGGGTCCACCGTGTCGAAGATGGGAAGCACTTTGACCAACCCATTGATCCGGAAGATCTTCCGGATGCTGTCCTGAGGCACGACCAGTGCCAGGCTGCCGTTGTCGTTGCGGACCCGTCTCAGAAAACCGACCAGCAGACCGAGCCCCGTCGATTCGATGTAGTCGACCTCCGTCATGTCCAGGGCCAGGAACACCCTTCCGTGATTCACCAGGTCGACGAGCAGTTTGCGCAGGTCCGGTGCGATGTAGACGTCCAGCTCGCCCACGAGTGTCACGACGGTGACGTGCTCGGAGACGTGTTCGTACGAATAGGCGCCCGCGATGACGTTGCCGCCTGCCCGCTCCGCGAGAGCGGCGCGCCGCTGCTCAACGCTCGTCTTCGCATAGTCGGCGGCGAGTTCCGCAACCGCGCTCGCCACCGTGTCGTGGATTCGGAAGGCCTTGTCCAAGCGGGTGTTGGCGTTCATGCGGGTGTCGGCCAGAGTCTCCCGTATCTGTTGGCTCGTCACGACCAGGGTGAGGGTTCCGCCGTGGATCTGAACCCGCTTCAGGCTGCCGAGCAACACGCGCATTCCCGCTTTGTGAATGGCGACCACCGCGCTCAGGTCGACCACCAGAACAATCCGCCCGCCCGCGATCACCTCCAGCAGCGCGGAGCGCAGCGCCGGAGCGGAGGCGGCATCCAGCACGCCGCCCTCATCGCCTCCGACCCGTACGACAGTGATGCCGTCAGGTCCGTCCTCGTACGACACCTTCACGTGCACCTGGCCCCCGCTTCATGCCGACTGCCCGGCGCTCCGACGCCACACGGC
The DNA here is from genome assembly GCF_044456225.1 of Streptomyces sp. NPDC050988. Lineage (NCBI taxonomy): Bacteria > Bacillati > Actinomycetota > Actinomycetes > Kitasatosporales > Streptomycetaceae > Streptomyces > Streptomyces sp. NPDC050988. Next base: position 347,538 of record NZ_JBITFQ010000003.1, on the reverse strand, counting down.
CTGGTGGCGCCAAGCGGAAATCCCGTCACCTCGGGCACCACCGACCTTATCCGGCGGGCCCTGGCTTACGCAGGGGTCAGAGCCGTACGGGCCTCGGTCAGGAAGGCCTCCTGGGCGACGGCGTGCCCGGTTCCGGGAGCGCCGGCGGTCAGGGTGTCGCGCAGGGTCTCCGCCGCCGTTGCCACGGCGGCGGGACCTTCGAGGCGTACGACGTTCAGTGCCTCGGCGACCGTGCTCACAGCGGTCTCGAACTCCCGTCGTCGCGGCGCCTCGTCCGTGGTGCCGATGGCGCTCTGCCAGGCCGCCAACGCCTGTTGGGCGCTGTCGGTGCGGCTCAGGTACGTGACGTACGCCGCCCGCCGCACCGCCCGCTGGTTCGCCAGGGTCTGTTCGGTGAGGGTCCGGCGTGCGACGTCGAGTTGGGCCGTTGCCTGGAGCTGTCCGGAGTCCCAGGCGGCGGTTGCCTGTTGCCGGCCGGCTTCCCAGGCGGCCGCGGCCTGGCGCTCGCCCGCCGCCCAGGCGGCCTCGGCCTGGCGTTTGGCGGCGGCGAGGGTGAACACCCCGGTCATCGCTCCGCCGCCGATCGCGGCCCCGGCGGCGATCAGCGCCGTCACCACGTTCTCGTCCACGTCAGGCGCTCAGCGCCGCCAGCACCACGGACCTGGCCTCCTCCTGGACCTGGCGCAGATGGTCCGGGCCGAGGAAGGACTCCCCGTAGATCTTGTAGACGTCCTCGGTGCCCGAAGGGCGGGCCGCGAACCAGGCGTTGGCGGTGGCGACCTTGATGCCGCCGAGGGCGGCGCCGTTGCCGGGGGCCTCGGTGAGCACCGTGGTGACCGGCTCGCCGGCGAGGGTGTCGGCGGTGACCTGGCGCGGGGACAACTTGGCGAGCAGGGCCTTCTCCTCGCGGGAGGCGGGTGCGTCGACGCGCGCGTAGGCAGGGGCGCCGAAGCGGTCGGTGAGCTGCGCGTAGTGCTGCGAGGGGGTCTTGCCTGTGACGGCCGTGATCTCGGAGGCGAGCAGGGCCAGGATGATGCCGTCCTTGTCGGTGGTCCACACCGAGCCGTCGCGCCGCAGGAAGGACGCGCCCGCCGACTCCTCGCCGCCGAAGCCGAGCGTGCCGTCGGACAGGCCGTCCACGAACCACTTGAATCCGACCGGGACTTCGACCAGCGGGCGGCCGACGTCAGCCGCGACCCGGTCGATCATGCCGGACGACACCAGGGTCTTGCCGATCCCGGCGCCCGCGGGCCACCGCTCCCGGTGCGAGAACAGGTACGAGATCGCCACGGCCAGATAGTGGTTGGGGTTCATCAGCCCACCGTCCGGCGTGACGATGCCGTGCCGGTCGGCGTCCGCGTCGTTGCCGGTGGCGATGTCGAACCGGTCGCGCCGCTCGATGAGCGAGGCCATGGCGTACGGCGAGGAGCAGTCCATGCGGATCTTGCCGTCCCAGTCCAGCGTCATGAAGCGCCAGGTGGGGTCGGTGAGCGGATTGACCACCGTCAGGTCGAGCCTGTGCTGTTCGGCGATCCGGCCCCAGTAGGCGACCGAGGCGCCGCCCAGCGGATCGGCGCCGATGCGCACTCCGGCGGACCGGATCGCCTCCAGGTCCAGCACGTTCGGCAGGTCGGCCACATAGGCGCCGAGGAAGTCGTGGCGGCCGGTACCGGGCGCGGCCAGGGCGCGGGTGTAGGGGATGCGCCGTACGTCCTTCAGGCCGCCGGTGATGATCTCGTTGGCGCGGTCCTGGATCCAGGAGGTCGCCTCGGATCCGGCGGGGCCGCCGTTCGGCGGGTTGTACTTGAAGCCGCCGTCGGCGGGCGGGTTGTGCGAGGGGGTGACCACCACGCCGTCGGCGAGGGCGGAGGTGCGCGACCGGTTGTGGGTGAGGATGGCGTGCGAGACCGCCGGGGTGGGCGTGTAGCCGTCGGCCTGGTCGATGAGGACGGTCACGTCGTTGGCCGCGAAGACCTCAAGTGCCGTGATCCGGGCGGGCTCCGACAGGGCGTGGGTGTCGGCGCCGAGGAAGAGGGGGCCGTCGGTGCCCTGGGCGGCGCGGTACTCGCAGATGGCCTGGCTGGTGGCCGCGATGTGGTCCTCGTTGAACGCCGCCGCGAGGGACGAGCCGCGGTGTCCCGAGGTGCCGAACGCCACCCGCTGCCCGGGATCGGCCGGATCCGGGTGCAGCGCGTAGTACGCCGTGACCAGGCGCGCCACATCGACGAGGTCCTCGGGCCCGGCGACCTGTCCCGCTCGCGCATTCTGCATGTGCCCGCTCCTCCGCAAGGGTCGACCGTTGGGTACGGCCCTCATTCTCCCCTGCCAAGCCCACCATGACGCGCACGGGGCGGCCGTGGTGGCATGCGTCCGGCGAGTGCGACGGCGAAGGCCCGCGGCGAGCTGGGCACGGTCGGTCCCGTCGGCGTCTCGTCTCGTCGCCGCGCCGCCGGGCGTACTCGTCGTGGACCACGTCAAGGACGCCGCGGGACGGGAGGGCATGGGTCTTACGTTCGAGAGTGCCCCAACGGGTTACGCCCGGGTCTTCGACCCGTCCGGCGCCTCGTCTGTCTCGGAACGACCGATGGGGCGCTCAGGGAGGCTGGAGCAGCGGACGGAACGGGTGAGGTGCCGGTCGGCTTGTCGAGAGAAAGCCAAGCGTCAGAGGGCGCCCGCCGCGGCGGACGCCCTCTCGCGTGCTGTTTCCTCTTCACCGGCTCCACTGTTGTCCCGGGTCCCCCGTGACCCGGTCGTGGTGCGGGGTTCAGTACTGCTCGGTCTCCACGAAGCCCGCGTCCGCGTCGTCGTCGGCGCCGAAGGCGTCGGCGGCGGCGGTCGGGTCGAATCCGGGCGGGCTGTCCTTGAGGCCCAGGCCCATACCGGCGAGCTTCGCCTTGACCTCGTCGATGGACTTCGCACCGAAGTTGCGGATGTCCAGGAGGTCGGCCTCGGAGCGGGCGACGAGCTCGCCCACGGAGTGGACGCCCTCGCGCTTGAGGCAGTTGTAGGAGCGGACGGTGAGGTCGAGCTCCTCGATCGGCAGCACCAGGTCGGCGGCGAGCGCGGCGTCCGTCGGGGACGGGCCCATGTCGATGCCCTCGGCGTCGATGTTGAGCTCGCGGGCCAGACCGAACAGCTCGACCAGCGTCTTGCCGGCCGACGCCATGGCGTCACGCGGAAGCATGGCCTGCTTGGTCTCGACGTCGACGATCAGCTTGTCGAAGTCGGTGCGCTGCTCGACACGGGTCGCCTCGACCTTGTAGGTGACCTTGAGGACCGGCGAGTAGATCGAGTCGACCGGAATACGGCCGATCTCCTGGCCGACCTGCTTGTTCTGTACGGCGGAGACGTAACCGCGACCGCGCTCGACGGTCAGCTCCATCTCCAGCTTGCCCTTGCCGTTGAGCGTGGCGAGGACCAGGTCGGGGTTGTGGACCTCGACACCGGCCGGGGGCGCGATGTCGGCGGCGGTGACCAGACCCGGACCCTGCTTGCGCAGGTACATCACGACCGGCTCGTCGTGCTCACTGCTCACGACGAGCTGCTTGATGTTGAGGATCAGGTCGGTGACGTCCTCCTTGACGCCCGGCACGGTGGTGAACTCGTGCAGGACACCGTCGATGCGGAGGCTGGTGACAGCAGCGCCGGGGATCGACGAGAGGAGCGTGCGGCGGAGCGAGTTGCCGAGGGTGTAGCCGAAGCCCGGCTCCAGCGGCTCGATCACGAACCTGGAGCGGAACTCGTCGACGACCTCTTCGGTCAGGGACGGACGCTGAGCAATGAGCACGAGGTGTTGCCTCCAGTAGTTTGGCGCCCGCTATGTGACGCCGTAGACACCTCGAAGGGTACGGGCGATCCGGGCGTTCCGGTCTCACCGGAGGCCGAACCGCCGTCTGTGACCCGGCGAGGAGGCTTCCGGACCTCCTTCCGCCACCAAGCAGGACTCGGTTCCGGTCAGCTCGTACGGCAGCTGGTTTCGGGGGAGGAAGCGCAGCTCCCTGGGGGAGCGGACTCGAACCTACGGTGAACCGGGACAATGTTAGTCGTCGTTGGTCGTCGGGTTGGCCCGTCGTTCCTCGGGTGGCCCTGGTGCGGCCCGGTCTCAGGCCGGTTTGCGCCACACCGAGATGTGCTTCGCGGAGTTCTCGGTGAACGGTTCCCCGGACCAGTCCGCGACACGCCGTTCCAGTTCGAGCCCCGCGAGCCGGGCCATCAGGTCGAGCTCGGCCGGCCACGCGTACCGGTGCCGTGAACTCTCGCGGCGGTAGCGGCCGTCGTCGCCGTCGCGGGTGAAGTGGTGCGAGACGAGGAGCTGCTCGACCAGGTCGAAGGTGTCGAAGCCGAGATGCCGCTCGGACACGTCGAACGGCACCGCCACCTGCCCGGGCGGCAGGAACCGCAGCGGCGGCACGCCCAGCTCGATGACGAATCGGCCGCCGGGCGTCAGATGACGTGCGGCGTTGCGGAAGCACTCGACCTGCTCGTCCTGGGTGAGCAGGTTCGAGATGGTGTTGTAGACGAGGTAGACCAGCGTGAAATCGCCGGGCACGACGGTCGTGGCCATGTCCCCGATGGTGACCGGGAGCGTGTCCTCGTCGATCTTGCGTCGCAGGACCGCCGCCATGTGTTCGGACAGCTCGATGCCCGCCACCGGCACGCCGCTCTCCCGGAGCGGGACGCCCACCCGACCCGTTCCGATCGCGAATTCCAGTGCCCGGCCGTCTCCGGCGAGGTCGGCGAGGAAGTGGAGAGTCGGTCCCAGGAAGGCAGCCGAGGACCTCTCGTTCTCCTCGGCGTCGTAGCGGTCGGCGGTCGCACGGGTCCACAGCTCACTGCTCGTCACGACCGGTCACTCTGCCGGGCCCGGCGAGGCGGTGTCGACGCATTTTCCGTCCGGCGCGGGTCGGGCCGGATCTGATTCGGGTCGGATCTGATTCGGTTCCGCTCGAGTGATTGACCGTGTTCCGTCAGATGGTGATGCTTGAGCAGAGGACTGAACGCGAAGCACTCTTATGAACGCCGTGTCCAGTCTGTCCAGATGCACCAGTAATGATCTGTTCGATCCTGAACCCCACGCAGGAAGGCAGGAACAGACATGCAGGAGATCCGGGAGCCTCAGGAGATCCGCGGGACCCAGGAGACGCCGGACCGGTCAGGACCCACCGTCACCGGTGGGACGGGCTGGCAGTCACCCGAGTACGAGGTCGTCGACACCGCGCTCGAAGTGACGGCGTACCGACTGGTCACGCGGTAACCCCGCCGCTGTGCTGCTGCAGGTGCTCGGCACCGCGGCGGGCGGCGGACTGCCCCAGTGGAACTGCGCGTGTCCCGGCTGTGCCGGGGCACGCGCCCATCCGCAGCGGCGCCGCCGCCACGCGTCCCTCGCCGTGCGAGCGGACGCCGGTCGCTGGTACATCGTCAACGCCACCCCCGACATCGGGGACCAGATCGAGGACACCCCCGCGCTGCACCCCGGCCCCGGCGCCCGGCAGACGCCGGTCGCGGGCGTCGTCCTCACCGACGCCGAACTCGACCACACCCTCGGCGTCGCGCGGCTGCGCGAGGCGGACGGCGTGGAACTGGTCGCCACCGCCCCGGTGCGCGAGGCACTGCTCGCCGGCCCGCGCCTCGGAGCCGTGCTCGGACCGTACACAGAGCTGCTCTGGCGGGAGTTGGGCACGGCTCCGCTGCCACTCGGCCCGGAACTGGAGGCCGTCGTCGTGCCCGTCGCCGCCAAACGCCCCCGGTACGCGGCGGGAACGGGCGACGACGACCCGCGCTGGGTGGTCGCCCTCGTGCTCCGCGAACCGTCGACGGGGAAGTCCCTGGTCTACGGCCCCGCCCTCGCCGCCTGGCCCCAGGCGCTGCAGGAGGCCGCCGAGGCCGCCGACTGCGTCATCGTCGACGGCACCTTCTGGGACGAGGACGAGCCCGTGCGCACCGGGATCTCCAGCCGGACCGCGAGCGGCATGGGACATCTGCCGATCGACGGCCCCGCCGGCACCGCGCACCGGCTGACCGGACTGCGCGCCCGATGCCTGTACACGCATCTCAACAACACCAACCCCCTGACCGACCCGGACGACGACCGGCACAAACAGCTGGCCGACCGGGGACTAGAGGTCGCCGCCGACGGAATGGTCATCGAGCTGTGACGACAACACCTGTACGGGACACGACCGCCCAGGACCGGCAGAACCCCTGGAGCCGCCCGGAGTTCGAAGAGCGGCTGCGCGACATCGCCACCACCCGTTACCACGACCGCCACGCCTTCAACGTACGCATGCACGAAGGCGCTCTGACCCCGGCCGAGCTGCGCCGCTGGATCGCCAACCGCTTCCACTACCAGCGGCACATCCCCGTCAAGGACGCCCTGATCCTCGCCAAGTTCGAGGACCCGGCGCTGCGCCGCATGTGGCTGCGCAGGATCGTCGACCACGACGGAGTACGGGAGGGGGAAGGCGGCATCGAGCGCTGGCTGAGGCTCGGCGAGGCGGCCGGGCTCGACCGGGAACGGCTGTGGTCGGCCGAGGACGTACTGCCCGGGGTGCGGCTGGCGGTCGACGGATACGTCAACTTCTGCCGGCTCAGGTCACCGCTGGAGGCCGTCGCCGCGTCCCTCACCGAGTTGTCCGCTCCCGGCATCATGCGCACCCGCATCGCCGCCTTCGAACACCACTACCCGTGGATCGAGGCCGAGGGACTCGCCTATTTCCGGACCCGTGTCGAGCAGGGCAGCCGGGACAGCGCCGAGGCGCTCGCACTGGTCGAACGGTGGGCGCTCACCCGCGAGGAACAGGAACGGGCCGTCGCCGCGCTCGCCTTCAAGTGCGAGGTGCTGTGGTCGCTGCTCGACGCCGTGGACGGGGCGGGGGAGGGGCCGTGAAACCCCTGAGGGAGGCGCCTCCCGGCGGTCGCGCCTCGTTCGCGAACGAGGACGCCACCACGGACACGGGCGCGGAGGCGGGTGAAGGCACCGTTGCGGACGCCGGGCACTGGACTCCGGCGCTGAGCCGGTCCGTCATGCTCCGGCACGACCGGGTGCGCGGCACCGACCTGTTGCTCATGCCGGAACGCGTGGTCGTGCTGCGGGGCAGTGCGGGCGCGATCCTGAGGCTCTGCGACGGCCGACGCGAAGTCGCGGCGATCGTCGCAGAGTTGGCCGAGCGCTTTCCCAGCGCGTCCGTCGCCACGGAGGTTCCGGAGTTCCTGGGGCGGATGCGCGAGGAGGGCTGGATTCGATGACCGAGACCTCCGCCGCGCCCATCGCCCCTCCCTGGGCGCTGCTCGCGGAACTCACGCACGGCTGCCCGCTGCACTGCGCCTACTGTTCCAACCCCTTGGAGCTGGTACGCAGATCCGCGGAACTCCGTACCGACGAGTGGGCCGACGTCATGCGCCAGGCCGGGGAGCTGGGCGTCGTCCACACCCACCTCTCCGGCGGTGAACCGCTGCTGCGGCGCGAACTGCCCGAGATCGTCGGGGCGGCCGACGCGGCGGGCATCTACACCCAGTTGGTCACCAGCGGCGTCGGCCTGACCCGGGAGCGGCTGACCGCCCTTGCCGACCGCGGGCTGCGCAGTGTCCAACTCTCCGTGCAGCACGCCGAATCCGCCGCCTCCGACCGGATCGCCGGGACCCGCTCCTTCGCCGCCAAGCGGAAGGCCGCGGCCCTGGTCCGGGAGGCGGGACTGCCGTTGGGCCTGAACGTCGTACTCCACCGGGACAACCTGGACGCGATCGGCGCCCTCCTCGAACTCGCCCTGGACTGGGGCGCCGAGCGGATCGAGCTGGCGAACACCCAGTTCTACGGTTGGGCGCTGGTCAACCGGGACCGGCTGCTGCCCGGCCGCGAGCAGATCGAACGGGCACGGGCCGTCGTCGAGGCCCGGCGGGAGCAACTGGCCGGTCGGATGGACGTGGTGTGGGTCGTGCCCGACTACATCGACGGGATCGCCAAGCCCTGTATGGGCGGCTGGGGTGCCGTCTCGCTGACGGTGGCCCCCGACGGCACGGTGCTGCCCTGCCCGGCCGCCGCCACACTGCCGGGGCTCGACGCCCCGAACGTCAAAGACCGTTCCCTGGAATGGAGTTGGCGTCACTCGCCCGCGTTCCACCGCTACCGGGGCACCGACTGGATGGCCGCACCCTGCCGCTCCTGCCCCGAGCGGGAAACCGATCTCGGCGGCTGCCGCTGCCAGGCGTACGCGCTCACCGGCGACGCCTCCCGCACCGATCCCGTGTGCCGGCTGTCCCCCGACCACGGGCTGGTACGGACACTCGTCGACGCGCCCGTGTCGCGGGCCGCCCCGCCGACTGTCCCCCGTTCCCATCCCCCGCGAGGCGCCCCGCAGGGCCCTCAGAGGGTGTGACCCACCGCCAGATCCCTTCCAACCCCCACTTGGAGGACCGATGCGAACGACCAGCAGCAAGCGCAGGCCCCGTAGAGCGCTGACCGCGGGCGCGGCCCTGTCCCTGACCGGGCTGCTGCTCACGGCAGTCCCCGGACTCGGAACGGCCCGGGCCGACACCGCCGACGCCGCCGATTCCGCGGGCGCCACCGCCCCGGCGGCAATTGCCGGCGTACCGACAGGCGTCACCCCCATCACCACCGGGCTGACCGTGCCCTGGGGCGTCGGCTGGCTGCCCGACGGCTCCCACTCCCTGGTCACCGAGCGCGACGACTTCCGGGTCTGGAAGGTCACCCCCGACGGCGCCAAGACCCAGGTCGGGACCGTCCCCAACAGCCAGACCACCGGCGGAGAGGGCGGACTCATGGGGGTGGCCGTCGACCCCGGCTGGGCCACCAACCACTACGTGTACTTCATGCACACCGCCGCCGAGGGCAACCGCATCGCCCGCATGACGTACAACGGCACCTCGCTCACCGGCTACACGGTGATCCTCCAGGGCATCAGCAAGGCCCGGTACCACAACGGCGGACGGCTCGCCTTCGGCCCCGACGGCTATCTGTACGCCACGACCGGCGACGCCCAGAACACGGCTCTCGCTCAGGACCGGAACTCCCTCAACGGCAAGATCCTGCGCATGACGACCTCCGGGCAGCCGGCCCCCGGCAACCCCTTCGGGAACCACGTCTACAGCCTCGGCCACCGCAATCCCCAGGGACTCGCCTTCGACCGCAACGGGCGGTTGTGGGAGGCCGAGTTCGGCAACACCCGGTTCGACGAGCTGAACCTGATCAAGCCCGGCGCCAACTACGGCTGGCCCACCTGCGAGGGCACCTGCTCGACCGCCGGGATGACCAACCCGAAGAAGACCTGGACCACCGGCGAGGCCTCGCCCAGCGCCATCGCGATCGCCGACAACGTCGTCTACATGGCCGCGCTGCGCGGTGAACGCCTCTGGCGCATCCCCATCGACGGCGACACCGAGAACGTGGGCACGGCGACGGCGTACTACATCGGCACGTACGGCCGGCTCCGTACGGTGGTCAAGGTGCCCGGCCTCGAACAGCTTTGGCTGGCCACCACCAACGCAGACGCCAACGGAGGCGAGCCGGACGGCGCGGACCGCGTCCTACGGGTGACCCTGGGCTGACCGCCGAGACCGGTCCGAAGAGGTGACGGCTCCTCGGACCGGTCCGGTCGGCCGGTCAGCCTGGCGCGTGCGTTTCGTGTGGGCCTGCCCGGCGCACCCTCGGCCGCTCAGCGAACGCGGCTCTCGAAGCACTCCTCCTCGCCGTCCGACCCGCCGTCCGATCTGCCGTCCGACGCCGGACGGAAGCAGGCCCGTACGACCTGGCCGGAGCGGGTGGTGGTCATCGGGGTGTAGACGTACGCCGCCGCGTCGGCCTCGTCCTCGACCTCGGCGGAACGTGGGCGGCCGTCCGCGGTCACCTCCAGCCGGTCGCCGATCCGCGTCCCCCACATCCGGGCCCAACTGGTCCCGCACGTCTCGCTGTGGCGCAGTTCCAGCATCGCTCCCGAGGAGGTGCGGTACGAGGCGAGGGTCTGCGGCCCGACCCCGCACTTCATGTCCATCGGGTTCCTGCCCTCGCACGCCGATCCCTTGCAGCGCGGCCCGGTCGCGGACGGGGAGGCGGAGGAGGACGTGCGTGGCGCGTCCTGGCCCAGGACGAGGAAGAGAGTGATCGCCACACCGCCGACGACCACGGCACACACCGACGCGAGCACCGCCACGGCCGCGCCCCTGTGCCCGGTGCGCGTCTCGTCCCGCGTAGCCGGAGCGGGCGCCTCGGACGGGACCGGTTCCGGAACCGGCGACGGTACCTCCGAGGGCGCACCCGCGGGCGTTTCCGTACGCCCTGCCTGTGCCGCGCGCCCGCTCCACTCCGACTCCGCGATCTCCCACAGCGCCAGACACCGCCCCTCCGGTTCGGAGGCGAGCCGGCACAGTTCCCGCACCGCGTCGCGCGGCGGCACGCTCTTGCCGTTGAGATAGCGCTCCCAGGACGACTTGCTGTACGCGGTCCGTTCCGCCAGGCCCACCATGCTCAGACCGGTGCGTGCCCGCAGGTCCCGCAGTGCTGCCGCCAGTCGTGCACGTTCCGGCGACGGCGTCGTGCGCGTCATCGCCGTAGCGCTCCCCAGGTGTGCCGGCCGATGATGCCGTCCACGACGAGGCCCGCCCGCTTCTGCAACTGCTCCACCGCGCTCTTGGTGTGCGGACCGAAGATCCCGTCGACGACCCCCGGGGCGAGGCCCGCCCTGCGCAGCAGACACTGAGCCTCGGCCACCTCGGGACCGGCGAGGCCCTCCGCCAGGACGGCGTCCAGGGTACGGCTGTTGCCCGCGTACCAGCGGCCGTGGATCCGCTCCACCTCGCAGGCGTACGTACGCGGCCCCGAAGGCGACGCCGACGGCGACACGGACGAGGTCGCCGAGCCGAGAGGGGTGGCCGACGCCCTGCTGTCGCCGTCCGAGAGCCGTACGGCCAGCAGGACCGCCGAGGAGACGGCCAGCACCAGCGCCACGGACCCCGCCACCAGCGCGACGCGCAGCGAACGCCCGTGCCGCGCCTCCTTGTTCGGGGCCGACAGGTTGTACGGCCCGGTGTCATCGGCTCCGGCTGCCTGAAGCGCCCCGGCAACCTCAACCGTGTGAGCGGCACCAGCCGCACCAGCCGTGCCAGTTGCCTCCGGGGCCTCCGGGGCCTCCGGGGCTCCAGATCCGTCCGGTGCCGATGTGCCCGCGCGTCCCTCTCCCCAGGCCTCGGCGGCCACCTCGTGCAGGGCGAGCAGCCGGGTCGGATCGTCCCCGCCGATCCGGGCCATCGCCTCGACGGCCTCCCGGGGCGGCAGCGACCGCCCGCCCAGGTACCGCTCCCACGACGACGCGCTGTACCCCGACTTCGCCGCCAACTGCCGCAGGCTCAGGCCGCTGTGGTCCTTGAGCCTGCGTAGACGCACCACCAACTGCCGTACACGCGGATCCAGTTCTCCGGGCAGCGCTTTCCAACGCGACATGTTCCCCCCACTCGCGTTCGCGGACCGTGGTCAGCGGTCCAATTTCCCGCGCATTCTGCATCAGCTTTCACGATGTGCCCCATACACCGGTTCCGCCTCCGTACCGAATCGGCCACCGTCCGCCACCGCGGCCCGGCCGGAACCGTCCCGCGGGATCGTCCGGGCGAGTGAGGTCCTCGCAGGTCAGGGGGTGGGACGTCCCGCGATGACGTCACTTTCCCGGCGGTCGTGGCGCGGCACACCGTCCACCACACAGTCTGATTGCCGAGCCGACCACACGGTCGGCCCCGCCCACAGAGGGCACAGAGGGAACCGAAGCATCGGAGGGGAAAGTATGCGAGCTCTGACGAGGACGATCGTCAGTGTCACCGCCGCCGTCGGGATCGCCGCGGGGGGCCTGGCGGGCTCGGGCGCCGCCTTCGCGGACTCCGCACCGGCCGTGAAGCCGGCGGTGAGCGCCCAGGACGTCACCATCCTGGCGACGAACAACCTCGGCCTGAGCACCCAGCAGGCCAAGAACATGCAGTGCTTCCTGAGGAACTCTCCGGCGAGCTACACCGGCGCCATCGACGGCCTGCTGGGCACCAACAGCTGGAAGGCGTACCAGCGTTGGCTGAAGGAGTACTGGGACTACACCGGTGCCATCGACGGCATCGTCGGCCCCAACACGATCAAGGCGCTGCAGCGCAAGCTGGCCTTCAACTGGGGCTACACGGGCGCCATCGACGGGATCGCCGGATCGGGGACCAAGGCCGCGTTCAAGCGGCTCGCCAACGACAACAGCGTCTTCTTCCCCTGCTGACGTCGCAGCGGACACCGGAGCCGACGCCCGGTCGGGTCGTCGCCCGCTGAGGTGAGGACCGCGGTCTGTCCTCTCACGGGGGAGGGGACAGGCCGCTTCCCGTTGTCAGTGGCGGTTGTTACAACGTATGCCTCGCGTTTGGCGTGCTCGGCGAGCGCCCGGTAGATGCCGGCCACCGAGGGGCTCTGTCCCTTGCGCTTGCCGGTGGGGATGATGAGGTCGGGCTGGATCTGCTCGACGGACTCACCGAGTGCCCGACGGCGGAGCACCGTGTGGAGCATGTCGTCGGTGATGACCGGCCGGCCGCCGTGCTTGCCCTTGCGGGCCGCGGTGTCGAGCCCTTCGAGCGTGGACTCGCGGATGTTCTCCCGCTCGCTCTCCGCCATCGCGGCGAAGAACGCGAACAGCTCTTCTCGCTGAAGATCTTGTCGCTCGGGATGCCGCGCTTGCTCAGCACGTCGAGCTGGGAGTCGAGTTCCTGCCCAAGGGCCGAGCATCTCGCGTACCCGATGCGGATGTCCGCGCTCGGCAGGCCCGGGTCGATCGGCGCCGACGGCGGGGTGCCCGACGCCCACGGTCGGCCCGGGCCACGGTCGGCCGCGTCCGACCTGTCGGTGGGCGAGGGCTGCTGAGTGTCCGTCATGGGCTGGGGTTTTCGCACAATGCAAGTCTCAGAAGGGGCTCCGTCCCGCTTTTGAGTGAGAACGGGTTCTGAGAACGAATCCGGGTTCGGCGGGGCCCGGCGGCCGGTGATTGATCTTTCTCGCGCAAAGGACCGTTTATGGAGCCCGGCTCCCGCCACCGGTTGAGTCACCGGAGGATGTGGGCGGCTTCGACCTGGTGGAGGTGGATGAGGATGTCGTAGGAGCGGCCGAGCGCGGTTGCCGGGTCGTCGGTCGACCAGTACAGGCCGTACGAGCGGGTGGGGCGGGCTTCGGAGAGCCAGGCGCGGGCCGCTGGGGGCGCGGTGCGCAGGTCGATGCTGAAGTCGCGGTAGCGGAGCCTGTCGAGGGTGTACTCGTTGTGGCCCTTCGGGGCGGGTGCGACGGTGTATGCCTTGGGCTGCTGGGCGGTGAAGTCGGGCAGGGCGTTGACGGTGCCCTGGTTGAAGGTCAGGCCGATGCTGACGTAGTCCGGGCCGAGTTGTGCGCGCAGGAAGGCACCGGTGGGTTCCGGGAACTCAGCCGGGTTGTCGCTGGTGTAGGCGACGTGGCCGTTGTTGGAGGCGAGCAGGATGCGGCCGCCCTCGTGTCGCTGCCACCAGGCGGTGTTGGCGGCCATGGCACGGTCGCGATAGCGCATGCGCTCGGGGAACTGCTCATCGGGGAAGGCATAACCAGTGAAGCTCTGGGCGATGGCGGTGGCGTTCTGCAGGGCCCATTCGTACGCCCGCTCGGTATCGCGGCCCGTGGTGCGGGGGCGGCCGTGGTCGCGGAGCAGCGCCACGGCGGCGTCGGCCCGGTCGGCCTCGGAGCGGCGTGCTGGAAGGTCCTTGGTCAGCTGGCCGACCATCCACGGTCCCGCCTGCGTTCCGGCCGTCGGCTTCAGTCCCGCGTAGAGGCCGCCGATGCGCTTGGCCAGGTCTGGGCGGTGCGCGGCAAGGTAGTCGGTGACGGGGCCGAAGGCGTCGGGTCCGGCATAGCCGAGGTCGTTGCCCACGAACCGCAACTGCGGCCGGTCTGGGTGGGTGATGTTGTACCGGCGCATCCACTGAATCAGGTCGAGGTACTCCTGGGTGTTCCAGAAGGCGTACTGGCCTTGGAACTCGTCCCGCATGATCTGCGCAGGATCGCCGATGCCGCGAGTGACGTAGCCGTCCAGTCGCAGGCCGGTGCTCCAACTCGCCTCCAGGGCGAAGGTGGTGAAGCCCTTGGTGGCGACAAGATGGCGGAAGACCCGCTGCTTGAGCGTGAAGAACTCGTGGGCGCTGTGGCTGGCCTCTCCCAGGCCCACGACGCGGGCGCCGCCGATCATTCGGCCGAGCCCGTTCAGGTCGTTCAGGGGCCGTGCGATGCGGTTCAGGGCGTTGACCGGCTCGGCGGCCGAGGCGGCCGACGCTGCGGCAGTGCCGGTGCCGAGGGTCCCTGCGGCGAGGGCGGCGGCGGTGGCCAGGCTGAGTAGGTGGCGGCGGCTGACGGGGTGCGCGTGGCTCATGGCATCTCCTTCGACTGGTGGGTGTGGCACGACAGTACTCAAAATTTGGGCGCTTGCGCAAGACGCTCGTCTCATTCAAGCGCCTCATGCATACGTGCAATGCATCGGGTAGCGTTCTCGGCATGGGAAATCGCGAGGATCTACTGGCGGGAGCCAGGCACTGTCTGCAGGAGAAGGGCTGGGCTCGGACCACGGTGCGCGACATCGTGACGGCGGCCGGCGGCGTGAGCATGGCGGCCATCGGCTACCACTTCGGCTCCCGTGAGGCGCTCTTGAACGCCGCGCTCATCGAGGCGATCGACGAATGGGGCACACGGATCGGCCGCACACTGGTCTCCTTCGGCGAAGCCGGAAGCAGCCCGGCCGTGCGCTACGAGGCGATGTGGGCGGAGATCATCAAGTCCTTCCAAGGCGACCGGACGCTGTGGCTGGCCACGCTCGAAGCCCTGCTCCAGGCGGAACACTCCGACGATCTGCGCCGCTACCTGGCCGGAAGTCAGGCCCAGGGCCGCCAGGGTCTGGCCGCGCTGTTGCTCGGCACACCCGAGGACGAGGTCGACGACACCGCCGCCCGCACCTTGGGCGCCGCGCAGATGGCCCTGTTCACCGGTCTGATGACGCAGTGGCTCACCGACCCCGACCAGGCTCCTGACGCCTCTGAAATCGTCGCGGGTCTACGCGCCCTCACCGGCATCGTCGACGCACACGAGTAGCCAAGGCATCGACAGGGCCACCCGATCGCCGGACGACGACGGGCAGCCTGCTGCATCACGGTGTGCGGCCGTTTCTCTGCTGCGCCTCGCCGAGGACGCCGCTGGTCCGGCCGTAGGGGTTCACGTGTGTCCAGAACAGCGGTGACAGGGCCCGCCGGTCGGCGTCGGTGAGCCGCTCCACGACCTGGGGCCCGTCGTTGATCTCGCGCCGCAGGTCCGCGTCGGAGAGGTGGTCACAGATGAACGCCGTACCCAGGCGCAGGGCGGTGGTGTACTTCACGATCTGGTCGTACTGCTGGCGGATCAGGTCCCAGTCGATCGTCTTGGCCGAGGGCGCCGGCGCCAGGTTCGGCCACTTCTCGTCCTGTCCGGCCGCCGGCCGGTACAGGCGTGCCGAGCCGATGTTCTTCAGCCTCGGGAGCAGGTTGAATCCGAGCATGTGGGCGAAGGCGAACTCGACGATGGAGGCGCCGTGCGTGTCGGTGCACTGCACGGACGATCTCCACGTCCGGCCAACAGGGCACCGGCAAGTACTCGTGCAGGGAACACTGAGATGGGGCGGGCATGGACAGCACCACGATGAAGCCCATCAAGGGCCTGTTCTCCCGAGGCTGCCCCGAAGTGACAAGCAGCTCTCGGTAGCGGATCTGGGGTGCGGCAGGAGTGGGAGCCGGAGAAGCTGATCGAGGTCTGGACGCTGCTGGAGGAGGACCAGGAGTGGCATGACCGAGTGGCACCAGCGGTACCGCGGGCCCGGCGTGATGATCTACTGGCACGTCGAGAAGAAGTCACCGTGTGTCTACAGCCAACTCAAGTCCTGCTCGGCCTCCGAGGTCGCCGCGATGGTCGAGTGCGTGCTGCGGCACTGCACTCTGGTGATTCTCGCCCTGTCCGGCTGCTCTCCCTGGGGCTGCACCGACCCGACGGCGAAGCACCAACCGGCTCAGAAGCAACTGCATCGGCCGATCCCGGCCCCCGCACTCAGCGGTTAGCCTTGGCTATGATCGGTTTTTCTGCACTCGGCCGGAGTACGCGATGCCGGAGTCCGCGATGAGCGTCGTCGACTCCTTCCCGCTCGGGGCCGCGACCACGCTCGCCGAACTCGCCCGGGATCCGCATCCGCGACTGGCGCTGTTGCGTGCGCAGGAGCCCGTGTCGTGGCTTCCCGAGCTGGACGGCTGGCTGGTGACCCGGCGCGACCTCGCGATGAGCGTGATGCGGGACGCGGCGACCTTCACCGTCGACGACCCCCGGTTCTCCACCGCGCAGGTCGTCGGGCCGAGCATGCTGTCGCTGGACGGCGACGAGCACACCCGCCACCGCGAGCCCTTCAACCAGCCCTTCCGCCCGCGCGAGGTCCGTGACGGCTTCGCCTCGTTCATCGAGCGGGAGACCGAGCGGCTCATCACCGCACTGGAACCGACCGGCGCCGTCGACCTACGACGGACCTTCGCCGGCCCGCTCGCGGTCGCCGTCGTGACCGAGGCACTCGGGCTGGTGGGCACCGACGCGGAGACGGTGCTCTCCTGGTACGACACCATCGTGCGGTCGGTCTCCGACATCACCGCCGGACATGAGGCGGCGCCCGCCGGCACCGCTGCGTACGCGCAACTACGGGCGGCAGTGGAAGCCACCCTCGCGGACCGGGGCACGTCGTCGCTCCTCGTCTCCGCCGCCGGGCGGCTGGCGGTGCCCGAAGTGGCCTCCAACGCCGCGGTCCTGATGTTCGGAGGCATCGAGACCACCGAGGGGATGATCACCAACGCGCTGCTGCATCTGCTGCACCACCCCGAGCAACTCGCTCTGGTCCGGGCCGACTTCGGCCTCCTGGACGGCGCGATCGAGGAATCGCTGCGCCTCGAACCAGGGGCGGCGGTCGTGGACCGCTACGCCACCCGCGACACCGTCCTCGGCCCGGCCACGATACGAAAGGGCGACCTGGTCACCGTCTCCCTGACGGGCGCCAACCGGGACCCGGCCCTCTTCCCCGACCCCGACCGCTTCGACGTCCGCCGCGAGAACGCACGCCTCCAACTGGCCTTCGCCCACGGCCCGCACTACTGCCTCGCCGCACACCTCGCCCGCCTGGAGACCCGGATCGCGCTCCAGCGGCTGCTCGAACGCCTCCCCGCCCTGCGCCTCGACCCGGAGCACCCCACCGCCCCGTACGGTCTGGTCTTCCGCAAGCCGCTCAGGCTGCACGTGCTGTGGGACAGGCCCGCCTGAGGCCGCCCCCGGCCGTCATCGACAGGAGTCCGTGAAGGCACGGGCCCGTCGGGTGATCTCGGGCCAGTCCCCGGCGGCCACCAGGGAGGGCGGTACGACGTTCGAACCTGCGCACACCGCACGTGCCCCGGCGGCCAGGAAGGCGGCCGCGTTGTCCTCGTTGACGCCACCCGAGGCCACCAGCGGTACGTCCGGGAACGGGCCGGCCAGGTCCCGGAGGTAGCCGGGGCCGAAGGCGCGCGCGGGGAAGATCTTCACCGCGTCGGCGCCGAGGTCGAGCGCCAGGCCGACCTCGGTGGGGGAGAGTGCGCCGAGCACGACCGGCACTCCGGCCGCCGACGCCGCCTTCGCCACCTCCGGGCGGCAGCCGGGCGTGACGAGGTACTGGGCCCCCGCGTCGATCAGTTCCTCGGCCTGCTCGCCGGTCATCACCGTGCCCGCGCCGATTCCGTCCCCGTCGTCGGCCACCGCCCGTCGCAGGTGCGCGGCGAGTCCGGGGGTGGTGCGGGTGAACTCGATCCAGCGGATGCCGCCGGCGCGCAGGGCCGCGCACAACGCCGCCGCGTCGGGTATCTCCGGTGCGCGGACGACGGCGATCACGCGGTCCTTCGACAGCTGGGAGAGGAAGTCGGCGGTCATGGGCGGGAGTTCTCCTTCGGTGGTGCGCGATGCGGTCGTGCGCGATTGCGGTGGGGCGAGATGCGGTGGGGCCCGACTCGGGTTGTTGCAGGGCTGATTCCTCAGCGTGGTGCCGTGGCGGCCCACACGTCGTCGTCCAGGGCGAGGCACCGGTCGGTCTCCGTGCGGGGCGGCATGACGGGAACGTCGTCCCGGGTCCGCAGCGCGGCGGCGGCCGCCAGATGGCCGAGGCGCAGCCGGGAGCGTTCGTCGCGGTCCTCCAGGACGCCGGCCAGGTAGCCGGCCGCGAACGCGTCGCCCGCACCGACCGGTTCGACCACCTTGGTGGGCAGCGAGGGCACGAACGTCCGCACCCCGTCGGCGTACGAGGTCGCACCATGCTCGGCGTCCTTGACGACCACGACGGGCGCGGGATCGAGCAGGGCCGCGATGTCGTCCGGACGGGCGGTGCCCCACAACTCCTCGGCCTCGTCCCGTCCCACGAACACGATGTCCGCGGCGCGGGCGAGCGCCAGCAGGCTCCGCGCGGCGTCCGCATCGCCGCCGCGCCAGAGGGCGGGACGGTGGTTCACGTCGAAGGAGACGACCGGACCGTGCGTGGCGCGGCCCTCCCGGCCGAGGAGCAGCGCCTCCAGCAGGCGGGCGCAGCTGTCGGAGACGGCCGCGGCCACGCCCGACAGATGCACGATGCGGGCCCGGCGGAGTGCGGGCCGCCCGGCCAGCTCCGGCCCCATCCGGGACGCGGCCGATCCGCCGCGGTAGTAGTGCGTACGGGTGCGGTCCGGGCCCGGGTCCTTGAAGTAGACCCCGGTCGGCCGCTCCGGATCGGTCTCCACGGCGCTCACGTCCACGCCCCGCGCGGTGAGTTCGGCCAGGATGCGGCGGGCGAACGGATCGTCGCCGAGTCGGCTCAGCCAGGCGGCGCGGTGTCCGAGTCCGGCCAGTCCGCAGGCGACGTTCGACTCGGCGCCGCCGATGGCCATGCTGAGCGCGGGCTGCTCGGCGAGCGGCCGGGCGTCCGGTGGGCTGAGCACGGCCATCGTCTCGCCGACGCACACGACGTCGGCCACCGGCTGCTGGCTGTCGGCGGTGCGGGAAGGGGACGGCAGGGGCACGGGATTCTCCTGGCGGACGGGGCGGGACTGCGGACTTGATGCGGTGCGGGCGGGCCCGGGCACCCGGGCGGGCCCCGGGCACGGGAACCCGCCCTGCGTCACAACTCGGTGGCTGCCGAAGTGGCGGCCGGTTCGGGCATCTCGGTCCCGAGCCGCAGCATCACCTTGCTGCTCCCGCTCCCCGGGTCGGCGGCGACGGCGAGCGCCTCCTCGGCCCGTTCCAGCGGGAAGCGGTGGGTGATCAGCGGGGTCACGTCCAGGCCGTCCCGGAGCGCGAGCAGCGCCTCGTCGATCTCCTCGACGAAGCGGTACGAGCCGATCCAGGTGATCTCGCGGGTCACCAGGTCGCCGAGCGCGGCGGCCACGGCCGTACCGGGCAGGTTGCCCACCTGGACGAGCGTGCCTCCGCGGGCCGTGGCACGCAGCACAGGACCGAGCGCGGCCGGGGCGCCGGACGCCTCGAAGACCACGTCCACGTCCTCGGGCAGCGCGTCACCGGCGGAGAGGTCGCATGTCTCGTCGGCGCCCATGGCGCGGGCGACGGCGAGGGAGGACGACGCCAGGTCGGCGGCGACGATCCGGCCCGCTCCCCGGTATCGCGCGGCGGCGACGACCAGGGAGCCGATCGGTCCACAGCCGTTGACCAGGACCGTACGGCTGCGCAGTGCGGGGGCCCGGCCGACGGCGTGCAGGGCGACGGCCAACGGCTCGGCCAGAGCGCCCTGTTCGGTGCCGACGCCCTCCGGCAGCGGCCGGATCTGGGTCGCGGGGACGGCCCGGTACTCGCTGAACCCGCCGTCGGTGTGCGGGTCGAAGGCCGCCGAGCCGAAGTAGCGGACGCTCGGGTAGAGGTTGGTCCGCCCGGCGATCCGCTCGGGAAGGACGCCGTCGCCGACCAGTTGGGCCGGGTGCACGGTGACCGGCTGCCCTTCCCGGAGGCCGGTGACTCCGTTGCCGAGCGCGGCGACCCTGCCCGCGAACTCGTGCCCGAGCACCAGCGGATGCGTGAGCGCGGCGGTGCCGGACGCCCCCTTCTTCCAGTACGCGATGTCGGATCCGCAGATCCCGCCCCACTCCAGGGCCAGCAGCACCTCGCCCGCGCCCGGCACCGGCCGGGCCCGTTCGTCGACGCGTACGTCGCCGGGACCGTGCACCACAACCGCCCTCATACGGCGTCCTCCAGTCGGACCAGGTCGCGTCCGCGTGTCTCGGGCGCGAGGAACGCGCTGACGAAGGTGATGAGTGAGTAGACGACGAGCATCGCTGCGATGGGCCACCAACTGCCGGTGACGGCCGTGAGCGTGGCCGCGAGGACCGGTCCGATCGCCGTGGCGAGGATGCCGCCGATCTCCTTGGCGAGCGCCAGCTGGGTGAACCGGGTGCGGGAGCCGAAGAGTTCGGCCATCGTGACGCTTTCGAGCGAGAACAGGCCGAGGACACCGACGTTCAGGCCGAGGACCATGCCGAGCATGATGCCCGGGGTGGAGCCGGAGGTGATGAGGAGCATCACCGGGAAGGCGAGGACGACGGTCAGAGCTGAGAGCGCGAGGTAGATCACACGGCGTCCGAAACGGTCGCCCAGCAGACCGATCACCGGCACGGTGGCGAAGCCCAGCAGCGAGCCGTACACGATCGCGTCCGTCGGTACGGACCGGCCGACCGCCAGGTTGGTGGCGATGTAGCCGACCAGGAACGTCTGCATCAGCCCGGAGTTGCCCGCCTGGCCGAAGCGCAGCCCCAGCGCGAGGAAGAACGCCTTGCCCTTGCGCTGGCGGATACCCGCGGCCAGGACGCTGCCCTGGTGCTCGTCGGCGGTGGCGATCACGGACTCGACCTCGTCACGGGCGAGCGCCACACCGTCGACCACGTCGGGGCGCTCCTCGAAGACCGGGCTCTCCTTGAGACTGCGGCGAATCCAGACCGCGAAGATCATCAACCCGAAGCTCAACAGGAAGGGCAACCTCCAGCCCCAGGACAGCAGTTGGTCCTCGCTGAGCACGGCGAGCAGGATGGCCCACAGACCGGAGGCGGCGAGCGTCCCGGAGTTCGTGCCGAGCGACACCAGCGAGGAGATCAGCCCGCGCTTCTTCACGGGCGCGTACTCGGCCAGCATCACGGTCGCCCCGGCGATCTCGGCACCCGCGCCGAAGCCCTGCACCAACCGGAGCACGACGAGCAGGATCGGCGCGAGGATGCCGATCGTGGCGTAGGTGGGCAGGGCGCCGATCAGGGTGGTTGAGGCGCCCATCAGCAGGATCGTGAGGAACAGGACCTTCTTGCGGCCGATCCGGTCGCCCATCCGCCCGAAGTAGACGGCACCGGCGAGCCGGGCCACGTACCCGACGCCGTAGGTGGCCATCGCGGCGATGAGCCCGATGGCGGGGCTGACGTCCGGGAAGAAGATCTTGTTGAAGACGATCGCGGCGGCCAGCGAGTAGAGCTGGAAGTCCATGAACTCCATGGCCGTGCCGAGCCAGCCCGAGACGGCGGCCCGGGTCAGATCGCGTGTGCTGCGCTGAGCGGATGGCGTCTGCTGAGCGGCTATGACGCTGTCCTTCATCGTGAACTCCATTGTTCGGCGAACGATGTTCGGGGACGGGGAGGCTGTGGGGGGAGGACCTGGGATGTTGCGGGGAGGGAGCGGGATCAGATCTCGACGCGGCCGGCCCGCAGCGCGGGAAGCCGGTCCGCGACGGCGGCGGTGAGCGCCGCGTCGTCCGCCAGGTCCGCGGCGCCGAGCACGCGCAGCAGTGCGCGTACGGTCTCGGCGGGGCGGGTCGCGGGCCCCCAGCAGGCGGCGAGCACCTCGGCGGCCGGATCGGCGGGCGCATCGGTCCGGCGGGTGCTCTCCGCCCAGGCGGCCAGGGCGAGTTCGAGGACAGGGGTGCTCGCGCCAAGGGCCCGCAGTTCGCGCAGGCCCGGCAGCCAGCGCTCCGTGATCTTCAGTGATCCGTCGGAGCCGATCTGCCGCAGCAGGTGGTGCATGGCGGGATTGCGGAAACGTACGACGAGATCGTCGGCGTACGCGACCGGATCGGGGCCGTCGGCCGGGAGCGTGGGGGCGATCTCCGCACACAGCGTCCGGACGAGGCGTTCGCCCCAGTCCGCCGCCATGGTCCCGGCGATCGTGGTGAGCCCGGCGGCGCTGCCGAGGTAGGCCAGGGCGGAGTGGGAGCCGTTGAGCAGCCGCAGCTTGGTGAGCTGGTAGGGCGCGACGTCCGGCACGAACAGGGCGCCGTCGAGCTCCCAGGGCGGCCGGGGCGCGGCGAAGGAGTCCTCCAGCACCCACTGCCGGTACGGCTCACCCGTCACGGGGAGGGCGTCGCGCACCCCGAGCGCGGCGACGGCGGCCGCCCGGTCGGCCTCGCTCGTGGCGGGCACGATCCGGTCCACGACCGTCGCGGGGAAGGCGACGGCCTCGGCCATCCGGTCCAGGATCTCCGCACGGTCCGGCCAGGCCGACGCACGGATGTAGTCGTGGACCACACGGCCGAGCGCGGCGCCGTTGTCCGCCATGTTGTCGCAGGACACGACATTGACCGGGGGCGCGCCCGCCCGCATCCGCGCGGCCAGTCCGGCGGCCAGCCGTCCGACCACCGTGGTGAGAGGCCCGTCGGCTGCGGCCGCGAGGTCGGCGGCGACGGGCCCGGCCCCTGTGTCCAGCCCGCCGGTCGACGGGGAACGGTGATAGCCCTTCTCCGTCACGGTCAGCGTCACCACCGTCACCTCGGGGTCGGCGAGCAGGGCGTCGACCGTCCTGGCATCGGGCCCCATGGCCAGCGCACCGACGACCGAGCCCACGACACGCGTGCGGTGCCCGTCCGGACGGCGTTCGGTGAGCGAGTACAGACAGTCCTGGTCCCGCAGGGCGCGCACCGTCGTGGCCGACCTGGGCGCGACCGCCGTGATGCCCCAGGACTCGCCCGAGCGCGCGGCGGCCTGCTCGGTGAACACGGCCTGGTGCGCCCGGTGGAAGGCGCCGAGCCCGAAGTGGACGACACGGGTGCGCAGTTGGGCCGGATCGACGGCGGGCCGCTGCTCGGGCGGAAGCCTGAGGAGGGCCTCACGGCTCAGCAGGTCGTCGGCGCTCACCAGTCGTGCACCGACCCGTCGAGACGGCGGGCGACCGGGAGGTATCGCCGCTGGTAGGGGAAGCGCTCGGCGGCCTTCTCGTCGTACTCGACGCCGAGACCCGGCTCCTCGGAGGGGTACAGCATGCCGTCGGCGAAGGTCACACCCGTACGGAACACCTCGGCGGTCTCTTCGGCGTGCCCCATGTACTCCTGGATGCCGAAGTTGGGCACGGCGATGTCGACGTGCACGGCGGCCGCCATGCTGATGGGGGAGAGATCGGTCGCCCCGTGGGATCCGGTCCGCACCTGGTAGAGCGCGGCGAGGTCGAAGATCCGCCGCAGATGGGTGATCCCGCCGGCGTGGACGACGGTGGTGCGTACGTAGTCGATGAGCTGCTCCGTGATCAGGTGCTGGACGTCCCAGATCGAGTTCATCACCTCGCCGACCGCGATCGGCGTCGTCGTGTGCTGCCGGATCAGCCGGAACGACTCCTGGTTCTCGGCCGGGGTCGGGTCCTCCATCCAGAACAGCCGGCACCCCTCGACGCTCTTGCCGAACCGGGCCGCCTCGATCGGGGTCAGCCGGTGGTGCACGTCGTGCAGGAGGTGAAAGCCGAAGCCGAAGCGTTCCCGCACCGCCTCCAGATAGGTGGGCGCGAAGCCGAGATAGGCCTCGGTGTCCCAGGGCTGCTCGTCGGGCAGCTCGGTCGCGGCAGGCTCGTAGACCTTGCCCTTGCGCACGCCGTACGTGCCGCCGACCTCGGGCACGGCGGCCTGCGCCCGTACGGCCTTGTAGCCCAGCTCCAGATAGCGCTCGACGTCGTCCAGCAGCGAGGGTGTGTCCGTGCCGCTGGCGTGCGAGTAGACCAGCACGCCGTCGCGGGACCTGCCGCCGAGGAGCTGGTGGACGGGCAGCCCGGCCGTCTTGCCCTTGATGTCCCACAGGGCGGTGTCGACGGCGGCGATCGCGGTCATGGTGACCGGCCCGCGCCGCCAGTAGGCACCCTTGTAGAGGTACTGCCACATGTCCTCGATGCGGGCGGGGTCCCTGCCGATCAGCAGGGGAACCACGTGGTCGCGCAGATAGCTCGCCACGGACAGTTCACGACCGTTGAGCGTCGCGTCACCGAGCCCGGTCACCCCGTCCGTGGTGGTGATACGCAGGGTGACGAAGGTACGGCCGGGGGAGGCAACGAACACCTCGACGCGTTCGATCTTGCTCACAGGTACTCCTTGGGTACTTCTTGGTCGCGAAGTACTTGTATACAAGCATCTGTCGCGCAGCATGGCAATACTTGTGGCGCCGTCCTACGTACGATGTGCACATGGCTCAAACGAACGGGCGGACGAGTCGGCGCGATATCTATCTGAAATTGCGTCAGCTGGTCCTGACCCTCGAACTTCCCCCGGGCGCGGCCCTGTCGGAGAACGAACTCGCCGCGTCGCTGGGCGTCAGCCGCACGCCCGTGCGGGAGAGCCTGATCCTGTTGGCTCAGGAGGGCCTGGTGCAGGTCTTCCCGAAGATCGGGTCGTTCGTTTCGCGGGTGGACCCGGCACAGGTCGCCGACGCGCAGTTCCTCCGGGAGGCGGTCGAGCTCGCCTCGCTCGACGATCTTCCCGAGCGGCTCGACCCCGCCGTCGTAGAGGAGCTGCGTGGCAACCTGAACCGCCAGCGGCGCGCGGACCTCGACCTGGAGGAGTTCTTCGATCTGGACGAGGCGTTCCACCAGGGCCTGATGCGCCTGAGCGGTCACGGCAACGTGTGGACGACCGTCGCCGCGGCCAAGGGTCACCTGGACCGGGCCCGCCGCCTCGGTCTGCACGAGAACGTGTCCCCGGCGGTCTTCGCCGCTCAGCACCACGAGATCTTCGAGGCGATCGTCGGCGGGAACGTCCCGCTCGCCCGCACGGCCATGCGTACGCACCTGCGGGCCGTCTTCAGCGACATCGAACGCATCCGCGCGCACTCACCGGAACTGTTCGCCACCGACGCCTCGACGGTGCCCGTACGACGCAATGTCGTCGTCTGGGAGTGACCTGCCGGTAGCTCAGGCCTCCGATAATTGCTTCCCTTCTGCAACCAATACACTGCGGCGACGCGTCCGTCACTTCAGCCGCGAATCGGGGGAGCCGCAGAGATGAACGCCTGGAACCCGCAGGGGCCACCGCCGTACGACCCGCACGGTGGCAATGTGCCTCCGCAGCCCCAGGGTCCCTACCCGTACAACACCCCACCGCCGCCCGGCGGTTACCCGCCCAACGCGCCGTACCCCAACGCCCCGTATCCCAACGGTCCGCACCCTTACCCTCCGCAACCCGGCCCGCCGTACCCGGGGCCGCTGCCCCCGCGCCGCGTGGGACCGCTGGGGCGTCTGTGGCGCACCGCGGGTCCTATCGCGGTCGGGCGCAAGGTCTTCACGCCGTCGCGGCCGGGCCGGGTCGACGACGAGGTCGTCGCCCGCATCCAGAAGATCCGAACCATCGTCGGCCTGTGCGCCGTCGTGTGGGTGACGCTCTCCTACAAACTCGCCGCGTCCGCGGGGGACATCGCGAGCGACCGCGGCAGCCAGGCCTGGAACAACGTCCTTGTGCTCGCGGTGACCTTCCCCGTGGCCGTCGGTGTGCTGATCGCCGCGGCCCGGCCGCCGGCCCGTCAGGAGCTGCTGCGCCGCACCGCGAAGCCCTTCGGTTCGATCCTGGCCATCATGGGCGCCATGTTCGTGTTCCCCGCGGGTGTGCTCACCGGCTTCGTCAGCGGGCGGTTCGCCACCAATCCCGTGATGACGGTGGTCACCGTGGTCGTCACGCTGCTCGCGATCGTCTGGGTCCTCCCGTTCGTCTTCTACGGCATCGGTATGTCCCTCGTCCATGTCTTCCGCACGGCGGACATCCATGAGACGGTGCCGCCTCTGCTGGCCATCACGCTCGTGTGGGAGATGGCTTTGGTGGACATGTTCACAGGGGCCTACGACACTCTGCCGGGGCCCGTCCGGATCGTTGTCACGCTCGGCGCGCCGCTGTCCGTCACCGCGGTGGGCCTCTGGGAACTGCGCCGCCTTCGCACCAACTACGGCCTCACACTGCGCGGCGCGCTCATGCGCTGAGAGCGCGGATCCCCGGGAGGGGTCCCGGGGGCGGGGCCGCACCATGCGACATCGAGACTCGTTCTGCGACCGGGGGAGACCAGGATGAACGAACCGACGCATGCCCTGCCCGAAACGCCGGAGCCCACGCCCATCGAGAACCGGGCGCACGACCCGCTGGCCGTCGCCCTCGGCAACGCCTCGCTTCTCGGCGTCGGTTACCTGATGCTGCGGCGGCGCAGACTCGCCGTCGCAGCAGTGGTCGTCACCGTCGTGCTCGTCTCCCGGCTCGTCTCGACCGCCCGGCCGGCGTACGAGATCGCCGTGCTCGTGTGGTGGGTCGCGGTCGTCGCCCACGGGTGGTTCCTGGCGAGCAGGGGCGGCAGCGGGGTCGCGCAGCGCGGTCGGCGCGTGGTCGCACTCTGCATCACGCTGTCGGTGCTGCTGGCCGTGGCGCTGCTGCGATTCGACGCGTCCAGGATCGAGGAGAGCGTCACCGAGGCACGCGAAAGCGGCGACTGCGCCGGGGTGTTGAGCGCCCAGGACAGGGTGTGGTTCGGACATCGAGTCGCCGACGCCCCACTGGCAGCCCGCGGCGACGAGACCGTAGAGGCGTGCGACCGGCTGCGGTCGGCCCGGACGGAACTGAACACCGCGCTGACCGGGAACACCGACGCCCTGGACGAGGGCTTCGGCACACTCGCCTCGGTCCTCGCCGAACCCGGCAACGAGAAGACGGTCGAGACGACCCTGACCGGATTCCTCGGCAGTCTGCCCGCCAAGGACCCCTGCACCACCGTCACCGTCACCGAATGGCTCCGCGACCGCAAGCGCAGCCACGACGTCCTGGACCGGTCCGCCGGCGCGGCCCGGCGGACCGCACCCGCCGCCCTCGTCGGATGCGGTGACGACCTGATGGCGAACAGCAGTTGGCAGAACGCCCTGGCGCACTACGAGCAGCTGCTGGACCGCTACCCCGGCGACGACCTCGCGGACAAGGCCCGAAAGGGAGCCCGGAAGGCCACCCAGAGCATCGAGTTGGCCAACGTCCGCAGCCTGCTCGCACCGGGCGGCACCGGCTCCCAGCCCGAGTACTGCTCCCGCCCGGCGAAGTACAGCGGAGCCAAGCCCATGGGCAAGGGCACCAACCGCGCGCTGTTCTACACCGGCAACACATACGGCCAGGACTACGCCGACAAACTCCCCGGCTCCTGGAAGGCGGCCGACGCGGCCGACGCCGTCCTGGTGGTCTGCATGGGCGAGGACACCTACGGCAAGTCCGTCCAGACCTGCCCGTACCAAGGCAAGTCCTCGGGGTCCACCACCTACGTGACCTTCCACAAGATCGCGGTCCCGGTGAAGGTCTACGAGGTGCGCACCGGCAAACTCGTCGCCAAGCGCAAGATCCAGATCAACGGGTCGAGTTGCCCCTCGCTCATCACGTACTTCACCTCCAGCGACTCCGACTCGGGCCCGCCGACGACCAGGTACGTCAGCGAGTCCAAGTCCGACGTGCGCTCCGCGTTCCGGTCGTTGGTCGTCCGCTGAGCGGCGGGGTGGCCGGGTGAGGGAGCGAACATCCCGAGAAGGGGCCGTACGAGGTTCGTACGGCCCCTTCTCGGGAGTCAGTTCTTGGGGAAGAACTCCAGCACCGCTCTGCCGTCCTTCAGGGACTTCACGCGGAAGCCGAGGCTGTTCAGGCCACCGGTGCCGCCCTCGCCGACCGACGTGCTCAGGAAGACGCCGGAGCCGGAGGACTGGAGCATCACGGCATCCTCCGTGACCTTCGTGACCTCAAGGTCGCTGACGCCGAGCCGGCTGTCGATCTTGATGGTCATGGGCTTGGACACGGTGATCTCGCACCGCCCGTCGAAGCAGGCGTCGGCATCGGTGCCGCCGCCGGGGGCGTCCGACGTGGCCGCTCCACTTGGGGACGGGGATGCGGAGGTGGACGGCGACGCCGCCGGCGAGGACGGCCGCGCCGACTCCGACGGCGTACGCGTGGAGGACGACTCCGCCCCCTCCCCGGAGCCGTCGTCCCGGCCGCCACCGCCACCTCCTCGGCAGCCACTGAGGACCACCATCAGGGTCAGCACCCCCGCGACGCCGACCCGGCCTCTGCCCATGCTCATCCGTTCACCTTTCACCGCGTATCAACTCGTCCTACTTATACGGACCCGCTTGGGGAGGGGTCCCGGAGTCGGAGGAGAAGTGCCGGAACGAGAACGTCCGGGCCGGCCTGTGTAGGCCGGCCCGGACGTCACGATGAACTGGATGAACTGAATGAACTGATCAGACGAGGTCGAACCGGTCGAGGTCCATGACCTTGGTCCACGCCGCGACGAAGTCGTTCACGAACTTCTCCTTCGCGTCGTCGGCCGCGTAGACCTCGGCGAGCGCGCGCAGCTCGGAGTTCGAGCCGAAGACGAGGTCGGCACGGGTGCCGGTCCACTTGACGTCGCCCGTGGCGTCGTCGCGGGCCTCGAAGGTGGTCGCGTCCTCGGACGTGGCCGTCCACGTCGTGCCCAGGTCGAGCAGGTTGACGTAGAAGTCGTTCGTCAGCTTGCCGGGGGTCTCGGTGAGGACACCGAGCGACGACTGCTGGTGGTTGGCGCCCAGGACGCGCAGGCCACCAACGAGGACCGTCAGCTCGGGGCCGCTGAGGGTCAGCAGGTTCGCACGGTCGAGCAGCAGGTACTCGGCCGGCAGGCGGTTGCCCTTGCCGAGGTAGTTGCGGAACCCGTCGGCGGTCGGCTCCAGGGCGGCGAAGGACTCCGCGTCGGTGTGCTCCTCCGTGGCGTCGACACGGCCCGGGGTGAAGGGCACCGTGACGTCGTGACCGGCGTCCTTGGCGGCCTTCTCGACGGCCGCGCTGCCACCGAGCACGATCAGGTCGGCCAGCGAGACCTTCTTGGCACCGGAGTTGAACTCCGCCTGGATGCCCTCAAGGACACGCAGCACCTGGGCGAGCTGGTCGGGGTCGTTGGCGTCCCAGCCGCGCTGCGGCTCCAGACGGACGCGAGCGCCGTTGGCACCGCCGCGCTTGTCGCTGCCGCGGAACGTCGAGGCCGAGGCCCAGGCGGCGGAGACGAGCTGCGAGACGGTCAGGTCCGAGTCGAGGATCTTCGCCTTGAGGGCGGTGACGTCCTCGGCGGCGATGGCCTCGCCCTCCGCGGTCGGCAGCGGGTCCTGCCACAGCAGGGTCTCCGCCGGGACCTCCGGGCCGAGGTAGAGCGACTTCGGGCCCATGTCACGGTGGGTCAGCTTGTACCAGGCGCGGGCGAACGCGTCCGCGAACTCCGCCGGGTTCTCGTGGAAGCGGCGGGAGATGGGCTCGTAGATCGGGTCGAAGCGCAGCGACAGGTCCGTCGTGAGCATCGAGGGAGCGATCTTCTTCGAGGCGTCGTGGGCGGCCGGGACGGTGCCCTCGCCCGCGCCGTCCTTCGGCTTCCACTGGTTGGCGCCGGCGGGGCTCTGGGTGAGCTCCCACTCGTAGCCGAAGAGGTTGTCGAAGAAGCCGTTGCTCCACTGGGTGGGCGTGGTGGTCCAGGTGACCTCGAGGCCGGACGTGATGGCGTCCGCGCCCTTGCCCGTACCGAACGAGTTCTTCCAGCCGAAGCCCTGCGCCTCGATCGGGGCGGCCTCGGGGTCGTCGCCGACGCTCTCCGCCGGGCCCGCGCCGTGGGTCTTGCCGAAGGTGTGGCCACCGGCGATGAGGGCGACGGTCTCCTCGTCGTTCATCGCCATGCGGCGGAAGGTCTCACGGATGTCGCGGGCCGCGGCGATCGGGTCCGGGTTGCCGTTGGGGCCCTCGGGGTTGACGTAGATGAGGCCCATCTGGACGGCACCGAGCGGGCTCTCCAGCTCGCGGTCGCCCGTGTAGCGCTGGTCGTCGAGCCAGGTGGTCTCGGGACCCCAGTAAACGTCCTCCTCGGACTCCCAGACGTCCGCACGGCCGCCGGCGAAACCGAAGGTCTCGAAGCCCATCTGCTCCAGGGCGACGTTGCCGGTGAGGATCATCAGGTCGGCCCAGGAGAGGCTCTGGCCGTACTTCTTCTTCACGGGCCACAGCAGACGGCGGGCCTTGTCCAGGTTGCCGTTGTCCGGCCAGCTGTTCAGGGGGGCGAAGCGCTGCTGACCGGCACCGGCGCCGCCGCGGCCGTCGCTGATGCGGTAGGTGCCCGCGCTGTGCCACGCCATACGGATCATGAACGGGCCGTAGTTGCCGAAGTCGGCCGGCCACCAGTCCTGCGAGGTGGTCAGTACCTCGGCGATGTCCTGTTTAACGGCAGCGAGGTCGAGGTTCTTGAACGCCTCGGAGTAGTCGAAGTCCTCACCGAGGGGGTTCGCCACGGCGGGGTTCTTGGCAAGGATCTTCAGGTTGAGCCGCTCCGGCCACCACTGGCGGTTTCCGCCGCCCTGAGTCGGGTGGGGCGCGCGCTCGTGTGCGACCGGGCAACCTCCCGCCTCCGCGGGCTTCGGGTCAGTGACGATCGCATCATGGTTCTCAGTCATGAGAGTCCTTCCGAACTGGGTGGATCACGGTGCTCAGGAACTGCTGCTGGTGGAACAGGCGGGGCACAGGCCCCAGTAGATGACCTCGGCCTCGTCGATCGCGAAGCCGCGATCGTCGGACGCGGTCAGGCAGGGGGCGTGGCCGACCGCGCAGTCGACGTCGGCGACGACGCCGCACGAACGGCACACGAGGTGGTGGTGGTTGTCTCCGACGCGTCCCTCGAACCGGGCCGGGCTGCCGGGCGGTTCGAGGCGGCGTATGAGACCTGCCGCGGTGAGTGCGTGGAGGGCCTCGTACACGGCCTGGAGGGAGATGTGGCCCACGCGGTCGCGTACCCCGGAGGCGATCGCCTCGACTCCGAGGTGGTCTCCGCTGCGGACGGTCTCGAGCAGTGCGACGCGGGCGGCCGTCACCCGCAGGCCGACACCGCGCAGCTCCTCTGCGGTGGTCGGAGTACGGGGTGTGGTCATGGCGCCAAACCTAGCGCCCTAAACACGAACAGTTCAAGAAAGCGAAGGTTCCAAGTTAGGTAAGTCCTGCCCAACAGATCGTCGCCGCGGACGTCCGGGGTGCCGCTTCCGGCCGCGGTGGGGCTTCTGATGGGGATCGTCGGGCCCGTCACCACCTTGACGGGTGACGGAAACTGCTGCGATCATCATCACCTGTTTCGCAGGTGACGCGAATGAGCCCGGTCATGACGCCGCCTTCGCCACGATCGAACCGGATCGAACCCAGGAGGACGAGATGGTGCATCAGGAGAACGCTCCGGACGCCGCCCAAGTTGCACGCCGTGCGCGATTCGGCACGTTGCCGGAGCGCGTCGGCCTGGCGGACATGGTCGAGGAGAAGCCGGCGACCGTGCCCGACCCGGCGAGGGACACGTACAACTCCGACGAGTGGCTTGTCCGTACGTGCCTGTGAGCCCTGTCGACCGCACGGCCGGCCTCGACGGCGGCGACGTACGCTTGCTCATACCTCCGAGGGGAAGCGGATCATGACCACACCGCGGGACCTGTTGATCGTCGCCATGGATGTGGAGTCCGGCCGCCCCGCGGACCGCGGCAGCCTGTCCCTGGCGCTCGCCGGGGCAGAGGTCATCGACCTCCTCGGTGCCCGGGCCGTCGAGCTGGACGACGATCGCATCGTCCCCGGCGACCGGCCCTCCCTGGACGACCCCCTGCTGCGCGAGGCCGAGTCGGCGCTCACCCGTCAGGAGCCGTACGAGTCGGTCGAGGACTGGCTTTGGCGCCGAGGCCGCGAGCTGTCCTCGGCGTATCTGGCCGCGTTCGAGACCGAGGGCCAGCTCACCCGGCAGCGTCGCCGTCTGATGTCCTTCCGGGCCGGTGACGTGGCGCTCGTCGATTCCCCGGCCCGCCGCGGGGCCGTCGACCGCTGGGAATCCCATGAGCCCGTGCTGGTCGCCCTCGCGACGGCCGCCGCGCTGCACGGCGAGTCTCTCGACGAGGACGCCGCGGAACCCCCGAAGCCTCCCGATGTCCCGGACATCGCCGACGACGCGGTGGCGACGGTACTGGCCGCGGTCAACGACGCGGTGATGGAACTGGAAGCCGTGCGGCAGCGCCGATCCATCGAGGACGCGGCCTTCGACAACATCTGGCGCGGATTCTGACCCGAACCCGCGCCAGAGCACCTTTGGCCGACCGGCCCACGGCTGACCGGCCCGCGGGTGGCTGGCCCACAGCTGACCGCCCCGTGGGTGGTTGACCCACGGGGTAAATAGTCGATCGGTCGTATATTGGTCGTATGGGACGGACCAGCAACGCCAGGGAGAAGATCCTCACCGCCGCGCAGTCACTCATCGGGCAGCGGGGCTACTCGGCCCTCGGCACCGCCGAGATCTGCAAGGTCGCGGGCGTGCCGAAGGGCAGCTTCTACTACTTCTTCGAGACCAAGGAAGCGCTCGCCCTGGCTGTTCTCGACGAGCACTGGGAGATCCAGCGCGGCGACTGGAGCCGTATCCTGCGCGGCGGCGGTGAACCCCTCCAGCGACTGCGTCAGCTGTTCGAGGAGACCGAGGCGGGCCAGCGTGCCGGACAGCAGAGCTGCGGCACCGTCTCAGGGTGCCTGTTCGGGAATCTGAGCCTGGAGCTGAGCAACCAGACCGAGGCCGTTCGTTCGCGCCTGCAAGGAATCTTCGACGCGCAGGTCGGCATGGTCGAGGAGGTCGTCGCCGAGGCCGCGGAGCGGGGCGAGATCGCCGTCGGCGACCACCGCGAGGCCGCCCGGTCCGTCGTCGCGCAGCTCGAAGGCCAGGTGCTGTTCGCCAAGCTCTACAACGACCCTCGGCGCCTCGACGCCCTGTGGAGGAGCTGCCTCGCCATCCTCGGGGCCCCGCTGCCGGAAGAGGCGACCGCGAAGGTGGGCCGGAACCGGAATGAGGCTTGAGGGCTCGGTGCGTCAGCGAGCTGCCGCGGTTGTCCGTGCCTGCTTCTTGCGTGCGCGGTAGGCCGCGGCCTTGACCTTGTTTCCGCACGACTCCATGCCGCACCACTGTCGCCGCACGCCGCGTGACCGGTCGATGTAGACGCGGGTGCATTCGGGATTGCCGCATTCCTTCAGCAGCGGAACGTCGGGTCCGCCGAGGACTTCGACGGCGTGGCGTGCCACGGTGGCCAGTGCCTCTTCGGGCGTCGCGTCCGTCCATCGCCCCGTCGTGGTGAGCTGAGGCGTCGCGGAGGGCTTGCGGGCCGTGCCGTTCACCACGGCGAGCGCCTCCTCGTCGTAGGCCTCGCCGAGCCGCCGGGCGGTGATCAGGTCGTAGACGGCCTCCCGTACGGCGACCGCCTGCTCGACGTCGGCTTCCCGGCTGGGGGACACGGCGTCGACGACCCCGGACTCGACGTACCAGGCGTCCAGTCGGTCAGGCGAGACGAGCGTCTCGAACCGGAGTGTGCGGCGCGCGCGGAGCGTGGCCGCGAAGTCGAGCGCGGGGTTCCCGCAGAAGAAGGCATGATCCACATTCACGTCACCATCTTGACGGGTGACACGGGAAGCGTGCAAGCGTCGTCACCGGTCAGGCTGGTGATCATTGGGCGGTTGCTTTTTCGGGATCGGCTGCTCGAACCAGACGACCTTGCCCGTGCTGAGCCTCGTCGCGCCCCAGCGTTGCGCGAGCTGATCGACGAGGAAGAGGCCCCGGCCGCCCTCGTCGCCCGGCTGGGCCTGTCGCATCCGGGGCACCTGGGACGAGTCGTCGGTCACCTCGCAGCGGAGGACGTCGGTGCGCAGCAGCCGCAGCGCGATAGGCCGTGAGGCGAAACGGACGGCGTTCGTCACGACCTCGCTGACCATGAGTTCCGTCGAGTCGAGCATGGATTCCAGGTCCCAGCGGCGAAGTGCCCTGCGGGTCAGGCGGCGTGCCTGTCCGGCGGTCAGCGGGTGGGGGTCCAGGTGCCAGTACCCCACGCTGTCCGGAGGGAAGCCCTCGAACCGGGCGGTGAGCAGCGCGATGTCGTCGTCCCGGGAGCCCGGGACCATGACGCCCAGGATGTGGTCGCACAGCACTTCCAGCGAGGGTGCGGCGTGTCCGCTCGCCACGGTCCGGAGGCTGGTGCGCAGGGCCTCGACGCCTGTTCCCACGTCCGTCTCACGCGATTCGACGAGGCCGTCGGTGTAGAGCAGAAGGGTGGCCCCGGTCGGGGCGTGCATCTCCACGGACTCGAAGTCGACCCCGCCGACGCCGATGGGGGCGGCCGGCGGGACGCGCAGCACCTCGCCGTGGCCGTCCGGGTGCAGGAGCACCGCGGGCGGGTGGCCGGCGTTCGCGATGAGCAGCCGGTGCGAGATCGGGTCGTAGATCGCGTAGAGGCAGGTCGCGATGTGGTCGCTGCCGAGGCGCTGGGCCTGCTCGTCGAGGTGGTGCAGGACCTCGTCCGGAGGCAGGTCGAGCCCGGCGAGGGTCTGCACGATGGTGCGCAGCTGGCCCATGATCGCGGCGGAGGTCATGGAATGCCCCATGACGTCCCCGACGATCAGCGCGACGCGGTTGCCGGGCAGCGGGATCGCGTCGTACCAGTCGCCCCCGACCTGGGCGGTCTTCGAGGCGGGCAGATAGCGGCTGGCCAGCCGGATTCCGGTGGGCTCGGGCAGTGACGACGGCAGCATGGTGTGCTGCAACGTGTCCGCCACGGAGGCCTCATGCCCGTACATCACCGCCTTCTGTACGCCGATGGCGGTGTGCGTCGCGAGCTGTGAGGCCACGAGCAGGTCGTCACGGGTGAAGGGGGTCCGGTCGGGCCGACGCAGCAGGACGACCGTCCCCATGACGTGCCGACGGCCGTGCAGCGGGGCGATGATCAGCCGGCGCCCCGGCGGAATCGCGTCCGGCACGCCGGCCAGGGGCCCGAGGAGTTCGGCCACCGCGGGCGCGACGCCCGGCGCGTCACCGAAGGCGGGCCGTCCGGCCAGCAGCAGCTTCGAGAGCCGGCCTGCGATGTCCGGCCGTACGCGCTCGGCGATGTCCGAGTGCAGCGGATGGGTCTTGAGCAGCGGCGACCGGGAGGTCTGGGGAGACTGGGGCTTCCTGCTGACGCTGTGCAGCTGCAGGACGACGGGTGCGGCCGACATCTCGTCCCCGACGGGGAGCGGATCGTGCAGATGGACGATGATCGCGTCCGCGAAGGCGGGGACGGCCGCCCGGCGCAGCTCGCGGAGCGTCTCGTCGAGATCCATCCCGCGGGCGATCCGTCGGGTCGCCACGTCCAGGTACTGGAG
Source organism: Streptomyces sp. NPDC050988 (assembly GCF_044456225.1). Taxonomy (NCBI): domain Bacteria; kingdom Bacillati; phylum Actinomycetota; class Actinomycetes; order Kitasatosporales; family Streptomycetaceae; genus Streptomyces; species Streptomyces sp. NPDC050988. The sequence goes on along the minus strand of NZ_JBITFQ010000003.1, from coordinate 312,034 downwards.
TCGGTCGGTCTGTTCTCCTCGCCTGTCAGGACCTGGTTCTGGGGAGCTGTCCGGCACCGGGTCCCGGGAGCTGTCCGGTACCGGTTCCTGAGCCTGGGAGCCCCTGCCCTCCGCACGGCGGCCGTGCGGAGGGGGCGGCTGGGGGGTCCGGGTGACCCGCGGGCCCTGGGGGGTGGGGTGCTCCGTCACGCGTTTCGTCCCGTCGGTGGGCCGCGGTCCGCGGTGAAGGGTCGTGCCTGCTCAGTCGAGCCGTCGGCAGCAGAGGAAGACCTGCTCCTCGGGCGGGACGTCGGCGACCGCCGGGGCATAGGTGTAGGCGGTCTCCTTGACGATCTCGAAGCCACCGGTCTCGATGACCTTGTGCAGGTCCTCCAGTACGTATCCGGAAACCCGGATCGTGTTTCCGAGGAACGGGATCGCGTAGTTGTCCACATCGGCCTCCACCATCGAGAGGACGAACAGGCCACCGGGAACCAGCAGGTGGCGGACCGTCTGCAGCGCCAGGGGTATCTCCACGCGGGGCAGCATCAGCAAGGAGAAGAAGGCCGCGACCGCGTCGAAACGGCCGAGGTTCTGAGGGCCGCCGGGGCGCAGTTCGGCGATGTCCAGCTGGTGGAACGTCGCCGCGGGAACGTACTCCCGGGCCAGCTGCACCATCCTGCGCGACAGGTCGACGCCCACCACCTCGAAGCCGGCGTCCGTCAGCTGGCGCGTGGTCGGCACTCCGGTGCCGCAGCCGAGGTCGAGCACGCGAGAACCGGCAGGCAACGAGTCGATCAGCCATTCTCCGGCGGAGAGCTGGCCCTCCTTGTGCGGAAAGGCCTCGTCGTAGCGGTCGCCGATGGCGTCAAAAGCTTCGGCCTGACCGCTGCGGTCAAACCGAATGCTCTCGTAGTCAGCCTCATCGCTCATCCTGGTCACGAAAGTAGCCTTTCGTAGCTCATATTGGATTATTCCACAATCACATGGTCCGCGGTCGGGGGCCGAACCGGGCCGTTCATGGGCCCGGAGCCGCAACCGCCCCTGATTGTGCCCGGGTCTTGCCCGGTCGGCAGAAACAGGTCACACTGGTACCGAACGAATGGTCGGTTGGGAAGCTGGTATCGATGACGACGACACACTCCGCCGAGGTGCCGCTCCAGGAGTTGCAGCAGCAGTTCGACGCGACGATCGCGCGGGACCAGCGGGTCGAGCCGCGCGACTGGATGCCGGACGGCTACCGCAAGACCCTCGTCCGGCAGATCGCGCAGCACGCGCACTCGGAGATCATCGGCATGCAGCCGGAGGGCGAGTGGATCACGCGCGCGCCCTCGCTGCGCCGCAAGGCCATCCTGTTCGCGAAGGTCCAGGACGAGGCCGGCCACGGGCTGTATCTGTACTCGGCGGCGGAGACCCTGGGCGCCGACCGCGCGGATCTGACCGAGCGGCTCATCGAGGGACGCCAGAAGTACTCGTCGATCTTCAACTACCCCACACCGACCTTCGCCGACGTCGGCGTCATCGGCTGGTTCGTGGACGGCGCCGCGATCTGCAACCAGGTCCCGCTGTGCAGGAGTTCGTACGGGCCCTACGCGCGCGCGATGGTGCGGATCTGCAAGGAGGAGTCGTTCCACCAGCGGCAGGGCTACGAGCTGTTGATGACGATGATGCGCGGCACCGAGGCCCAGCGGGCCATGGTCCAGGACTCGGTGGACCGCTGGTGGTGGCCCTCGCTCATGATGTTCGGCCCGCCCGACGGCGACTCGCCCAACTCGGCGGCGTCGATGGCCTGGAAGATCAAGCGGCACAGCAACGACGAGCTGCGTCAGCGGTTCGTCGACATGACGGTCCCGCAGGCCGAGAAGCTCGGCGTCACGCTGCCGGACCCGGGGCTGCGCTGGAACGAGGAGCGCGGCAGCCACGACTTCGGCACCCCCGACTGGGCGGAGCTGAAGCAGGTGATCTCCGGCGGCGGGCCGTGCAACGCCGATCGGGTGGAGCGGCGCCGCAGCGCCCACGAGGAGGGCGCCTGGGTGCGGGAGGCGGCCACGGCCCACGCGGCCAAGCAGGCGGCACGCGCGCGTGAAGGAGCGACGGCATGAGCGACATCACTCCGGGCACCACCCCGGGCTCCACTCAGGGCACCGGCAAGGGCGACTGGCCGCTGTACGAGGTGTTCGTGCGCGGCAAGCGCGGGCTGAACCACGTCCATGTGGGCTCGCTGCACGCCGCCGACGACGCCATGGCGCTCACCCACGCCCGCGACCTCTACACCCGGCGCAACGAGGGCGTCTCGATCTGGGTGGTGCGCTCGGAGCACATCGCGGCGTCCACGCGCGACGAGAAGGACCCGTTCTTCGCACCGAGCGCCGACAAGGTCTACCGCCACCCGACCTTCTACGACATCCCCGACGACGTCCCGCACATCTGAGGAGCAGGGCATGAGTGACGACCACGTCTACATGACCCTCGCCGAGGGACACGAGGACGACGCCCGCTGGGCATACGGCACCGGCTTCGAGGACCCACTGCACGGCGTGGACACCACCGTGCCCGAGGGTGTCGACGCCGGCCGGCTCGCCGCGGACTGCGTGGCACTCGCCGACGACGCGCTGGTCTCCGCACAGCGGCTGGCCGAGTGGACCACCCGCGCGCCCGAGCTGGAGGAGGAGGTCGCGCTGGCCAACATCGGCCTCGACCTCCTCGGCCAGGCCCGCCTGCTGTACGCACGCGCCGGGCAGGTCGACGGCACCGGGCGCGACGAGGACGCGTACGCCTACTTCCGGGACGCGGCGGACTTCAGGAACGTCCGGCTGGCCGAACTCCCGTGCGGGGACTTCGCGTTCTCGATCGTGCGGCTGCTGGTCCTGTCCAGCTGGCGCCTCGCGCACTTCGAACAGCTCTCGGCGCACCCCGATCCCGTCCTCGCGGCCATCGCGGCCAAGGGCGTCAAGGAGCTGACCTACCACCGGCAGTACGCGGCCGAGTGGGCGGTGCGCCTGGGTGACGGTACGGAGGAGTCGCGTCGCCGGACTCGTACGGCCATGGAGCAGGTCGCCCCGTACCTCGGCGAGTTGTTCACGGCGTACGACGTGCGGGACGAGGTGGTCGACGTGTTGCGGCAGGTCACCGAGGCGGCCGGGCTGCCCATGCCGGTGTACCGGCCGCTGCCCGGCGCCGGCCGCGTGGGGGAGCACACCGAGCATCTCGCCCCGCTGCTGGCCGAGTTGCAGAGCGTGGCCCGAGCGCACCCGGGGGCGACATGGTGACCGTACTGACGGACGTGCGGCACGCCCGGCACATCGCCGAGCAGGTGCCGGATCCCGAACTGCCCATGCTGACCCTGGCCGACCTCGGCGTCCTGCGCTCCGTCGAGATGACCGGGGACGGGACGGTGGTCGCGAGTCTGACGCCGACCTACTCCGGCTGTCCGGCGATGGCCGAGATGCGCGCGGACGTGGCGGCACGGCTGCGCGACGCGGGGTACGCGCGCGTGGAGATCCGTACGGTCCTCGACCCGCCTTGGACGAGTGACTGGATCACCCCGGAGGGTCGGCGCAAGCTCGCCGAGCACGGCATCGCGCCGCCCGGCGCCGCACCCCGGCGCGCCGCCGGTCCCGTTCCGCTCGTGCTGTCGCCCGTCCGGCGCACGGTGGCGTGCCCGCGCTGCGGTTCGGCGGACACCGAGGAGACCTCCCGCTTCGCCGCCACGTCCTGCAAGGCGCTGTGGCGCTGTCTCGCCTGCCGCGAGCCGTTCGAGTACGTCAAGGAGATCTGATGGAAGGCCTGAGGGAAGAGCCGATGGGAGGCCTGAAGGGCGCGGCCGAGCGGGCCGTCGCTCCCGCTTCCGGTCCTGCTTCCGGCCCGGCGGTGCGTCCGCGTGTCCGCACCCGGCGCCCGGTCTTCTACACCCTGCGCGTCGCCTCCGTACAGCCGTTGTGCGAGGACGCCGCGGCGGTCAGCTTCGAGATCCCGGAGGAGCTGGCCGGGGAGTTCGCCGTCGCGCCCGGACAGTCGCTCACGCTGCGGCGCGAGATCGACGGACGGGACGAGCGGCGCTCGTACTCGATCTGCTCTCCGGCCGGTTCGGTGCCGCGCATCGGGGTGCGGGTGGTGCCCGGCGGCCTGTTCTCGGCGTGGCTCGTGCAGGACGTACGCCCCGGCGACACCGTCGAGGTGATGGCTCCCACCGGTTTCTTCACGCCCGACCTCACCACGCACGGCCATCACGTGCTGATCGCGGCGGGCTCCGGCATCACGCCCATGGTGTCCATCGCCGAGTCAGTGCTGGCCGCGGACAGCCGCTCGACCGTCACCCTCTTCTACGGCAACCGGCGCACCGGCACCGTGATGTTCGCCGACGAGCTGGCGGACCTGAAGGACCTGTACCCGGCCCGTTTCCAGCTCGCCCATGTGCTGTCGCGTGAGCCCCGGGAGGCCGAGGTGCTCTCCGGCCGCCTCGACGCCGAGCGGCTCTCGGCGCTCGTCGACGCCCTGGTCGACGTGAAGGCGGCCGACCACTGGTGGCTGTGCGGCCCCCACGGCATGGTCCGTGACGCCCAGGAGGTTCTCGCCGGCCTCGGGGTGCCCGGCGACCGCGTCCACCAGGAGCTGTTCTACGCCGACGACGAGCCCGTACGGGAAGTGCGTCACGAGGAGGCCGCCGTCGAGGGGGCCGTCAGCCAGGTGACCATCACCCTCGACGGGCGCTCGACCACCGCTGCCCTCTCACGGGACCGGAGCATCCTCGACGGTGCCCAGAAGACCCGCCCCGACCTGCCGTTCGCCTGCAAGGGCGGCGTCTGCGGCACCTGCCGGGCGCTGGTCACCGACGGCAAGGCCGACATGCGCCGCAACTTCGCCCTCGAGACGTCCGAGGTCGACGCGGGGTACGTGCTCACCTGCCAGTCGTATCCGGTCTCCGAGACGCTGACCGTCGACTACGACAGCTGAAGAGGCGAGGGAGCCGGCCGATCCCGTACGGGAGGCGGCTGAACCGGCACGGGAGCCGATCCACGTCCCTTCATGCGCAGCGACCCCATAAACCGGCCTTATGGGGTCATAGATCGGGCCCGACTACTGACTTAGGCATGCCTTAGTTTAGGCTCCGGGTGAGTACTCCTGATCGATCATCGCTCGAAGGGAACCTGAACATGTCTCGCCCCCTGCGGGTAGCCATAGTCGGAGCCGGCCCCGCCGGGATCTACGCCGCCGACGCGCTGTTGAAGTCCGCAGTGGCCGTCGAGCCCGGTGTGTCCATCGACCTCTTCGAGCGGATGCCGGCCCCGTTCGGCCTGATCCGCTACGGCGTCGCCCCCGACCACCCGCGCATCAAGGGCATCATCAACGCCCTGCACCAGGTGCTGGACAAGCCGCAGATCCGCCTCTTCGGCAACGTCGACTACCCGGGCGACATCAACCTGGACGACCTGCGTGCCTTCTACGACGCGGTGATCTTCTCCACGGGCGCGACGGCCGACCGGGCCCTCGACATACCCGGCATCGACCTCGACGGCTCGTACGGCGCGGCGGACTTCGTCTCCTGGTACGACGGGCACCCGGACGTGCCGCGGACCTGGCCGCTGGAGGCGGAGAAGGTCGCCGTCCTCGGCGTCGGCAACGTCGCGCTCGACGTGGCGCGCATCCTCGCCAAGACAGCCGACGAACTGCTGCCGACCGAGATCCCGGCGAACGTGTACGACGGCATCAAGGCCAACAAGGCCCTTGAGGTCCACGTGTTCGGCCGCCGTGGCCCGGCGCAGGCGAAGTTCAGCCCGATGGAGCTGCGGGAGCTGGACCACTCCCCGAACATCGAGGTCATCGTCGACCCCGAGGACATCGACTACGACGACGGCTCGATCGCCACCCGGCGGGGCAACAAGCAGGCCGACATGGTCGCCAAGACCCTGGAGAACTGGGCCATCCGCGACATCGGCGACCGGCCGCACAAGCTGTTCCTGCACTTCTTCGAGTCGCCGACCGAGATCCTCGGCGAGGACGGCAAGGTCGTCGGCCTGCGCACCGAGCGCACCGCCCTCGACGGCACCGGCAACGTCAAGGGCACCGGTGAGTTCAAGGACTGGGACCTCGGAGCGGTCTACCGCGCGGTCGGCTACCTCTCTGACAAGCTGCCCAAGCTGCCCTGGGACGTCGAGACGGGCACTGTCCCGGACAAGGCCGGCCGGGTGATGGAGGAGACCGGCGAGCACCTGCAGTCGGCGTACGTCACCGGCTGGATCAGGCGCGGACCCGTCGGTCTGATCGGTCACACCAAGGGCGACGCCAACGAGACGGTCGCCAGCCTGCTCGACGACCATGCCAACGGCCGTTTGCACACGCCTGTTTCGCCTGGTCCGGAGGCCGTGGACGCGTTCCTCGCCGAGCGGAACGTCCGCTTCACCACGTGGGACGGCTGGTACCGCCTGGACGCCGCGGAGAAGGCGCTGGGCGAGCCCCAGGGGCGCGAGCGCGTGAAGCTCGTCGAGCGCGAGGACATGCTCAGGGCGAGCGGCGCGTAACACCGACCGTCCGCCACCGATTCACCGGCCATGTGGGGCCCCGTCGCTACGACGGGGCCCCACTCGCGTTCGCCCGCGCTTCGAGGGCCTTGCTTTGTGAAACCGATCGGTTTACGCTTCCCGCCAAGGGAAACCGATCGGTTTCCAAGTGTTCGCGTGATGAGTTCGGAGAGTGTCATGACTGCGATCGAGGGCTCCGTCGTTCTGGTGACCGGCGGCAGCAGGGGGATCGGCAAGGCGCTGGTGGAAGGGCTTTTCGAGCGGGGGGCGAAGAAGGTGTACGCCACCGCCCGTGATCCGCGGACGGTCACGCATCCCCGGGCGGTACCGCTGGCGCTGGAGGTCACCGACCCCGCGTCCGTCGCGGCGGCGGCCGAGCAGGCCGGCGACGTCACCATCCTGATCAACAACGCCGGGGTCGCCGTGAACGCGTCCTTCCTGGAGGCGCCGGTCGAGGACGTCCGCCGGGACTTCGAGACGAACTTCTATGGACCGCTGCTCACCGCGCGGGCGTTCGTCCCCGTCATCGAGCGCAACGGCGGCGGCCACATTCTGAACGTCCACTCCGTGCTGTCGTGGGTCGGTCTCGCCGGCTCGTACAGCGCCTCCAAGGCCGCGGTCTGGTCCCAGACCAACTCCCTGCGGCTCGACCTCAAGCCGCGCGGGATCGGCGTCACCGGGCTCCACGTCGGATACGTCGACACGGACATGGCGGCGAAGATCGACGCGCCCAAGGCCTCGCCCGAGGACGTGGCCTCCCAGGCGCTCGACGGCATCGAGAGCGGAGCGTTCGAGGTGCTGGCCGACGACCTGTCCCGCCAGGTGAAGTCCGGGCTGTCCGCGGACCTTTCGGTCCTGTATCCGCAGCTCGTCGCCTAGCCTCCGGTCGCCGCCTCGGCAGTAGACCGATCGGTTTTGGGGGCGTTCCCAGACGGAGGTACTCTCCGCTCATGGTCAGTACGGACAAGACATCCACGAGGGACCGGCTGCTCGACGCGGCCATGGAGCTCTTCTACCGCGACGGCGTCTCCATCGGCGTCGAGGCGCTGTGCCGGGCCGCCGGGGTGTCCAAGCGCTCGATGTACCAGCTCTACGCCAGCAAGGACGAGGTGCTCGCGGCGAGCCTGGAGCGGCGTGCGCCGGAGTACGCGCGGCAGTTGGACATCGGCGCCGACGACACCAGGCCGCCCCGTGCCCGGATCCTGCACATCTTCGAGTTGCTGGAGCAGGCCTCGACGAAGGACGACTACCGCGGCTGCCCGTTCCTGTCCGCCATGGTCGAGCTCAAGAACCCCGATCATCCGGCGAGCGTCGTCGCCCTGCGGGTCAAGGGCTCCCTGACCGAGGCCTTCCGCGCCGAGGCCGAGCGCGGCGGCGCCCGCGACCCCCAACTCCTCGCCCGCCAACTGACCCTCGTCTTCGACGGAGCAAGCGCCCGCGCCGGCGCAAAGGCAGAAACCCTCCAGGGCCTGACCACATCAACGGCAACGGCCTTGCTGGACGCGGCAGGCGTCGCGTAGAGCTAGGCCCGCGCACGGGCCCTGCGTGCCTGAGCCGGGAGACCCGCCCGGGCCAGGCCCGCCCTCAAGGGGCGCGGGGAACTGCGCGCTCAACCACAGTCAACCCGCACCCATAAGACCTCCCCAGGCCCCCACAGGGGCGCGGGGAACGGCGCGCTCAACCACAGCCAACCCGCAGCCGACCAACCCGCACCCAACCAACCCCCACCCGACAACCCACCTACACCTCCCCGCCCAACCGGCGGAGCCACTCATACGCAGCCCGAGCCGTGAACTCGGCCTGCCCACCCCGCAGAAGCAACCCAGCCGTGGTGAACGCCGGATCATCGGCCTGCCCCGCCACATACGGGACCGCGACGCACCGCATCCCGGCCGCGTGCGCCGCGGCGGCCCCCGGCGCGGCGTCCTCGAGGACCACACAGTCCCCGGGAGCCACCCCGAGCCGCCGAGCCGCCTCCAGGAAGACATCGGGAGCGGGCTTGCCGGAGACGACCTCCTCCGCCGAGACGACCGTCCGCAGATACGCGGACAACCCCGTGCCCGCCAGAATCGCCTCGATGGCCTCGCGGGAGGACCCGGAGGCCACGGCCATCGGCACGCCCTCCCCGGCCAGCAGCTCCACGAGCTTCCGCATCTCCGGGTAGACCCGCGTGGACGCGCGGGCCAGCTCCAGATAACGCCGGTTCTTGTCCGCGAGGAGCACGTCGAGCGGGGCGTCCAGGGCGTACCGCTCCCGCCAGAGCGCGATCGTCTCCCGCGTGCTGATGCCGACGTACCGCTCGTGGTCCGCCCAGGTGAAGTCCGTGACGCCCTGCTCGGCGAGCGTCTGCCGTCCCGCCTCGTAGTAGTTCGGCTCGCTGTCCACGAGTGTTCCGTCGAGATCGAAGATGACCGAAGTGCTGCCGAGATTGTTCATGGGATCCAGGATGCCGGGTCCCGGATGCCGACGATCAACCCCGGACCGCACCCCCGGTCAACCCGGGCAGGGCGGCCCCGTCACCCCCGGGCCGTACGCCCGATCGACTCGACCAGCGGCAGCATCCGCTGGGGCACCCGCTCGCGCAGCGCTACCTCGGTCCGGGTGCGGACGACGCCAGGCAGGCTGATCAGCGCCTGGATCACGTCCTCCAGATGGCCGTTGTCCCGTGCGACGACCCGCGTCAGCAGATCCCCGCCGCCGGTGATCGAGAACGCCTCGATGATCTCCGGCACGGCCGCCAACGCGTCGCCCACGTCGTCGAGATGGCCCTGGGTGACCTCGATGTGCACGAACGCGAGCACCGGGTGCCCGAGCGCGGCGGGGGAGAGCGAGGGACCCGTACCGGTGATCACGCCGTCCCGCTCCAGCCGGTCGAGGCGCGCCTGCAAGGTTCCGCGGGCCACGCCGAGGATGCGCGCGTACTCGCGCACGCTGGTGCGCGGCCGCTCCATGAGCAGTCGCAGGATGCGGGTGTCGAGCTCGTCCACGGCCATGGTCCGTTGGTCTCCCTGCGGTCTTGGGTGATCGTTCCAGACTGTACCAATGGCCCAGTCGCTCACGAGCCTGTTGAGCCACTGCCCCCGTACTGCTTACCTTGTGGGTATCCATGGCGCGGACACGCGCCATTCATGGCGCCGCGAAGCGCCGGACGGCAAGGAAGCCGGATCCGGACCCGCGGCGCCATTGCCATGTCCTGAAGGCACGTCCTAAACGGGGCACGTCCTGACGGTGGGGTCGACGCGAAGTGGGGGCGGGCTGCCGATGGTGAAGAGCATGAACTGTGCGCGACGCGATCCGGCTCGCCGTGGCCTGGTTCTTCGGTGGGAGAAGTCGTGTTGAAGCGGGTGTTCGTCGCGCCGGACCCGGGCCGGCTGCGGTTGCGCGGTGCTGCGCGGGGTGTCCTGGGTGTCGGCCTGGCTGTCACGGTGTCGGAGCTGGCCACGCGGTCGCTGCCGGCGGCGATCGCTGGTGGGCTTGCCGCGCTGCTGGCCCTGTTCACGGTGGCCGATGGGTCGGTGCGGGGACAGGCCGTCACGACGGCGCTGTTGCCGATGGCGGGTTTCCCGGTGCTGGCTCTCGCGGCCGTACTCCATGACCTCACGTGGGTGCGGGACGTCGCGTTCGTCGCCGTTCTCGGTGCGGGGATCTACGCCCGCAGGTGGGGGCCGCGGGGGAACGCGCTGGGGATATTCGCGTTCATGATGTTCTTCACCGCGCAGTTCCTGCACGCGGTGCCGGGCCGGCTTCCGGAGCTTTGTGCGGCGGTGGCCCTTTCCCTGCTGGCGTCCTCGACGGTGCGCTTCGGGCTGTGGTGCTATGAGAGGCGGCTGCCGTCGGCCGCTGTTTCCGTGGTGGCGCCGGGCGGCACGGGTTTTGCCCGGGTGACCACGCGCCAGGCGATCCAGGGAATGGCCGGCGGCGCCTTTGCCCTGTTGGCCGGACAGCTGGTGTCGCACGAGCGCTGGTATTGGGCGGTGGGCGCGGTGTGGTGGATCTTCGTGAACACCGCCTCGCGCGGCGAGACCCTGGTTCGGGGCTTCCGGCGCGTCCTGGGCACCGTCATCGGTATCGCCGTCGGCCTGGTGATCGCGGTTCCGCTGGACGGGGCCGGTGCTCCGACCGCGGGGCTCGTCGCGGTCTGTGTGTTCGGCATCTTCTACGCGGCCGCGGTGTCGTACACGTGGATGATGCTGGCGGTGACGGTGATGGCGGGCCTGCTGTACGGGCTGCTGGGGGTGCTCGATCCGGGTCTGCTCGTTCTGCGGGTGATGGAGACCGGGGTGGGGGCGCTCGGCGCGGCGCTCGCCGTGCTGTTGGTGCTGCCGGTGACCACGCATGCCACGACCGACGCGTGGATCCAGCGCGCGTTGCACTGCGTTCACGCGTGCACGTCTGAGGCCGCCGCCCGTCTGGCCGGGGTCTCGGCGGCGGATCCGGCCCGGTATGTCGCCGAGCTGGAACTGCTGTTGGGCCGGGTGAGGCTCTCGCTGGCCCCGTTGGTCCACCCGCTCAGCCCGCTGAGGGCCCGCAAGGCGCGAGCCCGCCAGGTCATCGAGCTGCTCGACCGGTGCGCCCAGGAGGTGCGCGGTCTGGCATCGGTAGCCGCGGATCCCGATGCCTCCCACGATGCGAGGCTCGCTGCCGCCTGTTGGCGGGTGGAAGCCGCCGTGGAGGCACTGACCATGCCTGATGCGGCGCGGAGTGGGATCGCCGTGCCCGTGGCCGCGGTGCACCCTTCCGGCGGTGAGCCGGCCCTGGCCCATCTGCATGGTCTGGAGCAGGCGCTGAAAGCTCTCGCCGTACCCTTGCGAGACCCCGTCGCCCCCGTCTGACGGAGGCGTCACCCTGCTGAGCGGGCGTGCCGGACGGTCAGTCGTCGAAGTAGGCCCTGGCGACGGCGTAGGTGTCCTCGTAGAGGTGGTAGCGGGTGATCCGCCCGTCCGTGACCGTGGTGTGCAGGGCGAACGCGGTGTCGATGTCCCGGCCCGTCTTCTTGACCTCGGAGACCATGTGCCCGATGAGCACCACGTCGTCGCCCTCGGCGATGACCTGACGGAGGTCGAACTCCTTGGCCTGCACATGCGACCGCAGCAGCTCGAAGAACGCCCGCATGCCCTCGGCCGAGTCGACCTCCGGCACCCATGGAATGCCCGGCGGGTGTGGGATCGAGAACGATACCGAGTCGGCGAACAGCGCCGCCGCCTCCGCGCTCTTCCCCTCGGCGAGCAGCGGGAACAAACGTTGCACAGTCTGCGCCGGTGACTCTGCTGTCATGGATCCCGACCATACCGGTCGGGATATGCGACGCGAAGCCGTCCGGGACCGGACCGGGCGGTCGAATCCGGGTCACCGACCAGGCGTCGGCCCGCCTCCGCGGCCCGGACGAGCGCTCGCCGCGCCGGCCACGTCCCTGCGCGGCTCGTCGGCCGTGAGCCCCTGAACCCCCTCCGTGTGTACGGCGGTTGGACACATTGCCCACGAATGAGGCAGTTTCGCGGGCCACGGAGAGGGTGGATCAGGCCGTCGGACGGGTAACCCCGCGGCTGTCGGCCGTACGGAGTCCGCGGACCGCGCGGGAGCGGTCCGCGGGCGCGGCCGCCCGAGGACACGCCATGCGCAAGGCCCCGCACGGAAGCGGCCAACGCCTCAGAGGCAAGGGGCCGGGCGGGCCGACGGCGGAGGTCCCCCGTTTGGTCTAGGCCATTGGCTGCTACCGTCGCCCCGAACGGCGTGGCACCGAGAGGGGACGGCAGTGGCGGACGGCGACGGACGGCGGCGACGGGCCTACATCGGCTCCTTCACGGCGGCAGGGGGCCTCGGTGTCCTCACCGCGGCCGTGGACGAGGAGAGCGGCGCCCTGACGCTGCTGGGCGCCGTGAACAGCGTCGCCGACCCCTCGTATCTCGCCCTCTCGCCCGCCGGGGACATGCTGTACGCGGTGAGCGAGACGGCCGACGGTGCGATCGCCGCGTACCGGCTGAAGGGCGACGAACCCTCCCTGGCCGGCCCGTTGGTGTCGGTCGGCGGCAGCGGACCCACCCACCTGAGCCTCTTCGACGGCCACGTCCTGACGGCCAACTACGGCTCCGGCAGCGTCAGCGCCGTGCCGATCCGCCACGACGGGAGCCTCGCCACCGCCTCCGGTGTGCTGCGGCACAAGGGGTCGGGTCCGCACGGGCAGCGTCAGCAGGGCCCGCACGCCCACCATGTGCAGCCCGACCCGAGCCGCCGGTGGGCCGTGAGCGTCGACCTCGGAACCGACTCGGTACGCGTGTGCGCGCTGCGGGAGGGGGCGCTCGCCCTGCACCGCGAGTTCGCGCTGCGGCCCGGCTCGGGGCCCCGCCACCTGGCGTTCCATCCGGACGGCGAGCGCGCGTACGTCCTCAACGAGCTGGCGCCGACCGTCACGGCCTGCCGGTGGGACGCCGTCGAGGGAGCGCTCCGGCCGGTCGGTGAGACGTCCGTGCTGCCGGACCTCCCCGACGGGGACGCCTACCCGTCCGGCATCGTCGTGTCGCCCGACGGCCGCTTCCTGTGGACCGCCACGCGCGGCCAGGACGTCCTCTCCGTGCTCGTGCCCGGCCCGCCCGGCGAAGGGCCCCGACTGGTCACCACAGTGCCCTGTGGGGGCACCTGGCCGCGGGCGCTCTCCCTCGACCCGACCGGGCGCTTCCTGTACGTGGCGAACGAGCGCTCGGGAAACGTCACCTGGTTCGAGGTGGACCAGGGCACGGGCGTGCCGAAGCGGGGCGGCTCGGTCAAGGCACCCGCGGCGTCCTGCGTGGTGCTCGACTAGGACACCGGCGGGGAAGACCGCCAGGACAACTGAGGGAAGATCGCAGAAACCCCGAAGGGCCCGGCTCCGGACAGCGGAGCGGGCCCTTCGGGATTGGTGCGTGTACGACCGCCGTCCGCGTCAGCGGACCGGCGCGCCCTGCGGCTGCGGGGGCGCGATGCCCAGCGCCGAGGTGTACTTCGCGAGCGCCAGTTTGCCGATCGCCGGGTACGGGCCCAGCGCGTCGGCGGCGGAGCAGCCCGCCTCCTTCGCGGCGGCGTCGAGCAGACCCGCGTCCAGCTCGGGACCGATCAGGTACGGGGCGAGCGCCAGCTGCTGCGAGCCCGAGGAGCGCAGCTGCTCGGCGGTGGCCGCGATCGCGCCGTCCACGTCGAGCGCCGCCGCCATCACGGGCACGGCGAGCCGCGCGGCGAGCAGCATGCCGGTGATTCCGGCTGCCTGCACGGCCTCGTCGCCGCCCACGGACGCCAGAATGATGCCGTCCGCGGCCGTGGCCACGGTGAACAGCCGGGCGCGGTCGGCACGGGCCAGACCGGCCTCTGAGAGCCGCACGTGCAGCCCCTCGGCGAGCAGCGGGTGCGGGCCGAGCACATCGGTCAGCTCGGCCGCCACGCGGCTGTCCATGACGGCCTGGCGGACCCGGCGCAGCAGCGCGCCGTCCGGACCCGCGAGCAGCGGGACGACCACGGCGACCGGGCCGTCGGGCTCCACCACGTCCACACCGGCGGCGCGGGCCTGCTCGAAGCGCGCGACGCGCTCCTCGGCGGCGTGCGCGAGTACGGACTGGAGCGTGGGGAACTCCGAGTCGTCCCCGTCGAGGTACCCGATCCGGCCGTCGAGACCGGGAAGCTCGGAGCGCGCGATGCTCACGACCTCCTCGGCGAGGCTGCGGGTGGCGGCGCTGGGCAGGCCCGGCACCGCGAGGACGAGCGCGGGCGCGCCCTCGGGAGCCGCCAACGGTTCCGGTCGGCGGTGCCGGCCGGGCTGGCGGGGTCGCGGCATTCGTACTGGCAGGCCGGACGCGGGCCCAGTGGGGGAGCTCATGGCGCCGAATGTTACTGGTTTCCTGGGCTCCCCTGTTCGGGGAGGGTGCAGGTGAGCGGTATCCGTCCGGTTTTGTCTGATGAGTTACGGACGGATTGATCTCACTGGCTGTCCACGGATCAAGGGGAGTGCGTCGGCCGTCGGGAGCCCGGGGGCTCCGCTGCGTCCGTCACGACGTACAGCATGCTCTCGTCGCGCGGCAGCGTCAGCCGGTCGTCGGCCAGGTCGACGGCGATGCGTACGGCACCGTCGAGCGGGTCGCCCGCCGCCGGGACCTGCCGGGCGTGCGGCAACCGTGCCGTCAGGGCGGTCCGCAACGGTACGAGGAGGGGGTCGCCCATCTTGAAGAGACCACCCGTGAGGGCGACGTGGATTTCTCCCGGTCCCTCGTCCGGGCACACCGCGGCCGCCGAGTCGGCGATGTGCCGGGCGGCGGCGGCAAGGATGTCCGCGGCCACCGGGTCGTCGCCGGAGCAGGCGGCCACCTCGGGTGCGAAGGACGCCAGGACCGCGGGGCGGTCCGAGCGCGGGTAGAGCTGTCCCGGCAGCGCCGAGGCCGCGCCGAACATCTCCTCGGCGCGGTCGAGGAGCGCGGCCGAGCCGCCGGGCCGTCCGTCGTCGGCGCGCAGCGCGGCTTCGAGGCCGGCTCGCCCGATCCACGCGCCGCTGCCGCAGTCGCCGAGGAGATGGCCCCAGCCGTCCGCTCTGCGCCAGCTCTTCAGGTCTGTGCCGATCGCGATCATCCCCGTACCGGCCGCGACGACCGCGCCCACCCGCTGGCCCAGCGCACCCGTGTACGCCGTGACGGCGTCGGCGACCAGCGCGAGCCTCCGTACGCCGAGTTCGCGCTCCAGCGCCGACGGCAGATCGGCGCGCAGCGAATCGCCCAGGGTGGTGAGACCGGCGGCGCCGATCGCGATCGCCCGAAGTCCTTCGACCCCGGTCTCGGCCGTCAACCGCCGGGCCATCGGCACCAGCTGTTCGAGGAGATGCCCGGCGTCGATGCCCCGGGGGCCCGTACGCACCGGCTCCCGGGAGGCCAGCGGAGCCGTGACCGGGCCGCCGTCGACGGCCAGGACGACCCGCACCCCCGAACCCCCGGAATCCACAGCCAGTACACCCGACATCCCCGGCACCCCCGCCACCCCCGCCACCCCCGCCACCCCCGACGTCCCGCCGGGACGGGTCACGGCAGTCGCCAGTCCACGGGGGCGCCGCCCTGGCGGGTCAGCAGGTCGTTGGCCCGGCTGAACGGACGCGAACCGAAGAAGCCGCGGTCCGCCGACATCGGTGACGGATGCGAGGACTCCACCGACGGCAGATCGCCCAGCAGCGGCCGGAGATTGCGGGCGTCGCGACCCCACAGGATCGACACCAGCGGACGTCCGCGCGCGGCCAGTGCCCGGATCGCCTGCTCGGTGACTTCTTCCCAGCCCTTGCCGCGGTGGGCGGCCGGCTTGCGCGGGGCCGTGGTGAGCGCCCTGTTGAGCAACAGCACGCCCTGCTGGGACCAGGGGGTCAGATCGCCGTTCGTCGGCGGGGGCAGGCCCAGGTCGGTGGTCAGCTCCCGGTAGATGTTGATGAGGCTGCCCGGCAGCGGACGCACCTCGGGCGCGACCGAGAACGACAGCCCCACCGCGTGTCCCGGGGTCGGATAGGGGTCCTGGCCGACGATGAGGACCCGGACGTCGTCGAAGGGTTGCTGGAAGGCGCGGAGCACGTTCGGGCCCGCCGGGAGATAGGTGCGTCCCGCGGCGATCTCCGCGCGCAGGAAGTCCCCCATCCCGGCGATCCGTCCGGCCACGGGTTCGAGGGCTTTCGCCCAGCCCTGTTCGACGATTTCATGCAACGGTCGTGGTGCCACGGCGTCACCCTACTGCCGCACACGCATGGTTGATCAACCGGTGGCCGCCGCAGGGCCCCGGGTGGTATGTGCGGTGACAGCGGCGGGTGTTGGGCCCCCGGAGGGTGGCGGGGCCCAGCCCGGTCCCGGGGCTCAATCGATCACCGCGGCCCGTACACAGAGGACGTCCGGCAGATGGGACGCCAGCTGCTGCCAGCTGTCGCCGTCGTCCGCCGACGCGAACACCTCGCCGTTGCGATTGCCGAAGTACACGCCCGCCGGGTCCGCGTCGTCCGTGCACATGGCGTCGCGCAGCACCGTGCCGTAGTGGTCCTCCTGCGGCAGTCCCGCCGAGAGCGGCTCCCAGCTCCTGCCCGCGTCCGTCGTGCGGAAGACACGGCATCGGTGGTCCGCGGGAACCCGGTCCGAGTCGGCGTTGATGGGAAAGACGTAGGCGGTGTCACCGCGATGCGGATGGGTGGCCGCGGCGAATCCGAACGTGGACGGCAGGCCCTCGCCGATGTCCGTCCACCGCGCCCCGGCGTCGTCGCTGCGGTAGACGCCCCAGTGGTTCTGCAAGTACAGGCGGTCAGGGGTCGTCGGGTCCTGCGCGATCTTGTGTACGCACTGGCCGAACTCCGGGTTCGGATCCGGCAGGAACACCGCCTCGACGCCGGAGTTGGACGGCTCCCAGCTCTCCCCGCCGTCCTTCGTGCGGAAGACGCCGGCCGTGGAGACGGCGACCGTCACCGCGCGGGGGTCGCGCGCGTCGGTCAGGACGGTGTGGAGGCCCTCTCCGCCGCCGCCGGGCACCCACTTCGAGCGGGTGGGGTGCTCCCAGAGGGGGCGGACGAGCTCGAAGGACTCGCCACGGTCCGTCGAGCGGAACAGCGCCGCCGGTTCCGTGCCCGCGTACACCACGTCCGGTTCGGCCGCCGATGGGTGCAGCTGCCACACGCGCTCCAGCGAAGCCCCGGTGTCCTGGGGGAACTTGACGGCGGCCTTGGCCGGCTCGGTCCATGTGCGGCCCAGGTCGTCCGAGTGGAACACGGACGGGCCCCAGTGCGCGCTGTCGCCGCCGACGAGGAGCCGCGGCACGTCACCACGGGTGTCGATCGCGACCGAATAGACCGCCTGAGCGTTGAAGTACGGACTGTCGTCGAACTCCCAGGCGCCGCCGCGCCGCCGTCCGACGAACAGTCCCTTGCGTGTGCCTACCGTGAGCAGTACCTCGGCCATGCCGGCCACCTCCGGACCTCGTTGTCTCAGATATCGGCCAGTTTGCACCCCGGCACTGACAGTCACCCCTGGACGCGACATTTACGCAGGTCAGAACGTTTCTTCGGTGGAGCGGGCGATGTGGGGTACGTCTCCTGAGCAACAGGGCGGCGGCGTTCGTATGGGAGGGCGTCGGTGTGCCGGTGATGAGGAGGGCCCGCGATGGCGGCGTTACGAGGTCCGAGGGCGTTGCTGTGGCGTTGGTGGCCCAATCCACTGCGGCGCCGCAGTGACAGGGTGGAGGCCTGGGCCGTGCTCGCCACCTGGCTGCTCGTCCTGCTCGCCGGGCTGGTCGCGGGTCTGGCGGCCGCGCAGTCGGTCGAGCGCACCCTCGCCAGGGAGCGCGTCGAGTGGCGGCCCGTACCCGCACAGCTCACCGAGCGAGCGCCCGGCACCAGGGAAGCCGGTGTGGAGCGGGTGTGGGCGAAGGTCCGCTGGACCGCGCCCGACGGTTCGGCCCACGAGGGCCAGACCCGGGTCGACCCCGGCAGCACGGCCGGCACCCCGGTCACCGTGTGGACCGACCCCGACGGCCTCCTCGTCACCAGGCCCGCGACGGAGGCCCAGGCCGGTCTGCGGGCGGCGATGATCGGCGTTCTGATCGGAGTGAGCGCCTCGGCCGTGCCCTTCGCCGGCGGGCGGGTGGTCCGCGGCCGTCTGGAGCGGCGGCGGATGGACGAGTGGGACACGGAGTGGGAGCGGGTCGGTCCCCAGTGGGGCTGGAAGACCGGCTGAAGGGGCGGACCGCGGTGTCGTGAACACCGCGGCCGCCCGCGTCGCGTCCCGTGTCCCGCGTCCCGTGTCCCGTGTCCCGTGCAAGAATCCGCCCGTTCACGGAGCGGCTCACGGAGGCGGAGGCAGCAGCGGCGATGCGTTCGGACCAGCCGGAGAGAGCTGCGGAGGCGCTGCGTTCGGAGGATCCGGGGAAGAGCGCGCTGGACGACGCCGCGACGGTCTTCGTCGGCGTGCGCCGGCAGCTCTTCGGTATCGCCTACCGCATGCTCGGCAGCGCGGCGGAGGCCGAGGACATCGTCCAGGAGGCCTGGCTGCGCTGGCAGTCGACGGACCGCACGGTCGTCCTGGACCCGCCCGCCTATCTCGCCACCGTGACGACCCGCCTGGCGATCAACGTCGCCCAGTCCGCACGCGTGCGCCGCGAGACGTACGTCGGCCCGTGGCTTCCCGAACCGGTGGACACCAGCCTCGACCCGCAGCTGGGGGCCGAACGGGGCGAAGCGGTGGAGCTGGCGGTGCTCCTCGTCCTGGAGAAACTGACGCCGACGGAACGGGCGGCCTACGTCCTCCGCGAGGCGTTCGACTACCCGTACGAGCAGATCGCGGCCATCCTCGAAACGGGGCAGGCCAACGCCCGTCAGCTGGTCAGCCGGGCCCGTCGGCGCCTGGCCGCCGAGCGGCGGGAGCCGGTGGACGCGGGCGAGCACCGGCGGCTGCTCGAAGTCTTCCTGGCGGCGGCGCGGACGGGTGACCTCGCGGCACTCGAAGAGCTGCTCGCCGAGGACGTCGTGAGCTACTCGGACGGTGGGGGAGTGCGGGGCGCGTCGAGGATCCCGGTGTTCGGCAGTGTCCGCGTCGCCAAGTACC
The DNA here is from genome assembly GCF_044456225.1 of Streptomyces sp. NPDC050988. Lineage (NCBI taxonomy): Bacteria > Bacillati > Actinomycetota > Actinomycetes > Kitasatosporales > Streptomycetaceae > Streptomyces > Streptomyces sp. NPDC050988. The sequence continues at coordinate 292,974 of NZ_JBITFQ010000003.1, read as the reverse complement.
TGGCGGCCTTCGCGCCGAGGTTCTGGCCCGGCGCCGAGGTCGAGTGGGCCGAGGCGAACGGCCGCCCGGCCGTGCTCGTCTCGCACGAGGGCCGAGCCGTCGCCCTGCTGGCCGTCGACGCCTCCGTGCGGGGCATCGACCGGATCATGTGGGTGATGAACCCCGCCAAGCTCGACCCGTACGTCCGGTCTCTTTCGGGTCCTCGCGGCACTCCGTAGGAGGCGGGCGGCGGGAGGAGAGCCGGTCGGCACCAGGAGAAGAGCCCGGCGGAGCCAGGAGAGGACCGAGGCTGTCACAAACCCGAACCCTGTCCGGTCTACATGGTCAGCAGGTCCGATCACGTCGGACGAAACCGGAAGGGTTGCACCATGAAGATCGTAGTCATCGGCGGCACCGGGCTCATCGGGTCGAAGCTGGTGGAGAGGCTCAGGGCGGACGGCCACGAGGTCCTGCCCGCCTCCCCGAACACCGGCGTCAACAGCATCACGGGCGAGGGCCTCGACGACGCGCTCAAGGGCGCCTCGGTCGTCGTCGACGTGTCCAACTCGCCCTCCTTCGAGGACAGCGCGGTGCTGGAGTTCTTCCGTACGTCCACGGGCAACCTCGTCGCGGCCGAGGCCGCGGCGGGCGTGGGACACCATGTCGCCCTGTCGGTCGTGGGGAGCGAACAGTTGCCCGACTCGGGCTACCTGCGCGCCAAGGTCGCCCAGGAGGAGCTGATCAAGGGCTCCGGAGTTCCGTACACGATCGTCCGCGCCACCCAGTTCTTCGAGTTCGTGAAGGGCATCGCGGCAGGATCCACCGAGGGCGACACGGTCCGGCTGCCCTCCTCGCTCCTCCAGCCGCTCGCGTCCGACGACGTGGTCGCGGCGGTCGCCCTGGCCGCCGAGGCGGCTCCGCTGAACGGCACCACCGAGGTGGCGGGCCCCGAGGAGCTCCACCTGGACGAGTTCGTCCGCACGGGCCTGGCGGCCGAGAAGGACCCGCGCGAGGTCGTCACCGACGAGTCCGTCGGCTACTTCGGCGCACACCCCCAGGGGCGCGAGCTGCTGCCCGGCCCCGACGCCCACCTCGCCGGGACGAGCTTCACGGAATGGCTCGGCCGCCAGAAGCAGGCCGCGTAAGAGGCAGGTCCCGCCTCGGGCTGGACCTGTTCAGACCGAGCGGTGGTACTGGTCTGGCACGTGCACATCGCCCCCGAGTTCGCGGGCCGCGTGCCGGGCCCACGAGGGGTTGCGCAGCAGCTCCCGGCCGAGCAGAACGGCGTCCGCCTCACCGTTGGCGACGATCTTCTCGGCCTGCTCGACGTCGGTGATGAGACCGACGGCGGCGACGGCCATCGAGGTCTCGCCCTTCACGCGCGCGGCGAAGGGCACCTGGTAGCCCGGCCCGACGGGGATGCGTACGCCGGACGCGTTGCCGCCCGTGGAGACGTCGAGCAGATCCACGCCGTGGGCGGTCAGTTCGGCGGCGAAGCGGACCGTGTCGTCGGCCGTCCAGCCGTTCTCCTCCAGCCAGTCGGTGGCCGAGATGCGGAAGAACAGCGGCTTGTCGTCCGGCCACACCTCGCGCACGGCGTCCACGACTTCGAGAGCGAAGCGCACACGGTTCTCGTACGTGCCGCCGTACGCGTCCGTGCGCCGGTTGGAGTGCGGGGAGAGGAACTCACCGATCAGGTAGCCGTGCGCGCCGTGGATCTCGGCGATCTCGAAGCCGGCGTCCAGCGCCCGCCGAGCCGCGTCGGCGAACTGACCGACGATCTCCTTGATCCCGTCCACCGTCAGCTCGGTCGGCACGGGGTGGTTGTCGTCGAAGGCGACCGGGCTCGGTCCGAGCGGCTGCCAGCCGTACGCGTCAGGGCCGACGGGCGCGCCGCCCTTCCAGGGGCGGTCGGTCGAGGCCTTGCGGCCGCCGTGTCCGAGCTGGATCGCGGGAACCGTGCCCTGGGACACCAGGAACCGCGTGATCCGCCGGAACGCCTCGACCTGGGTGTCGTTCCAGATGCCCAGGTCGTACGGCGAGATCCGCCCCTCGGGGCTGACCGCGGTGGCCTCGACGATGATCAGGCCCGTCCCGCCGGCGGCGCGCGCCGCGTAGTGCGCGAAGTGCCAGTCGTTCGGGGCGCCCGTCTCGGGGCCCTCCGGCGCGGCCGAGTACTGGCACATCGGCGGCATCCAGACCCGGTTCGGGACGGTCAGATCGCGCAGGGTGTAGGGCTCGAAGAGCGCGCTCACGGCGGACTCCAATTCGTGACGGGGCCGGGTTACGACTCGTACGATAAGCATCGTAGTACGGCGGATGTCAAACTACGAGACCTCTCGTACAATGAGGTTCTCTGGAGATCTCGGACCTCGGATTTCCGGCCCCGACGGACTGGAGCCGCCGTGACGACCGCCGCCCCCGCCAGCAGCAGCCGCGACCTCCCGCACCCCGAGTGCACGGAGATCCGGCTGGAGGCCGTGCTGCACGCGCTCTCCGATCCGATGCGGCTCCAGGTCGTGCGAGAGCTCGCCGCCGACGGCGACGAGCTCTCCTGTTCGCACTTCGACCTGCCCGTCACCAAGTCCACGACCACGCACCACTTCCGGGTGCTGCGGGAGGCGGGTGTGATCCGGCAGATCTACCGGGGCACCGCCAAGATGAACGGGCTGCGGCGGGACGACCTAGACGACCTCTTCCCTGGGCTTCTCGACAGTGTCCTCGCCGCCGCCGCTCGCCAGGCCGTCCGTCTCGGCGGAAGCTGAACTTCCCTTCGAGGGAAGGTGGTTGAAGAGCAGGTTCAGCACGATCGCGGTGAGGCAGCCCGCGCTGATACCGCTGTTCATCACCGTCTGGAACCAGTCGGGGAACTTCGCGTACACCGTCGGCACGCCGACCGGCAGCATCCCGATGGCGAGCGAAACGGCCACCACCGTCAGGTTGTTGTTGCCCTTGAAGTCGACCTGGGCCAGCGTCCGCAGCCCGCTCGCGGCGACCGTGCCGAACATGACCAGTCCCGCGCCGCCGAGCACCGGAGCCGGTATGGCCGCGACCACCGCGCCCAGCTTGGGCAGCAGGCCGAGCAGGACGAGGATGCCGCCCGCGGTGGCGACCACCCAGCGGCTACGGACCCGCGTCATGCCGACGAGACCGACGTTCTGCGCGTACGCCGTGTACGGGAACGTGTTGAAGACCCCGCCGAGGACCGTGGACAGGCCGTCCGCGCGCAGGCCGTCGGCGAGTGAGCGGGGCTCGATCTTCCGGTCGGTCATCTCGCCGACCGCGATGAAGTCACCGGTCGTCTCCGTCATGGTCACAAGCGCGACCACGAGCATCGAAGCGATCGCCGACGCCTCGAACGTGGGGGCGCCGAAGTGGAACGGTGTACTGATGCCGAGCCAGTCCGCGTTCCCGACCCCGTCGAAGTCCGTGAAGCCGAACGGCACGGCGACCGCGAGCCCCACCGCGATGCCGAGCAGCACCGCGATCCGGCTCAGGAAGACCGGCGCGAACCGCTGCACGGCGAGCACGACCGCCAGGACGAAGCCCGCGAGCGCCAGGTTCTTCGGCTCACCGAAGTCCGGTGAACCGACCCCGCCCGCCGCCCAGTTGCCCGCCACCGGCAGCAGCGAGAGCCCGATGATCAGGATCACCGTGCCCGTGACGAGCGGCGGGAAGAAGCGCAGCAGCTTCCCGAAGACCGGCGCCAGCAGGATGATCGCCAGCCCGGCGACGATCACCGACCCGTAGATCGCGGGCAGTCCGCCGCCGCCCGTACCGATCAGCACCATCGGCGACACGGCGGCGAAGGTGCAGCCCTGCATGATCGGCAGCCGCACGCCGAAGCGCCAGAAGCCGACGCACTGGATGAGCGTCGCGATGCCGCACAGCAGCAGGTCGGCCGTGATCAGGTACGCCATGTCGGCCGGCGACAGCTTCATCGCGCTGCCGACGATCAGGGGGACCGCGACCGCGCCCGCGTACATCGCGAGTACGTGCTGCAGGCCGAAGGCGGCGAGGTGGCGGACGGGTGGGACCTCGTCCACGGGGTGCACTTGACGTGCGGGGGTGGGGGTCGGGGTTGCCATGGGCACTCCAGGAGCGGCGGGGAGGAGGGGACTGCCTGAGACCGTAGGTGGATTACACAGTTTGTTGATTTCCGGTCTGTTGCCGGCAGGTGTCATGCCCGGAGAGGTGCGTGGCTATCCGCGGGCTGGATGTGGCTGGTCGCGCAGTTCCCCGCGCCCCTTACGGGGCGCCTGTTGCGCGGGCCGCTTCCAGCAGCGACTGCCAGTCGGGGAGTTTGACCACGTGCCGGCCCAGGGAGGCGCCCAAGGCCGCCTCCGCCCGTTCGATCGCCTGCCAGCCCTCCCACTCGACCGGGTGCAGGCCCGCCGCCCTCAGTGCGGCCAGCGGGTCGTGCGGCACATCGCGCTGCGCGAGCGTGGGCGCGTCCTCCAGGAGTGACGTCACCGTTTCCTTTGCGCAGGGGCGGTTGGTGCCGATGACGCCTGTGGGGCCGCGTTTGATCCAGCCCGCCACGTACTCGCCGGGGGAGACCGAGCCGTCGCGCAGGACACGGCCCGCCAGGTGGGGCACGGTGCCGAGGCTCGCGTCGAAGGGGAGGCCCTCCAGGGGCACTCCGCGGTAGCCGACCGAGCGCAGGACCAACTGGGCCTCGATGTCCTCGAATCGGCCCGTCCCCGTCACGCCGCCCCGGCCGTCCGGGAGAGTCCGTTCGAAGCGGACGGCACCCACGCGGCCCCCGTCCGGGAGGAGTTCGACCGGGCGGAGGAAGAAGCGGAGCCGGATCCGCCGGCTGCCGGCGGGGCGTGGCTGTTCGGCCCAGCCGCGCAGTACCTCGACGTTGCGGCGCTGCGCGGCGGGCAGTCCGGAGGGGTCGGCGTATGCCGGGTCGAGCGCCAACTCCGCAGGATCCACGACCACTTCGGTGTCCGGCAGGCCGCCCAGTTCGCGCAGCTCCTTGGTGGTGAAGCGGGCCTGCGACGGCCCGCGGCGTCCCACCATCTGGATTTCCCGCACCGGGCTGTCGGCCAGTGCGGCGAGCGCTGCCTGGGGCATGTCGGTGGGGCTCAGCTCCTCGGTGGCGCGCGCCAGCATTCGGGTCACGTCCACCGCCACGTTGCCGACGCCGATGACGACCGCCGCCCGCGCGCCGACGACGAATCCGTCGGACAGGGAGTCCGGATGCGCGCTGTACCAGGACACGAACTCGGTCGCCGACCAACTGCCCGGCAGCTCCTCGCCGGGCACTCCGAGATGCCGGTCGGTGGCGGCGCCCACGCAGTACACGACCGCGTGGTACAGCTCCCGCAGCCGGGCGGCCGGCAGCCCGTCCGGGCCGACCCGGACGCCGCCGAGGAACCGGACCCGCTCGTGCTCCAGGACCGTACGCAGATTGTTCTGCAGTGACTTGATCTTCTCGTGGTCGGGTGCCACGCCGTAGCGCACCAGCCCGTACGGGCACGGCAGCCGGTCAAGGACATCCACCCTGACGTCCGGCACCTGGCCCTGCTGGACGAGCCCCTGCGCGGTGTACACCCCACTCGGCCCCGAGCCGACGACGGCGACCTGCAGCACGGCTGAGCCCCTTCCCCGAGGAGAACGAGGAGATCGCTGGTGCTTCCAGCATCGCACCGCACGGCGCGCCCGGGGAGGGGCAGAACACGGTGCTGCGCCGACGGGGTGCCCCGCCCGGAACGCATGCGTGCCTATTCGCAGTGAATGTGATCATGCGGTTACGTTGAGTATGTGCTGGAAGCATCCTTTCTTAATCTTTTTGATCGATATGGGCCGGACGGTGTCGTGTCCGTGTGGCCCGCCTGGGAAGTGCGGGAGCACGGGCAGGAGCGCGACACCGCCACGACGTGGTGCAACGTCCGGCTGTCCTTCGACGACGGCGCCCAGGTCGACATGCTCGCCGTGGTGTGCGACGGATCCGTCTCCGTCGAGGACGTGCGGGCCCGGCCCGCACTCTCGCTCGACGACCTGGCGGTTCTTCCGGACTGGATCGAGGGCCCGCTCCTGGAGGCGTGCGGGGGCGCGGCGGAACCGGTGGGCGCCGTGTCCGCCGACGGGTCCGCCGACGGGTCCGCGGAGAAGCGGCACGCACGCCCCGCCCGGCCGCGTGGCGTCGAGGGCCGGCGCTTCGTCGCCGGGGAGTATCTGGCGGCCCAGGGGGCGGGACGGGACCCGGTGCTCGCGGTGATGTCCGCGACCGGACACAGCCGTCGACGCGCGCTCAGACTGATCGCCGGAGCGCGGGACGCGGGCCTGCTGACGCCGCGTCATGTCAGACGCTGATCCGCCGGCGACCGGGTCGAGTGCGGGTCAGGACATGTCGCGCATCCGGCTGATCTCGGCCGTCTGCTGGGCGATCACGTCGTCGGCCATCTCCTCGATCTGAAGGTTGTTGCCCTGGGCCTTCACATCCGTGGCCATGGTGATCGCACCGTCGTGATGAGTGATCATCAGCTTCAGGAACAGCTTGTCGAACGCCTTGCCCTGCGCCGCCCGCAGCTTCTTGAGCTGCGCCTCGGTCGCCATGCCCGGCATCGGCTCGTGGTCGTGGGACTCGCTCTTCCCGGCACCGCCGTGGTTCTTGAGCCAGCTCTTCATGGTGTTGATCTCGGGTCGCTGCGCGGCCGTGATCCGGTCGGCCAGCCCCTTCACCCGGGTCGACTCGGCATGCTTCGCGGCGAGTTCCGTCATCTCCAGCGCCTGCGTGTGATGCTCGATCATCATGCGCGCGTAGTCGCGGTCGGCGGTATTGGGGGAGTCGTCCTCCGCCCGGTGCTTCGCGGCGTCCTCGGCGGAGAGGGTCTGGGCGGCCTCGCCCGGCTTGCCGGGGGCGATGACCGAAGGGCCCGTACCCGCCGCGGACTTGGACGTGGTCTCGTCGTCCGAACCCGTGCAGCCACCGAGGGCGAGGACGGCGGACGCCACGATTGCGACGCGGTACAGGGACGTACGGCCAAACGGCACAGCGACCTCCTGAGTCACCCGGGACAGCAGACACCTCGTGAGTGTTGATGACCGTACTAGCACGCTTCTGAACTCGATTGATCAAAAACATTCATTACGAATGCGTTGCCGCCTGTTGATCTGTGCATGATGAAGACGATACTTCGGGTGAACCTGAACCGTTCGACCGCGAACGGCTACAAGGGAGGACGCAGTGACCCTGTTGAACAACCACCGAACGCGGCGCAGACGTCTGGGAGTTGCCGCCACCGCGGCGGGTCTCCTGGCAGCGCTGCTCACGGCCGGTCCGGCGGTCGCGACGCCAGACCCCGGGGACTCGCCGGCCACGTCGCAGAAGGTGTCCAAGAGCGAGGCGGCCGAGGCCAGGGCCGCGATAGCGAACGGCGAGATACCCGGGCAGGACGAGATCGTCCACTCGGAGAACATCGAGCACCTCGCCAACATCCCCAAGGACACGCTGGCGGGCACCAATTCGGACCTTGCCTTCCAGGGCAAGTACGCGTTCGCCGGCAACTACGACGGCTTCCGTATCTTCGACATCAGCAACCCGAAGTCCCCGAAGACGGTCTCCCAGGTGCTCTGCCCGGGCTCGCAGAACGACATCTCCGTCTCCGGCGACCTGCTCTTCCTGTCGACCGACTCCTCGCGCAGTGACAACTCCTGCAACAGCACCACGCAGCCTGCGACCGAGAAGTCCTCCTGGGAGGGCATGAAGGTCTTCGACATCAGCGACAAGCGGAACCCGAAGTACGTCGCCGCCGTCGAGACCGCCTGCGGCTCGCACACCCACACGCTGGTGCCGGAGCGCAAGAACGTCTACGTCTACGTCTCCTCGTACTCGCCGAGCGCCGCCTTCCCGGACTGCCAGCCGCCGCACGACGGCATCTCGGTCATAAAGGTGCCGCGCAAGGCACCGCAGAAGGCCAAGATCGTCAACTTCCCCGTCCTGTTCCCCGGTTCGGGGCCTGACGGCGGCGGCAACCCGGGCGGGCCCACCAACCCGGGCGTCTCGAAGACCACCGGCTGCCACGACATCACCGTGCTCCCCTCCAAGGACCTCGCGGCGGGCGCCTGCATGGGCGACGGCATCCTGTTCTCCATCAAGGACCCGGAGAACCCGAAGATCATCGACCAGGTCCAGGACAACGTGAACTTCGCGTTCTGGCACTCGGCGAGCTTCAACCAGAAGGCCAACAAGGTCGTCTTCACCGATGAGTTGGGCGGCGGCGGCGCGGCCACCTGCAACGCGGCCACGGGTCCGAACCGCGGCGCCGACGGCATCTACGACATCGTCGGCAAGGGCGACAAGCGCAAGCTCGTCTTCAAGAGCTACTTCAAGATCCCGCGCCACCAGGCGGACACCGAGAACTGCGTGGCCCACAACGGCTCGCTGATCCCGGTCAAGGGCAAGGACATCATGGTCCAGGCCTGGTACCAGGGCGGCATCTCCGTCTGGGAGTTCACCGACTCCTCGAAGCCCAAGGAGATCGCCTTCTTCGAGCGCGGTCCGCTGAGCACCACGAGCATGGTCGGCGGCGGCTCCTGGTCCGCGTACTACTACAACGGCTACATCTACTCGAACGACATGGTCAAGGGCTTCGACGTCCTGAAGATCAACGACCGTCGTACGGACCCGGCGAAGTGGGAGCGTCTGCGTGAGCTGAACGTCCAGACGCAGCCGGACTACTTCGACTGACCGGACCGGACTTCTTCGGCTGGTCTGCCTGATTCGGCCGACCGGACCGTTTCGGTCGGCTGGCTGGCTGGCCGGTCGGCCGGACTACTCCGGTCGGCCGGTCCGGTCGGTCTCGTCCGTCTCGCGGTGGTGCTCACGGCCCCGCTCGCGGCTCTCGGGAGCGAAGAACCGTGAGAGGTCCTCGTGGCAGGTCCCGTCGGGTGTCTCGGCGCCCGGCGGGGCACCCCGCTCCCAGTCGAGCCGGTAGCGCCGGAACAGCTCGGCCCGCAGCGTCCGGAGCGGCATCGGGACCCCAGGCACCAGTGCCGCGTACACCGAGCCCATCAGGAGCGCGCGCAGCATCGGGTAGTCGGTGGCGGCGTCCGGTGAGCCGTAGCGGGCCATGGTGTCGCTGAGCAGTTCCGCCAGGCGCTGCTGCTCCGGGCACTGCATGAACCCCTCGGCCTGCAGGATGCCCGCCATGTGCTGCCGCATCACCATGGGGTGGTCCCGCGCCAGGCCCAGGACGGCGTCGATGGCCCGCGCCATGCGCTCCCGACCGTCCTCCGTACGCGGCTCGCGCTCCAGCGCCTCCTCCAGCGTGCGGTGCATCAGCCGGTGCACCGCCGACTGTACGAGCTGGCGTTTGCCCGGGAAGTAGTACGAGACCAGGCCGCGGGCCGAGCCCGCCCGGTCCGCTATGTCGCCCAAGGTCGTGGCCTCGTACCCACGCTCGCTGACCAGCTCCAGGGCCGCCTGCAGAAGCCTCTCGCGGGAACGCCGCCGCAACTCTTCATTGACCGAGGGGCTGCGAGGGGACATCCTATGTACTCCTGCGTTGACTGGCTGCCAGCCAACTATACTCAGGCGCGTCCGGAGCGACCCCGTCAGGGATCTTCTCCGGGCTGCCGTCCGCTCGGGGCGACGCGGGGGATCGTCCCGGGCGGACGGGAAGTACTGCCGCTTCCGTGCCGCCTGCGTGCCGTCCCGTACAGCCGCCCGGGCCTGACCAGCAGCTGTCGCCGAGCCGTCGTCCGCTCCTTACAGTGGGCTGGAGTGCCGAGGAGGCGTGGGACATGGATCAAGAGCAGATCCTGGCCAGGATCACGGCGATGGTCGACGACGAACGCAGGCTCCGTGACGCCGTCGCGTCCGGGCAGATCGACAGCACGACCGAGCACGAACGGCTCGGGCAGCTGGAGCGCGAGCTCGACCAGTGCTGGGACCTGCTGCGCCAGCGGCGCGCGAAGACGGAGTTCGGCGAGAACCCGGACGAGGCGCACGTCCGTCCGTCGACGCAGGTCGAGGGCTACCAGAGCTGACCGACCCGCCGAGGGCTCATCCCACCAGGTCCAGTACCGGCCGCAGGCCGTCCGGGCGCTCCGTGACGGGCAGGTGGTCGACGAAGTGCACTCCGCAGCCGAGGGCCGCGGCTCCGCCGTCCGCGCGCCGGTCGTCGCCGACCATCAGGGTGTCCCGCGGATCGGCCCCGAGCGCGCCGCAGGCGGCCGCGAACAGCCTGGGGTCCGGCTTCTGGATGCCGTGCTCGTAGGACAGAACGTACGCGTCGATGTACGGGTCGAGGCCGTGCTCCCTGAACACCGGCCGCAGGTCCCAGCCGATGTTGCTGACCACGCCGACGGCGACACCGCGCTCGCGCAGCGCGCCCAGTACCTCGGCGGTGTCGGGGTACGGGCGCCAGGCGGCCGGCACCATATGGCGGTCGTACAGCCTGTCGTGCAGCTCCGGATCGGGGAGCGCCACCTGACGGGAGACACCGGTGTACGCCGCCCGGTGCAGCTCGGAGCTCTGGTCGCGGACGCCCCAGTGCGGGGCCACGTCGTCCGGCACCGGCTCCGATGGGAGGGCCCCGCCCGGCAGGGCGCCCACGGCCTCCAGTTCCTTCGTCGCCCGGATCAACTCCGCCTCGGACAGGGACACTTCGGAGTCGGCCAGGACCGCGCGCAGCCAGGACTCGGTGGATTCGATTCGGAAGAGGGTTCCGGAGAAGTCGAACAACACGGCAGCCATGTGCCGGACTCTACCGGCCGCCCCGTGACGCGGAGCTGGTCACCCGCAGGTTGAACTCGCCCTGAACGTCAGGGAGTTGTGGCCCGCTCGACAACAATGACGGTTCGAAAGGTCACCCACCGGTCGGCCCAGGTGCCCCTCCATCGATTTGCCAGCGCCTCCGAGAACCGAACGCGATCTCTGCGCGTGATACCGGAGAACGCGTTGGCATGCACACGAGGGCGGGGGAAACGCGAGTGGGATTCACAGCACGCGCGAGAACGGCGGCACTGGCCGCCGTGGTGGCCGGAGCGCTGGTCACGGGGGCGGTATCGGCGGGCGGCCAGTCGGCGCAAGCGGTCGGCTCCACCGCGCAGGACGGGACGAAGACCTCGGCGAAGACGAAGACGAAGACGAAGGCGAAGCCGTCGGCGACCGTCACGTTGATCACCGGCGACCGCGTTGACGTCGCCTCCGACGGCCGGGTGGTCCGGCTCAAGCGCGGCAAGGGCCGCGAGGACATCGGCTTCTCGGTGCGGCGCGAGGCCGGCCACACGTACGTCATCCCGCAGGACGCCCTGCGCCCGGTCGCCGACGGCGTGCTCGACCGGCAGCTCTTCGACGTGGCCCAGCTGGTCAAGGACGAGTACGACGACGCGCACCGGACCACACTGCCGCTGATCGTCGGCTACCGGAAGGGCGGCGCCAGAGCCGCCGACCGCGACCCGTTCGCCGGCGTGGCCGTCCGGGAGCGCCGTGCGCTGCCCGCGGTCGACGGCGAGGCCTTCGAGACGCCCAAGTCCGGTGCCCCGGCGCTATGGGCAGCCGTGACGGGCGGCTCTCCGGCCCGTACGTCCCGCGGTACGGCCGCACCCGCGCGGCCCATCACCCATGTCTGGCTGGACGCGAAGGTCCGGGGCTCCCTGGCCGAGAGCGTGCCGCAGATCGGTGCGCCCGCCATGTGGAAGTCGGGCTACACCGGCGAGGGCGTCACGGTGGCGGTCCTGGACTCGGGCGTGGACGAGACCCACCCGGACCTCAGGGACGTCGAGACAGCGCAGAAGAACTTCAGCGATGCTCCCGACGTCAAGGACCGCTACGGGCACGGTACGCACGTGGCCTCCATCATCGCCGGGAGCGGTGCGAAGTCCGGTGGCCGCTACACGGGCGTGGCGCCCGGCGTGAAGCTGCTGGACGGCAAGGTGCTCGACGACGACAACGTGGGAACCGTCTCGGGCATCGTCGCCGGCATGCAGTGGGCCGTCGACCAGGGCGCGAAGATCGTCAACATGAGTCTGGGCGCCCTCGACAGCCCGGGAGTCGACCCCAAGGAGGAGGCCGTCGCCCAGCTCTCCGACAAGGCCCTGTTCGTGGCGGCCGCGGGCAACGCGGGCGACGGGCCCCGCACGATCACGTCGCCCGCCAGCGCCCCCGAGGCGCTCGCCGTCGGCGCCGTGGACAAGGAGGACCGGATCGCCGACTTCTCCAGCCGCGGCCCGAACCTCGACGGTACGCCCAAGCCGGATCTCACCGGCCCCGGCGTGGACATCACCGGCGCCCTGACCACGCAGAGCTCGCTCCCCCCGAGTGAGGACTACGTGTCGAACTCCGGTACGTCCCTGGCCGCCCCGCACGTCACGGGCGCCGCCGCCCTGGTGCTCCAGCAGCACCCGGACTGGAGCGGAGCCCGGCTGAAGGCGCTGCTGACCGGTTCGGCCAAGCCCAACCCGCTGCTGAACGCACACCAGCAGGGCGCGGGCCGGGTGGACCTGGCGCGCGCCGCCACGAACCTGGTCGTCGCCGAGCCCGGCTCCCTGGGCTTCGGCATGCACCCCTGGCCGCACACCGACGACGAGCCGACCGCCAAGACCCTCACCTACCGCAACTACGGCACCCAGGACGTCACCCTGCGGCTGAGTGCCTCCGGGACCGACGCGGCGGGCGATCCGGCCCCGGCCGGCCTGTTCAGCGTCAAGGACGCCCAGCTCACCGTTCCGGCCGGCGGCACCGCGCAGACTATCGTCACCGCCGACACACGCGAGGGCACCGTCGACGGCGTCTTCGGCGGCACCGTGCTGGCGGCCGGCGACGGCCAGGAAGTACGTACCGGTCTCGTGGTCGAGCGTGAGGTGGAGTCGTACGACGTCCCGGTGCGGCACATCGACACCGCCGGGGCGAACCCGGTCACCTACGCGACGACGATCACCCCCGTCGGCGGGCCCGGGGATCGTGTGGAGCTCCCGTACAGCGAGGACGGCACCGTGGTCCAGCGGCTGCCCAAGGGCTCCTACCAGCTGGAGAGCCTGGTCTTCGCCGAGGACAACGAGGTGGGCTTCTTCGTCCAGCCCGTGCTGAACGTCGGCCCGGACACCACGGTCACCCTCGACGGGCGCAAGGCCAAGCCGTTCGCCGTGAAGGCCCCCGATCCGGCCGCGAAGCTCGTCACCTCCATCGTCGGCTACGACGACGAGGCCGCGGGCGTGTCCAACACCTGGTCCAGCAACGGCGTGCCGGCGATGCGCACCGCCGCCCTCGGACCGGACTCCGACACGATGCGGGCCCAGTTCCGCGGGGTGTGGCAGACGCCCGGCGCGGCCGGCAGGGACGTCGACTACCGGCTCGCCTTCAACCGCAAGGGCAGCTTCTTCACGGGCCTGAACCGCACCGTCACCCGGGCCGAGGTCGCCGAGGTGAAGTTCGGCTTCGGCGCCTCCGTCGCCGGGGCGAAGGGCCTGGTCCATCTCACGCCACTGGACGACCGCGGGATCGGCATCATCGCACTGGAACCGGAGGAGCAGAACCTGCCGCAGGCCACCACGCACTACCTCAGCACGGCCGGCGTGGGCTGGTCCTGGAGGGCCGAGCAGCTCGACGCCGGCGGCGAAGTGCGCATCATGTACTGGAAGGACTGGGTGACCTACAAGCCGGGCTCCAGGCACACGCTGAGGTTCAACACCGGTGTGGTCGGCCCCGATCTCGCGGCGGGGGGCCCGGCGGGGCAGGGCGCCGAGCGGACCGGCGACCACATCAGCGCCAGAATCCCGCTGTTCCAGGACGGCAGCGGCAACCCGGGGTCCTCGATCGTCACCGGCGGCTTCGCCCGGCTGGAATCCGGCGGGCGAGTCCTCGTCGAGGGACCGGCCACGGAAGCGCTGGGCTCCGAAGTCCCCGCCGCCTCCGCCACGTACCGCCTGACGGTCGAGGCGAGCCGCTCCGCGGAGGACACCTCCACCAGTACGAAGGTGGCGGGGGTGTGGACGTTCACCTCGGCCCGGCCGACGTCGGACGACACGGTCAAGCTGCCGCTGTCGACGGTGCGGTTCGCGCCGAAGCTGAGCCTGAGCGGGACGGCTCCGGCAGGCGGCACACTCACGGTGCCGCTGAAACTGAGCGGCGCGGCCGCCGCGGCCGGGCAGGTCGCCGCGCTGACCGTGAAGGCCTCCTATGACGGCGGCCGGACCTGGAAGCCGCTCACCGTGACGACGGACGCGAAGGGGGCGCGCTCGGTGAGCGTCGAACACCCGGCGACCGCCAGGGCCGTGTCCTTCCGGGTGGACCTGAAGGACAAGGGCGGCAACACCGTGCGCGAGACGATCACCAACGCCTACCGGCTCGCCCCGTGAAGTGACCGCATGACGGCGACCGTTGACCGGCGCCAGTGAACCCTCCGGCCTGGTCCCGCACCTGCGGGGACCAGGTCGGAGCCGTGTCCGGTTGCCCTGGGCGTGCTACTGGGTCCTGTGTGTACTGGCCCTGTGCAGTGAGGCGGCATCGGGCCGCGGTGTCTCCGCGAAAACCCGTTGGTGGACCACGGCGACCACTGCTACTTTTCCGGAGGCCGTGCGACAGAACGAGGAGGTGGTACCCGTGAACGCAGTTTCGAGATGGGTGCTCCCCTCCGGGGTCACGGTCGGGCGGTAGGTCGTCCGGGAGCGCCGTAAAGCAGCCCTCCCGAAAGGCTCGACCGTGCAATTCACTTCCGAACAGCGCCTCGACGACGGCGTCCTTGAGCGCGAGTTCACCCTCGGCGAGATCCCCGGCACCCTGTGGACGCCTGGATCCGCACCGGCCCCGCTGGTCCTGATGGCCCACAACAACGGCCTGCCCAAGAGCGACTCCCGGCTGGTGGCCCGGGCCCGGTACACCGCGGCGCGCGGCTTTGCGGTGGCCACCATCGACGCCGCAGGATGCGGTGACCGGCCCCGTTCCGCCGCCGACGAGCAGGCCCGTGCCGACCTCCGCCGGGCGATGCAGGCCGGCGAGCAGGTAGACGAGATCTTCGAGTCCTTCATCGGCCCGCTGGTCGAGAAGGCGGTCCCGGACTGGCTGACCACCCTGGACGCCCTCCTTGAGCTGCCCGAGATCGGCGGCCCGGTCGGGTACTCCGGGGGGTGGGCCGCCCTGGGCATCCGGCTGGCGGTGGTCGAGCCGCGCATCGCGGCCGCGGGCTTCTTCGCCGGGGGCTACGTGCCCCGCGCCCAACGCGAGGAGGCCCGGCGGGTCACCATCCCGCTGCTGTTCCTGCTGCAGTGGGACGACCAAGGGAACCCCCGGCAACGAGCTCTGGACCTGTTCGACGCCTTCGGCAGCAAGGAGAAGACGCTGCACGCCAATCCGGGCGGGCACACCGGCACCCCGTGGTTCGAGCTGGAAGACGGGTGCCGGTTCTTGGACCGACACCTGAAGTGAGGCCGGGCCTCCTGGCCGGCAGCAGCCGACAGGCGCTGCCGGCCAGGAGGCCGCTTCGAGGACTGGGTCCCGGCCATGCACGATTGGTGACAGAGACTCCGTCTACGGCGAGATCTTCCGTTCGTCGGCCTTGAGGCCGCGGAGGGTCCAGAGGCCGTACACGGCCAGCAGCGGTTTGACGAACAGCCACTCGCCAGGTCGGTAGTCGTCCGCACGCACCAGTCTCTCCGCGAGATCAGGGCGTTGCCGCCGCAAGTACGCGCGGGCCTTGAGCGCGTGAGCCGGCTGCGAGGCGATCTTGATGTGGTCGGCGTCCTCAAGCAGGGGGATCACGTTCGTGATGTTCTCCCAGGTCGTCGAGCTCTGGTCTTCGAGGAGTACCGTGCCGTCGAACTCGAGCACCGACTTCGCGTAGTCGGCCATCAGTTGGGCCTCCGAAGCGCCACCGCTGGTCGGGCCGCCACTGAAGATCACGCGGGTGCCCTGCGCACTGTCGGCGGTGATGGAGCGAATGCCGGCCCGCACTCGCCATCGGTTGATGACGTTCGCCGTCGCAGCGGGGTTCCGGAAACCCAGCACGACCACGGTCTCGGCAGCGCCCCCGCCGTTGCCCACGAGGGTTCGAGACCAACGCCAGTTCAGCCACTCGCTCCAGGCGATGGCCGCAACCCCGGCCATCGCCAGTCCTGTCCTTCGCCGCATCCGGTGACTCTAGGGCAGTCGGCGCTGCACTTGGTGCCGCTCGGGAAGTCGGCCGACGACGACTCGGCCGCCGTCGTGGCATCGGGTTCCGCCGCCTGCGCCGACCCGGCGGTACCGATGACCGCACCCGCCGCGGTGGTCCCCGAGTACCCAAGTAACGAACGTCTGGAGATGCGGGACAAGTTGCCCCCTCTGCGCGGCTCCGTCGGGTGTCTCCCGAAGCCGTGCTCGATCGTATGCACGGTTCTGGGGCGGGTGGGGGCTGAACAGATTCGTCCGCGAGTGGAGGCCGCAGGACGGGCCCACACCGCTGTCAGCGCAGCTCGGCGGTGCCCTGGAACCTCGTGTACGACGCCACCGCGAGCGCCACCGCCAGCACGCCGAGCAGCCAGCCGCCGAGCACGTCCGACGACCAGTGCACGCCCAGCCAGATACGGGTGAGGCCGACACCGAGGACGGACACGACGGAGAGGGTGAGCGCGATACGCCACAGGACGCGTCCGGCGCCGTACAGGTGCAGGAGCCACAGCAGCAGGCCGCACACGACCGTGGCCGTCATGGCGTGGCCGGAGGGATAGGCCGCGAAGTGGGCGGAGTCCACGGGGTCGGGCCAGACCGGGCGCTTCCGGTCGACCGCCGCCTTGAGTCCCTGCTGGAGCAGTGTGCCGAGCACACATGTGGCCGTCAGCCACAGCGCGAGCCACCATGCCGAGTGGTGCAGCACCAGCCACAGTACGGCGGCGGCGCACAGGGCACGCATCGTCCAGGGGTCCCACACCCAGTCCGTGAGGATGCGGAACGTCTGCGTCGTGTCGGGGTCGTCCACCGCCCAGCGGTGGGTGGTGCGGGCGATGTCGCCGTCGAGGGCGATGAGCGGGTCCCAGGACATCGCGACCAGGACGAGCAACAGTACGGACGGCAGGGCGACAGCCGCCGCGACACGTACGGCGATCCCGGGACCAGGAGCGTGGGGCGGCGAGTCGACGGGTGGGGAGTGCATACACCGATCCTCGCCGACCGGTGGGGTCGAACGCGAACCCGGGGTGTCCTGCGTGCTGCGAGCCGGCTAACCGAGCGCCCGCAGACCCGGTACGAAGGTCACCAGGACCGGGATCACCGGCACCAGCGCGGCGGCCGCCGTGAGCCGCAGCCGACGGGCGGGCGGGAGCCGGTCCGGGGGAGTGAGCAGGCGGTGGACGCGCTGCGGAACATGGGCCTGCGGCGTGGGACAGGGGCCGAACACGCCCCGGTCCTCGTTGAGTTCGACGAGCGCGAGCGCGATCGTCAGTCGGCCGAAGCGTCGCGACGCCATGTCGTCCGCGGCGAGTTCGACCAGCCGGTGCATCTCGTCGCGGAACGCCGCGAACACCGGGACCTGCGGAAAGCCGTTGGCCAGCGCGGCCGAGGAGTGCAGCAGCCAGTCGTGCCTGGCCTGCGCGTGGCCCTGCTCGTGGGCGAGCACCGCGTCCAGCTGCCGTCCCTTGAGGCGGCGCAACGCGGCCGTGGTGATGACGAGTTGGGGCGCCGCCCCCGGCAGCCACCAGGCGTCCGGACGCTCGCCCTCAAGGACGACCAGACGGTCGCTGCCGGGCTCCTCGCCGGGCAACACCGGGGCGCGCACGAGGAGTTCGGCCCGCCGCCGACGGCGACGGGTCCTGGCCCGGGTGATCTCGCGGGCCAGCATCGCGGCGCTCCAGACACCGCCGAGCGCGAGTGCCACCGCGGTCGTCGCGGCCCAGGGACCCCCGGCGAGCGCGTAGCTCTCCACGACGGCATGCGGGGCGGGGGCGAACACATGGCCGCGGACGGCCTGCCAGGCGGCCGCCGCACTGAGCGTCATCGACAGCGCGCAGCACAGCAGAACGGCCATCACCACGCACTGCCACACCCACAGGGCGACCACCGGTTCACGGTCCTGCCAGTCCGTTCGGGCAAGCAGCCGCGGAGCGAGGACGGCGGCCAGGGCGCCGAGCAGCAGCAGTGCCGCGGGGACCATCATGGCTGCAGCCTATGAGCGGGGCGCCACCGGCGGATACGTGCTGTCGCGGCAAGTGACGTACACCACGGTTTCGTAAAGCGGGGCAGGAGCCCGGGAAATGCCCGTTCGGAACGTGAGATGCGCCGGACCGGGATGCGGGCGCCATCGGGCCCGGAACGTGAGAAGTTCCGGTTCAGAGTGTGAGAAGCATGGCCAGCATCCCGATGCCCATCGAGAGGCGGCACGCCCGCGCCAGCTCCAGCCGGTCGCCCCACCCGGCGGCCCGGACACTCGCTCCGGGGCCGCCCCCCGCGACCGCGACCGGCATCAGCCGCGTACCGGTCCACAGCACATACGCGGTGAAGTACGCGAGGAGCACCCCCGTCAGCGCGGGAACCCCGGCGTGCGCCCCGCTCGCCATCACCGCCGCCATGTAGACCATCGCGAACGCGCCCACCAGATGGTGCAGATGGTGGGCGCTGCTCCGCGCGGCCCACAGGGCGCGCAGCGCGGCCGCGCCGAACACCGCCGCGTAGGCGACCCAGGCCCAGCGCGGAGGCGCGAGCGCCGCCGCGGGCACGGCCATCGCGGCCATCCCGAACCCCATCAGCGCCTCACCGCCCGCGGTACGGCGCTGCTCCTCGACCCCGCTGCGCATCCGCAGCAGACAGTAGGCCCCGGTCGCCGCGCACAGCACGACGAGCAGCCAGCCCGGTGACGCAGGACCGTGCACCGCGCACCTCCCCGCTCGACGGTGTCGAACAGTCCGCTCGAAGAGATGCCCGGACCGGGCGGAGCGCAAGCGAGCGCAAGGGTGTACACGGGGGAGCGTGCGGGAGTGCGGCGATATGTTTCACGAGTAAAACACCTGCTAACCTTATCGTCATGAGCAGTGCCCCGCCCAGCCCCACCTCCGCACGCCGACTGCCTCTCGCCGGCGTCCTGCGCGTCGGTCGGCCCTCCGACATCTGGTTCAAGCCCGCCCTGAGCGTGGTCGTCGCGGTCGGCGTGCCGAACCTGACGCTGCTGGCGCTCGGCCGGCTGGACCTCGCGATGTACACGATGGCCGGGTCGCTCTGCGCGCTCTACGCCCACAACCTGCCGTACGCGGCCCGCGCCCGGGCCCTGACCTGGGTTGTGCTCGGCATGCTCGCCTCGGTCGCGGTCGCCCTGGTCACGGCCTCGCTCACGTCCTCCGCCGTGGTCCTCGTCGCCGTCGGCGCGCTGCTCGCGGCCACCCAGAAGGCGCTGTGCGACGCGACGCGCATTGGCCCGCCCGGACCGGTGATCTTCGCCTTCATCAGCTCGGCCGCCCTCTTCACCCCGCAGACGCTCGGCCAGGTCCCCGCCCATCTCGCCTTCGCCGCCGCGGCGGGCACCTGGGCGTGGCTCGTCGGCATGGCCCCCGGCCTCGTACGACCGCATGGTCCGGAGCGCCGGGCCACGGCCCGTGCCCTGAACGCGGCCGCCGCGTACGCCGAGACGACCGCTGCCGCGTACGCAGAGACGTCCGCCACCGCTTCCCCCGGACGCGAGCGCGCCAGGGCCGCCGCGGCCGCCGCCGTGCACGCCGCCTGGCAGTCGCTGCTCGCCGGCGGCGCCCGCTCGGAGCCCCGGCGCGCCCTCGAACGGCTCGTCGTGCGGGCCGAGATCGCGCTCGCCGCACCCGCCGACACGGACTCCGGACGGCTGCGCTCCTGGGCGAGCGACCTGCGCGGAACGGGCCCCGTGCCGCACGTGGAGCTGGCATCGGCGGCCGACGAACTCCTCGGCGTGGAGGCCGAACGGGCCGCGGACAGGCGCCTGTTGGCCGACAGGCTCGGCCCGCTCCTGCCCCTCGCCCTGCGCACCGCGCTCGGCTGCGCCCTCGCCGGCTACGTGTCGCTGGCGCTCGGCGTCGGCCGTCCGTACTGGGCCCTGGTCACCGCCGCCTCGCTCTATCAGGCGAACATCACGCTGACCTGGAGCCGCGGAGTGCAGCGCGTCGTCGGCAACCTCGTCGGCGTACTCCTCTTCGCGGCCGTCGCCCCGCTCGCCCACCTCGGCCCCGCCGCCCTCGTCCTGTGCTGCCTCGCCTTCAACTTCGGCGCGGAGGCCCTGATCAGCCGCAACTACTGGCTCGGCAGCATCTGCGTGACCCCGATGGCGCTGCTGATCACCGAGTTCACGGGCCTTCAGCAGCCCGGCGAGCTGATGACGGACCGGATCGTGGACACGGTCGTCGGCGCGCTGGTGGGCTTCGCCGCCGCGGTGGCGGTGACCAACCGGCGTGCCGGACATCGCATCGAGAACGCCCTCGACACGGTGGAACGCGCCCGCGAGCACACCGCGCGACTGATCGCCGCCGAGCGGCCCGGCCCCGGCGCCCTGGAGGCCGCCCGCCGCCGGCTGGCCACGGCGCTCGTCGAGCTGCGCGCCACGGCCGACGCGGCCGCGGGCGAGTGGTGGCAGCGCGCCGTGCCGGAGGAGCGGGTGCTGCTCGCCGAGCGGACCGGACACCGTACGCTCGCGACTGCGGTAAGACGGCAGGGACTGCACGTTCTGGAGGGCACACGGGCATGACGGCAGCGAACGGGCGGACGGCGGGCGGAGGGGGCGCGGTCCGTGGAGGGGCGGCCGCGGGGGACACCCTTGCCGCGGTGGTACGGCAGTGGCAGACGGTCCACCCCGGCCTCGACACCGGCCCCATGGAGATCATCGGCCGCATCAACCGCTGTGCGGCGCTCCTCCAGCAGGCCGAGGACGCGCCCCTGCGGCACGCCGGACTCACCCGCCCCGAGTTCGACCTCCTCGGCGCCCTGCGCCGCACCGGCCTCGAACTGACCCCCGGCGAGCTGGCCCGCGAGACCTTCTCCTCCGGCGCCGCCGTCACCAAGCGGCTCAAGCAGCTGACCGAGCGAGGCCTGGTCGAGCGCCGGGGCGACACCCGCGACCGACGCGTCGCCCATGTACGCCTCACCGACGCCGGACGTGACCTGGTCGACTCCATCCTGCCCGAGCAGCTCTCGTACGAGACCGCTGTCCTGTCCGGGGTCGACGGCGCCGAGCAGCGGGAACTCGCCGCGCTGCTCGGCGAGTTGCTGGTCCAGCTGGAGGGCCGCCTGCGCACCCCGCGCGGCTGACGCCCGACCCGCAGGCGGCGTCAAGCGGCGGCGTCAAGTCCCGATCGCTTGCGGCTTCCTCCTCCGGCTCCCTAGCCCTCGTCGCCCGCCCTGTAGATGCCGAACACCGCACCCTGCGGGTCCCGGAGCACCGCGATGCGCGGGCCCTCGGGGACCGACGTGGGTTCCATGAGGACGCCGCCGTCCGCCTGCGTACTCGCCTCGGCCGTGGCCTCGACGTCCTCGACGGCGAAGTACGGCAGCCAGTGCGAGGGCACCTCGTGCGGGAACTTGTCGCCCATCTCCACCATGCCGCCGAAATCGGAGCCGTCGATGCCCCACTGCGTGTAGTGCTCCGAGGCGTTGACGGTCCAGCCGAACACCGTCGTGTAGAAGGCCGTGACCAGGCCGGGGGTACGTGTCATCAGCTCGACCCAGCCGAGCGCGCCGGGGGCGTTGAACAGCCCGGCACCGGCGAACGAGCGCGCCTGCCAGAGCTGGAACACCGCGCCGCCCGGGTCGGCCACCACCGCGAAACGCCCCAGGTCGAACACGTCCATCGGCTCCAGTACGACCGCGCCGCCCGCGTCCCGTACCGCCCGCACGGTCGCATCCACGTCGGGCACCGCGAACGACACGTTCCAGGCGACCGGCTGCGACTCCTGGAACAGCGGGGTCAGCGCGGCGACCGACGCGTCGCCGAGGTACGCGAGCGTGTAGCCGCCCGCCTCCGCGCGCGGATCCGTCTCCGGGCGCCAGCCGAAGACATCGGCGTAGAACCGCTTGGCCGCCTCCAGGTCACTGGTCCCCAGCTCGGTCCAGCAGGGCCCGCCGGGCACCGGCTTGTCCAGTTTCATGGCCGACCTTCCTTCCGACTTCCGGCGTGAGCAGGTCAGGAGCGCGAAGGGCTCCTCCTCGCACGCTAGTCCCGGCCACGTGCCCCGGCGAGCCGACGGAAAACCACATGGCGGGACCACTCGGTGAGGCGTACTCTCGCCCGCGTACCGCACCTCATGGCGGCCTCCTCGTGTACATCGATCCGGAGGTCTCCGCATGCCCGCGCTCACGGTGCGTCCCTTCCACCGCGACGACCGCGACCAGCTCACCGAACTCGTCAACGCGCATGTCGCCGCTGTCGTCCCCGGTGTCTCCGTCTCCGTGAACACCGTGCTCAGCGCCTTGACACGGCAGCCGGACGAGTTCATCACCGACCCATGGGTGGCCGAGCGGATCACGTTCGTCGCCGAGCAGCGCCGGTACGTGGTGGCCGGCGCGCATCTCCTGCGCTACCGCGCCGACACCGAGGTCGGCGAGAGCTTCCGGGACTCCGGCGCGATCGACTGGTTCGTCTGCCATCCGCCCGCCTCCTTCTGGCCGGACTCCGACCAGGCCTCCGATCTGCTGATGGCGGCCTGTCTGGCCCAGCTGGCCCGCTGGAACGTCCGCCTCCGATACGCCGACGGATCCCTGCCCGCACCCGTCGTGTACGGCCTGCCACGGCCCTGGCCGCACATCCGTGCCGCCTACGAACGGGCCGGGTTCCGGCACACGGGCGACACCGAGGTCATCCTGATCGCCGACGTGGCCGATCTGCCATCCCTCGCGCCCCTGCCGGGAGTCTCCGTCGACCGCACGCTCGGCGAGTGCGGCACCCGCTTCACGGCCCACGCCGACGGGCGCGTACTGGGCTTCATCGAGGTCGACACGTCCCTGGACCGTCCCGAACGTCACGCACGCAGCGGCGGCCTCGCCGACATCGGCAACCTCCACATCGAGCACCCGGTGGACGGCCTGGTGAACTGGCTGCTCGCCCAGGCCGCCCGCTGGCTGCGGCTCTCAGGAGTGCGACGGCTCTTCGCGTACGAGGCCTCCGGCGCCGTGGAGTCGATCGGGCGCCTGACCGGCGCCGGGTTCCATGAGCTGACCCGGACGGACCGAGGGTGGGAGCACCTCCCGTAGAGCACCCCCACCCACCGCCGAGCCGTCCGGCCGGCACCCGTGCCGTGCTCGACCTCACGACCGGTTCGGTGGCCAACTCCACCCGGGGCGAGTCGAGTTCCTCACCTCGGGTGAGCTTGAGGACCGTACGGACCGCGAGTTCGCCCATCTCGGCGAGGGGCCGGCGGACCGTGGTGAGCGGGGGAGCCGGCACTCGTCATCAGGTGAACCTCCCTGATGGGGAGGGGAGTTGAGCGGATGACGCGGGGGCGGGCACCGTGCCGCTCATGTCCACTCCTCCGACTGGGCGGAGCAT
Source organism: Streptomyces sp. NPDC050988 (assembly GCF_044456225.1). NCBI lineage: Bacteria > Bacillati > Actinomycetota > Actinomycetes > Kitasatosporales > Streptomycetaceae > Streptomyces > Streptomyces sp. NPDC050988. Next base: position 269,581 of record NZ_JBITFQ010000003.1, on the reverse strand, counting down.
CCGCGGCGGTGCGGTCTCCTGATCGCGGAGGCTGGGGGCCGTTCCGTCCCACCAGTCGGCGTTGCCGTCCTCGATACAGCGCAGCAGGACCCCTTCGCGCAGTGCCCAGGGGCAGAGGGTCATCTCGTCGATGCCCATCAGCTTCATCGTGGTGTGCGCGACGATCGCCCCGGCGAGGGACTGACCGGCCCGCGCGGGCGAGATGCCCGGCAACAGGGCACGATCGGCGGCCGGCAGCACCGCCAGTCGCTCGACGGCCACGCGGAGGTCGGTACGGGTGATGCCGCGCGGGGTGAAGGGCCCCGACCGGCCCGGGGCCGCGCCGCACAGCCGGCCCAGCTGCTGGAGCGTGCGCGAGGTGGCGACCGTCGTACGAGGTGCCTCCCAGCGGATGCGGGCCGCGACGTCACGCAGTTGGTGGCGTACATGCCGGCGCAACAGCTTGGCCCGGCGAAGCGACGGCGGGTCCTGGCCGCGGAAGAACTCGCGGGTCAGCCGACTGGCCCCCAGCGGAAGCGAGATCGCGAAGTCCGGCAGCTTGCTCCGGCCGAACGCCACCTCCAGCGTGCCGCCCCCGATGTCCAGCATGGCCAGCGGCCCCGCGCGCCAGCCCATCCAGCGCCGCGCCGCCAGGAAGGTCAGCTCCGCCTCGACCTCGCCCGGCAGCACATGCAGCGGCACTCCCGCCTCCGCGGCGACCCGCTCCAGGATCTCGGGGCGGTTCGGGGCGTCCCGCACGATCGCCGTGGCGAAGGCGAAAGGCTGGGCCACCCCCCATCGCCTGCCTTCCACCCGGGCCTCCGCCACCGCCTCCACCAGACGGTTCACCTGTTCCTCCGGCAGATGACCACCCCGCTCGACATGGTCGGAGAGCCTCAGCCGACGCTTGGCCGTGTGCACGGGGAGCGGAACGGCTCCATCCGTCTCCGCGATGACGAGTCTTACCGTGTTCGAGCCGACGTCCAGTACACCCATACGCATCCCCTCCCCGTACCCTCGGCGACCCTCGGCACACCGCCGCGGGAACACCGGCGAGGCTCTGTTTGAGCTGTTATAGGCGGGTACTATGCCTTTATGGACACCTTCGGTAGGGAGATAGCCATTCCCCACGAAGTCGTGGCCGGTTCGGCACCCTTCGTGGTGGGGCTTCTGATCACGGCGATGCTGGTCGTCGCGGTGTGGTGGGGGATGCGGGTGCGTGCCCGGGAACCCGGTCCGCCCCGTCCCGAGGACCACCCCCATCTGCCCGAGACGGGCGCGGTCCACGAGATCAGCGAGATGCGCGAGCCCGACGAGATGCCGCACAACGGCAGGGTCCTCACCCCGCACGAGCTGCACGGCAACGTCTCCTCGCGCCGCGCCAAGGACCAGACGCGACCGATCTGGGGCCGCAACAGCAGCGGCGGCTTCGGCAGTGGCGGGCTCGGCCACCACTGAGGGGTTCGGCCACCGTTGAGGGGCTCCGGCACGGGGGTGTATCGGCCCTGAGACGCCAGGTTCCGTTCCAGCGCCCTCACGCCCTCACGCCCTCCCGGGCAGTTCGCACGCGACGATCCCCTTCTCCAGCAGGCTGCCCAGGATCAGCATGCCGTCGTGCTCGCAGACGCTGGTCACCATTCGGTAGCCGGCCCTGCGGCGACTGAGGTCGTGGCGGACGCGGCCTCCCGGGCCGATGCCCAGCACGTGGGCGACGGGGCGAGGCCGGATCGGCAGCGGCCGGGCCGCACGCCAGGCCGCCCGTCGTACGCTCTCGGGTGCCCGGCGCAGCCAGTCGAGGGGCCGCTGCCGGGGGCCCGCCAGGGCGACCCACATCGTGCCGTCCGTGCCGCGGGAGAGGTTGTCCGGGAATCCGGGGAGGTTCTCGACCAGGGTGTCGCGCCGGCCGGTCCGCGGGCCGGACAGCCACAGCCGGGTGAGGCGGAACGCGCCGGTCTCCGCCACGGCGACCCAGGACTCGTCCTCGGCCAGCAGGACTCCCTTCGCGAAGTCCAGGTCGTCCAGCAGGACTTCGGGCTCGCCACCGCCGGGCGGGAGCCGCAGCAGCCGTCCCGTCGCCGTCCGCTCCATCAGCTCGCCGAGCCACTCCTGAAGCCCGAAACGCCTGCTGGAGGCCGTGAAGTACACCGTGCCGTCCGCCGCCGCGGCCGCGTTGCCGCAGAACCGCAACGGCTGCCCCGCCACACGGTCGACCAGAACTTCGATCCTCTCCCCGGACCCGGCCCGCGCCCCGGGGTCGCCCTCCGGCGTGACCCGCAGCAGCCCGCGCTCCGCGTCGCACACCAACAGCCGCCCGTCCGGCAGGACTTCGAGCCCCAGCGGTCGCCCTCCGGTCCGGGCGATCTGTTCCACACGGACGGGACCGCGCGGCCGGACGCGGAGGATGCGGCCGTCGGCCACGCCCGTGATCACGCGGCCTTCACGGTCGACGACGACATCCTCGGGACCCGTGCCACCGAGGGGGATCGGACGAAGGGGCGGCAGGACGCCGGGCCCCGCGGTGCGTGCTGTCACGGAGAGTCGCGGTGTCATGAGGAGCGTTCTGCCCGTATGAGGCGCCACAACTCCTCGGTGCGTCCGTGCGCCCTCGTGCATCGGCCCAGCGGACCAGGGGGTCACGCGCTCGCCGCCGGTCTCGCCAGAGCCTCCTCAGGGGTGGTTCGGTCGTTCGGCCGTCAGCGGTTTCGCAAAGCCTTGATCAGCTCGTCCTTCGACATCGACGAGCGGCCCTCGACACCGACCTTCTTCGCCTGCTCGTACAGATCCTGCTTCGACCGGTCCTCGTACGAGCCGCTCCTGCCGCCCTTGCGCGAGGCGGACTTCGGACTGTTGGCGATCCGAGCCGCCTTCTCCTTGCCCGCGCCCTCGCGGCGCAGCGCCTGATAGGTGTTCTCGTCCTTGATCTGCGGCCTGGGCATGGATTCCCTTCCTCCACTTGTCCGGGGATTGCACCATCGCGGGACGACCACTCGTGGCGCCGCCCCGCGGGCACGTTTCGGGTACCCCCGACCGGCCACTCGGAACACATGACGCACATCGGATACACGATGATGACCGAGCAGGCCGGCCCCCGTGACCTCGTACAACACGTGGTGGCCGCCGAACAGGCCGGATTCGACTTCTCCGTCACGTCCGACCACTACTTCCCCTGGCTGGAGGAGCAGGGGCACGCCCCGTACGCGTGGAGCGTCCTCGGCGCCGCGGCACAGGCCACCTCCACGATCCCTCTCATGACGTACGTGACCTGTCCGACGACCCGCTACCACCCCGCGGTCGTCGCCCAGAAGGCCGCCACCACGCAACTGCTCGCCGAGGGCCGCTTCCGGCTCGGACTCGGTTCCGGCGAGAACCTCAACGAACACGTGGTGGGCGGCGGCTGGCCGGCCGCCCACGTGCGCCTGGAGATGCTGGAAGAGGCCGTGGAGATCATCCGCGCGCTCTTCGACGGCGAGAACGTCAACCACCACGGCCCGCACTTCGACGTGGAGAACGCCCGGCTCTTCGACCTGCCGGACGAGCCGATCCCGATCGGCATCGCCGTCTCGGGCGAACGCTCCAGCGCCCTCGCCGGCCGGCTGGCCGACCTGGTGATCGCCACCGAGCCGAAGGCCGAACTTGTCGACTCCTTCGAACGGCACGGCGGCAGCGGCAAGCCCAAGGTGGGCCAACTGCCCGTCTGCTACGACCCCGACAGGGACGCCGCGGTCCGACGGGCCCACGAACAGTTCCGCTGGTCGCTCGGCGGCTGGCCGGTCAACTCCGAACTGCCCGGCCCGACGGGCTTCGACACGGCCACCCGGCACGTCCGGCCCGAGGACGTCGCGGAGACGATCCCGTGCGGCGACGACGTCGACACCTTCGTGGAGGCCGTACGCCCCTACGTCACCGCCGGCTTCACCGAGATCGCCCTGGTCCAGGTCGGCGGCGACCACCAACTCCCCTTCCTGGACTGGGCCGAGAAGAAACTGCTGCCCGCACTGAAGGACCTCTGACGAGCCTCTGAAGTCCCCCGAAGGGGCCTCTGGACGAACGACCGAAGGGACGATCATGGCCATCGCCACGTACACCCTCGTAGCACTGGACTGCCCGGACCCACCGGCCCTCGCGGAGTTCTACGCGGGCGTGCTCGGCGGTGAGGTCAAGCAGTACAACGACGACTGGTACGACCTCCACGCCCCCGGCGGACACCGCATCTCCTTCCAGCGGGTCCCGGACCACCGGCCGCCGGACTGGCCACGCGCCGACGAGAACTCCCAGCAACTGCACCTGGACTTCACCGTGCCGGACATCGACGCGGCCGAGCCCCAGGTGCTGGCCCTCGGCGCCACCCCGCTCGACCTGGACGACAAGGACGGCAGCCGCAGGTTCCGCGTGTACGCGGACCCGGTCGGCCACCCGTTCTGCCTGTGCTGGGACTGACGCCCAGGGGTGTCCGCGCAGAGCCTCCGCTCAGGGCCGGTACCGCAGCGGATGGTCCGCCGGTACCTCCACCACCACGATCTCCGTGCCGTCCGGATCCGCGAGCCACATCTCGATCAGACCCCACGGCTCCTTCACCGGCGGCCGGCGCACCTCGACGCCCGCGGCCACGAGTTCCTCGTGCGCCGCTGTGGCGTCCGCGACCTGGAGCCACAACTTGACGGCGGGGGAGGGGGGTTCCTCGGAGCGGCCCGCGACCTCCAGGAAGCCGCCGCCGAGGAAGTAGACCGTGCCGCGCTCGGGACCCGTACCGAACTCCCGGTAGACGGGCAGGCCCAGCTGCTCGCCGTAGAAGGCGCGGGACCGGTCGGGATCGGAGGGGCGGAGCAAGGTCCGGCTGCTCAGTACATGCACCATGCGTCCGGAGCCTAGTAGGAGCGTTACGCTCAGCGGTGCCCGAGCCGCGCCCGAGATCGGAGAACCGCTCCATGGACACCGCCGCCACCGGACTGACGTTCCGCGACGCCACCGACGCCGACGTGGACGCCCTCGTCGTGCTGATCGAGTCGGCCTACCGGGGAGACTCCAGCCGCACGGGGTGGACCACTGAAGCGGACATCCTGGAGGGCCAGCGGACCGACCCGGAGGGCGTGCGGGCGGTCATCAAGTCTCCCGACAGCCGCCTGCTGACCGTCGAGCGCGACGGCACGGTGGTCGCCTGCTGTCAGCTCGAACATCGCGGTGACCACGCCTACTTCGGCATGTTCGCGGTCAGCCCCACGCTCCAGGGCGCCGGCCTCGGCAAGGTGATCATCGCCGAGGCGGAGCGGTTCGCCCGCGAGACCTGGGCAGTCAAGGAGATGCACATGACCGTGATCTCCGTACGCGACGACCTCATCGCCTGGTACGAGCGGCGCGGCTACCGCCGTACGGGAGAGATGACTCCTTTCCCGTACGGCGACGAGCGGTTCGGCATCCCGCAGCGCGACGACCTGCGCTTCGAGCTCCTGGTGAAGCCGCTCGCTTGATCAGGCCGCTCGCATAATCGTTCCGCCGCGCGGTCCGGCCGTTACGCCGTGAAGCGGCCGGTGCGCTTGATCTCCGGATAGTCGGTGGTCGCGCCGTCCAGCTCCAGGGCGCGTACGAGGCGCAGATGGTCCTGGGTGTTCACGACCCAGCCGATGATCCGCAGGTCCGCCTTGCGAGCGCGCTCGACGACCTCCAGGGTCAGACGGCGGATGTTCAGGACGAGACTCGTGGCGCCGACCGCGGTGGCCCGCTCGACGACATCGATGCCATAGCGGCTGGCGACCAGCGCCGTGCGGACGCCGGGGACGAGCCGTGCGATCTCGGCGATGGCCTCGTCGTGGAACGACAGGACCTCGACCCTGCCGACCAGATCGCGCCGGTTCATGACCTCCGCCAGCGCCCGGGCGGCGGCCACGTCCTTGATCTCGGCCTGCAGCGGGGCCGTGACGGCGTCCAGGACCTCCTCGAAGACCGGGATGCGCTCGCCGCGGCCCGCGTCGAGCACCCGCAGCTCGGCGAGGGTCTTCTCGGCGATCGGGCCCGACCCGTCGGTCGTACGGTCCACGTCGGCGTCGTGCATGACGACGAGCGCGCCGTCCTTGCTCAGGTGCAGATCGAGTTCGATCAGGTCCAGGCCGGCCTGCTGGGCGGCGATGAAGGAGCGGAGGGTGTTCTCGGGCTCGACACCCATGATTCCGCGGTGCCCGATGGTGAGAAAGTTCAAGGCTGACTCCGCTTCCGTCGACGGCGGCTCGGCTGCCACGTGCTGCGGTCCCGTGCCCACGCGGCAAGGCCGCAGCCTAATGGCCCGGCCCGGCGTTGAACCCGCTCCGGCAGCGGGGAATGAGGCCTTCCAGCGGCGAGAACAGGCCGCGCCGGGCCCCTCCCGCCTCACTCCTGCGTGGGCGAGTCCCGGGCGGGTTGACCGAACTCCGGCGGCTACCCAGCAATCGGCGGAAGTATTCGTCCTCGTGACGTCCGACAGGAAAAAGAGCGGTGAAGGTGGAGGAAGGCAGGATAATCTCCCGAGTCTCCACTTGTGGCGGAGAACCCTGCACGCATACGGTGTCCATACGCGAGGTTCTCCCGTGGAGGATGGGTCATGACGGAAATTCTTGTGCAGGTGGGTACGGAGGAGCAGGCTCCTCCCCGGGACAGGGTGGTGGAGCACCCGGCCTGGCCCGTGCTCAAGGATGCCGTGGAGCGGATCCGGCCATGGCAGTCCAAGGACGGTTCGGTCGACTTCGACGCGGAGGGCGCCCCGGATCAGGCCGACGCGGGTCTCGCCGTGCGCCGTGTCATCGACGCGGTCGAGGAGCTCTCCCCGCTCCTTCCGCACGACGCCGCCTACCACGAGGCGCTGGTCAAGGACCTGCACCGCTGGGCCGAGGATGGCTTCCAGGTCCCCGACTTCCTCGACTCCCTGCTGGCCTTCCAGCCCGCCGCGCACCGCGAGGACGGGCTCCAGCACCTGGTCGTCTTCCCGATGTACACGCAGAACGGCAATCCGAACCGCAACTTCGAAGCGGTCGTCCTGCGCATGGTCTGGCCGGACTGGCTGGCCGATCTTGAGCGCACCCGCTACGACAACCCGCTGTTCTGCGGCATCACCTTCGAGGACTTCACGGCCGGATACGACACCAACTCGGCCGTCCTCTTCCCGGAGACCATCGCCGTGCGCGAGGCGCCGGAACGATTCTCCTGGGGCGGCATCTTCTGCGACCGCGAGGCAGCACGCTTCCGCAAGGTCACCGAGGCCGCCGTCGACACGCTGGGCCTCGAACTGCCCGACGACATCCGCGAGATGGTCGGCGACCAGGCGCGCTGCGAGCAGGCCTTCGTCCTGTGGGACATGGTCCACGACCGCACCCACAGCCACGGCGACCTGCCCTTCGACCCCTTCATGATCAAGCAGCGCCAGCCGTTCTGGATGTACGGCCTGGAGGAGCTGCGCTGCGACCTCACCGCCTTCAAGGAGGCCGTGAAGCTGGAGGCCGACGGCTTCCCGCAGGGCCGTGACGTGCAGTACGCGGTGCTGTTCGACCGCATGTTCCGCTTCCCCGTGACCGGCGACCGCGTCCGCAACTACGACGGGCTCGGCGGCCAGCTGCTCTTCGCCTACCTGCACAAGCACGACGTCGTCCGCTGGACCGACAACAAGCTGCACATCGACTGGCAGCGCGCCCCGCAGGTCACCAACGAGCTGTGCGCCGAGATCGAGAAGCTGTACCGCGACGGCATCGACCGTCCGAAGCTGGTCCACTGGTTCGCCGCGTACGACCTGGTCTCCCAGTACCTCGCCCCGCACCCGGGCTCCCGCTGGGCCAAGGGTCCGGACGCCCTCGATCTGAACCAGCCGCCGCGAAAGCTCGTGGACGACGTGCTTCCGGACGAGTTTCCCCTGAGCATGTTCTATGAGGCCCTTTCCAAGAAGCTGAAGAACGTGATCGCCTCCACCAAGGGCATCACGGCGGAGAGTGCCGAGCGGGTGGCCGCGTGAGCGACCGCGCCAACATCACTGCTCAGGAGGCGAAGATCATGGGGAATGGGGCTCTCAGCGGTGCGGTGATCGCGGTGGCCGGCGCGGGCGGGCCCGCGGGCCGGGCGGCTCTTCTGCGGCTTGCCGAGGCGGGTGCGACCGTCGTCGGCTCGGACAACGATCCCGAGCGGCTCGCGGAGGCGGTGGACGCGGCCCGGTACGCGCACGGTGGCTCCACGGTCGTCGGCGACACGGTCGACCTGCTCGACCTGCAGTCCAGCCACGACTGGGCCGCCCGCATCGAGAAGGACTTCGGGCGGGTGGACGGCCTGGTCCATCTCGTGGGCGGCTGGCGCGGCAGCGAGACCTTCACCAGGACCAGCCTCGACGACTGGGACTTCCTGGAGATGCTCCTGATCCGCACCGTGCAGCACACCTCCCTCGCCTTCCACGAGGCGCTGCAGCGCAGCGACCGCGGCCGGTACGTCCTGATCAGCGCCGCGGGTGCGAGCAAGCCCACCGCGGGCAACGCCGCCTACTCCGCCGCCAAGGCCGCGGCCGAGGCGTGGACGCTGGCCATGGCCGACTTCTTCCGCAAGGCCGGGGTCTCCGGGGGCGCGGACGGGCCGACGTCCGCGGCTGCCATCCTGGTCGTGAAGGCGTTGGTGCACGACGCGATGCGCGCCGAGCGCCCGAACGCGAAGTTCGCGGGCTTCACGGACGTCAAGGAGCTGGCCGAGGCCATCACCGGCGTCTGGGAGCGGCCCGCCTCCGAAGTGAACGGAAAGCGTCTGTGGCTGACCGAGAAGCGGTGAACCCTCCGAAGACCGACGCCCGCCGTCGTCACGACCCGGAGATCCGCGGATTCGCCAGTGACAACTACGCGGGGGCCCATCCCGAGGTGCTCGCCGCCCTGGCCCTGGCCAACGGCGGGCACCAGATCGCGTACGGCGAGGACGACTACACCGATCACCTCCAGCAGGTGATCCGGGGACACTTCGGCGCGAGTGCCGAGGCGTTCCCCGTCTTCAACGGCACCGGCGCGAACGTCGTGGCGCTCCAGGCGCTCACGGACCGCTGGGGCGCGGTGATCTGCGCGGAGAGCGCGCACATCAACGTCGACGAGGGCGGCGCCCCCGAGCGCATGGGCGGACTCAAGCTGCTCACGGTGCCCACGCCCGACGGCAAGCTGACCCCCGAGCTGATCGACCGGCAGGCGTACGGCTGGGACGACGAGCACCGCGCGATGCCGCAGGTCGTGTCGATCACCCAGAACACCGAACTGGGCACCGTCTACACGCCCGATGAGGTCCGCGCGATCTGCGAGCACGCCCACGCGCACGGCATGAAGGTGCACCTCGACGGCGCCCGGATAGCCAACGCGGCCGCCTCCCTGAACGTCCCGATGCGGGCGTTCACCAACGCGGTCGGCGTGGACGTCCTCTCCTTCGGCGGCACGAAGAACGGCGCGCTGTTCGGCGAGGCCGTCGTCGTCCTCAACCGGGACGCCGTCAGCCACATGAAGCACCTGCGCAAGCTGTCGATGCAGCTCGCCTCCAAGATGCGCTTCGTCTCGGTGCAGTTGGAGGCGCTGCTTGCCAAGGACCTGTGGCTGCGCAACGCCCGCCACGCGAACGAGATGGCCCAGCGCCTCGCCGAGGGCGTGCGCGCGGTGCACGGCGTCGAGATCCTCCACCCCGTCCAGGCCAACGCCGTCTTCGCGCGGCTGCCCCACGACGTGAGCGAGCGCCTGCAGAAGCGCTACCGCTTCTACTTCTGGGACGAGGCCGCGGGCGACGTCCGCTGGATGTGCGCCTTCGACACGACCGAGGACGACGTCGACGGGTTCGTGGCGGCGCTCAAGGAGGAAATGGCCCGCTAGCGACCCAACATAGCGGCGTGCATAGATATGCGGTCGCCCGAAAAGTCATTGACTATCGGGTGATCGCATTCCTATGCTCTGCGGGCATGGAGCTGATCCAGAACACCCCTGACCTGTCCGCATACTTGGTCGCTGACGACGTGATCGACCATCACCATCCACGCGTACGGGAGACGGCCGCACGTCTCGCCGAGGGGGTGGTGGACTCGTATGGCTATGCACGCGCCGCGTACGAGTTCGTGCGCGACACCGTCCCGCATTCCCAGGACGCGGGCGACCCGCGCGTCACCTGGCGTGCCTCCGACGTCCTGGAACTGCGCACCGGCATCTGCCACGCCAAGGCGCACGCGCTCGCCGCGCTCCTGCGAGCCGAGGACATCCCCACCGCCTTCTGCTACCAGTCGCTTCTCCATGACGACGATGGCGGCGATGGTGACGGAAGTGGGCATGTCGTGCACGGTCTGGTCGCCGTGCGGTTCAACGGGGCCTGGCACCGGCAGGACTGCCGCGGCAACAAGCCCGGTGTGGACGCCCAGTTCTCGCTCGACGGCGAACGGCTGGCCTTCGCCGTCGATCCGCAGTCCAATGAGGTGGACTGCCCAGTACTGTACGCTGAACCTCATCCGGTCGTCCTGAGCGCCCTCAAGGCGGCCCCCGACCGGCCGCACCTGTGGAAGACCCTCCCCACCGCACTCTGAGGCAAGGCAGACAAGGCAGAAGATGACCCTCCCGCTCACCGTGTCCGACGAGGTGCGCGCACTCGCGCCCGGTTTCACGCACCTCACCATCGAGGCGTACGGACTCGTCAACGGGCCCAGTACGGACGGCACCTCGGAACTCCTCGACGACGCTGCCCGCCGGCTCGCCGCCCGCCTCGACCGGCGCGCCCCGTACGAGGACCCGCACATGGCAGCGTGGCGCGAGGTCTACACGGCGTTCGGCTCCAAGCCCTCGCGTACGCGCAACTCGGCGGAGGCGCTGGCGAAAAGGGCCCTCTCGGACGCCGGGCTGCCCAGGATCAACGTGCTGGTCGACCTCTACAACGCGATCAGCGTCGCCCATCTGATCCCGGTCGGCGGGGAGGACCTCGACCGCGTCCAGGGCGGGATGCGTCTCGTGCGCGCCACGGGCGACGAGGACTTCGTGACCGTCGCGGCGGGGGAGGAGGCCGTCGAGCACCCCGACGCCGGCGAGGTGGTGTGGTGCGACGAGAGGGGCGTCACCTGCCGCCGCTGGAACTGGCGCCAGGGCCCGCGCACCCGCCTCACCGAGGAGTCGACCTCGGCGGTCTTCCTCCTGGAGAGCCTCACACCGATGCCGGTGACCGACGTCGAGACCGCGGGAGCCGAACTCGCCGAACTGCTGGAGAAGTTCAGCCCGGGGGCGCGGATCACCGTCCACGAGCCGCGGTAGCGGCCCGGCGCGAGTGGCTTCTCAGCGGGCCTCGGCGGCCTTGACCTCTTCGGGGGTCGGGGCCGTGCCGCCGAGGTGGGCCGGCATCCACCAGGTGTCGTTCGGGCCCTTGGGGCGTACGGGATAGGCGCGCTGGGCGGCTTCCAGGAGCTCCTGCACACGCTCGCGCAACTGGCGGGTGATCGCGCCCGCGTACTTGTCGCGCGAGGCCTCTATGGCCTCGCCGACGCGGATGGTGATCGGGGTGTGGCTGCGCTTGAAGTTACGCGGGTGGCCCTTGGTCCACAGCCGCTGCGTGCCCCACACCGCCATCGGGATCAGCGGGACGCCGGCCTCCTGGGCCATGCGCGCGGCACCCGACTTGAAGCTCTTCAGCGTGAACGACTGGGAGATCGTCGCCTCGGGGAAGACGCCGACGATCTCACCGGAGCGCAGCGAGTCCAGCGCGTGGGCGTACGCCACCTCGCCGTTCTTGCGGTCCACCGGGATGTGCTTCATGTTGCGCATCAGGGGGCCGGAGATCTTGTGCCGGAACACCGACTCCTTCGCCATGAAGCGGACCAGGCGCTTCTGCGGAAGGGCGGCCAGACCGTCGAAGATGAAGTCGAGATAGCTGATGTGGTTGCTCACCAGCACCGCACCGCCGGAGCGCGGGATGTTCTCCGTTCCCTTGAGGTCGATCTTCAGGTCCCAGGCCTTGAACAACGTCTGGGCGAGACCGATGGCGGGACGGTAGGCAAGCTCAGCCATGGACGGAGTGGACCCTTCTCTCTGGTCTGCCTGGGAAGGGGGGCTCCCGGCGGGAAGTTACGCTGCCGTAGGTTTACGGCATTGCGCAGATCGTGCCCCAAGAACGGACGAGTGGCCAGTCCTCGTGCCGCGCCAGGGCGAGATCCTCGTCACGTCACCCCTTGATCCACCTCGGAGTTTTAAGCCGCCTTTACTCTGCGCGAACCGTGAGCCGACGTACGAGCAGGTACATCTCGCACCCGAGGCAGTACCCGAACGCGGCGTTCAGAAACGCCGCCGCGAGCGCCGCCCCGGTCGCCGCGAGCCCCAGCCACTCGGGCCCCACTCCGTAACCGATCAACCCCACCGCCGCGAACGCGAAACCGACCGCCTGCGCGAACCGCGGCGGCTCCGGCGCCTCGAACTCCGTCGGCGGCCCGATCCGGGGACGCACCGCCTTGCGGAACAGCCAGCCGTACGGGGAGCGCGCCACGCCACCGGCCGCGCCCAGCGCGAACGCCAGTGTCTGCCACGCCAGCAGCCAGGCGCTGCCGGTGATCAGTACGACCGCCAGTACGACGGTCGTCACGGCCGCTCCGAAACGCGGCCCTCTTGCATCGATGTCCATGAACCAAGCATTCCGCATGGAAAACGATCCGCCGCCGCGGGAATCTTTGCAGTCTCGTGAACGCTGAAGGCGAGGATGACCGGAATCGTGGTGTGCGTGGTGGTGCTCGTGGCGGCGAGCGCCTTCGGAGTGCTGAACCGACGGCGGAGCGGGAGAGTCAGAGTGCGCGGGCGGGACGACGGAAAGCTGCTGGGTGCGGCCGAGTTGGGCGAGGATCTCGGCGAGCGAGCCACACTCGTCCAGTTCTCCAGCGCCTTCTGCGCACCTTGCAGGGCGACCCGCAGGGTGCTCGGCGAGGTCGCCGAGCTGGTCCCGGGCGTGACGCACGTCGAGATCGACGCCGAGGACCACCTCGACCTCGTACGGGAACTCGACATCCTCAAGACGCCGACCGTGCTCGTCCTCGACGCGGACGGACGCGTCGTCCGGCGTGCGACGGGGCAGCCGCGCAAGGCGGACGTGATCGCCGCGCTCGGCGAGGCGGTCGGAACACCCTGACCTGTGACGCTGGACGAGGCTGGAGGCCGCCGGTGACGCATCTCCCATATACCGGGACCCACTTGACTGCACGCACCACCTATCGTCAGCCTGACCGTATGCCCCTGGAACTCCTTCTCGTCGAGCGCGAACGCCCTCGGACCGCGGCTCCCGGCCGCTGCGCGAGCGCGCACTGTCCGGGCTGTTGACCAGCCCAGGACCTGCTCGTCGTCTCCCGCAGAAGGACAACTCCATGACGGCCACGCCCGATCTCGGAACCCCTCGACTCACCTCTCCCGAACTCGCCTCCCCGGACCTCCTCCGTTCCGTCTTCCGACGGCACGCGGCCGGAGTGGCCGTGATCACGGCCCAGGGCGGCGAGGGCCCGGTGGGTTTCACCGCCACCTCGCTCACCTCGGTGTCCGCCGAACCCCCGCTGGTCTCCTTCGGCGTCGGCACCGGCGCGTCCAGCTGGCCGGCGATCGCCGAGCGGGATCACGTCGGCGTCCACATACTCGGCGAGCACCAGCGGGAACTGGCGGCCACCTTCGCCCGCAGCGGCGCTGACCGCTTCGGCGCGCCCACTGCCTGGCGGGAGGGCCCCGAGGGTGTCCCCGTACTCGACGACGTCCTCGCCTGGCTCGTCTGCCGGGTCGTCGCCCGCGTGCCGGCCGGGGACCACCGCATCGTGCTGGCCGAGGTGGTCCTCGGGGACCCGGCAGGCGCGGGCCGCCCACTCCTGTACCACCAGGGCGACTTCAAGGGGCTGCGGGAATGACGCGTCGGGCCGTACGGCCCACCTCGCCTGCGTGAGCGTCGAGTTCCGATTACGCTGCGTTGCGAAGGTCACAGTTCAAAGCGCTTGCTTAGAGGGAACCACCTGCGGGAGCGTAGATGTGCGTACTGGCGAGTAATATTTCGCCCGGAGCGCGGGTCGCCCCCACCGGGAACGGCCGCTTCAGGCGCCTATGCTGCCCCTAAGCAGGCAGCCCAGAAAAAAGACGATGCAGTAGGAGAGCCGGCGTGAGCTTGAGGATCGTTGTCACCGTGAAGTACGTGCCCGACGCCACTGGCGACCGGCACTTCGCCGATGACCTGACCGTCGACCGTGACGACGTGGACGGCCTGCTGTCGGAGCTCGACGAGTACGCGGTCGAGCAGGCCCTGCAGATCGCCGACGAGGCGGACGACGCGGAGATCACCGTGCTGACCGTCGGCCCCGAGGACGCCAAGGACGCGCTGCGCAAGGCGCTGTCCATGGGCGCCGACAAGGCGATCCATGTCGAGGACGACGACCTGCACGGCACCGACATCATCGGTACGTCGCTCGTGCTGGCCAAGGCCATCGAGAAGGCCGGCTACGACCTGGTCATCTCCGGCATGGCGTCCACCGACGGCACCGCCGGTGTCGTCCCGGCGCTGCTCGCCGAGCGTCTGGGCGTCCCGCAGGTCACGCTGCTCTCCGAGGTCTCCGTCGAGGACGGTGTGGTCAAGGGCCGCCGTGACGGCGACACCGCGTCCGAGCAGCTGGAGGCCTCCCTGCCGGCCGTCGTGTCGGTCACCGACCAGTCGGGCGAGGCGCGTTACCCGTCCTTCAAGGGCATCATGGCCGCCAAGAAGAAGCCGGTTCAGTCCTGGGACCTGGAGGACCTGGAGATCGAGACGGACGAGGTCGGTCTCGAAGGCTCCTGGACCAAGGTCGACTCCGCCACCGAGCGCCCGGCACGCACCGCCGGCACGATCGTCAAGGACGAGGGCGAGGGCGGCAAGCAGCTCGCCGAGTTCCTCGCGGGCCAGAAGTTCATCTAGGACGCGAGCCCGCCGCAGGTTCCCCTACCGCCCCTCATCTTTCGCAAGCAGGAGAGCATTCCCATGGCTGAAGTTCTCGTCTACGTCGACCACGTGGACGGTGCCGTCCGCAAGCCCACCCTGGAGCTGCTGACGCTGGCCCGCCGCATCGGCGAGCCCGTCGCCGTCGCGCTGGGCCCGGGCGCCGCCGACACCGCCGCCGCGCTCGCCGAGCACGGCGCGGTCAAGGTCCTCACGCACGACGCCGCGGAGTACGCCGACTACCTGGTCGTCCCGAAGGTGGACGCGCTGCAGGCCGCGTACGAGGCCGTCTCCCCGGCCGCCGTGCTCGTGCCGTCCTCCGCCGAGGGCAAGGAGATCGCCGCCCGTCTCGCGGTCCGTATCGGCTCGGGCATCATCACCGACGCCGTCGACCTGGAGGCCGGCGACGAGGGCCCGGTGGCCACGCAGTCCGCGTTCGCCGCCTCCTTCACCACCAAGTCCCGCATCTCCAAGGGCACCCCGGTCATCACGGTCAAGCCGAACAGCGCCGCCGTGGAGGCTGCCCCGGCCGCCGGCGCCGTCGAGGCCCTCGCGGTCTCCTTCTCGGACAAGGCGACCGGCACCAAGGTCACCGGCCGCACCCCGCGCGAGTCGACGGGCCGCCCCGAGCTGACCGAGGCCGCGATCGTGGTCTCCGGTGGCCGCGGTGTCAACGGCGCCGAGAACTTCTCGATCATCGAGGCCCTCGCCGACTCGCTCGGCGCGGCCGTCGGCGCCTCGCGTGCCGCGGTGGACGCCGGCTGGTACCCGCACACCAACCAGGTCGGCCAGACCGGCAAGTCGGTCTCCCCGCAGCTCTACATCGCCTCCGGCATCTCCGGCGCGATCCAGCACCGCGCTGGTATGCAGACGTCGAAGACGATCGTCGCCGTCAACAAGGACGCCGAGGCGCCGATCTTCGACCTGGTCGACTACGGCGTGGTCGGCGACCTCTTCGAGGTCGTCCCGCAGCTCACCGAGGAGATCAACACCCGCAAGGGCTGATCGGCTTCGCGGGTACCTCGCACCTAGTCCGCGGGTACCTCGTGACCTACGAGGCCCCGGTGACCGTCACGGTCACCGGGGCCTCGCCTCATGTCAGGGTCAGCCCAGGGTCAGTGACGCCTGTACGGGCAGATGGTCGCTCGGGAACTGTCCGCCCACGGAGAAGGTGTTGATCGACGCCCGGTGCGAGGTCACGCCGGGCGTGGCGAGTATCCAGTCGATGCGGTCGCCGTCCGGGACCAGGGGCCGGTAGCCGTGGAAGGTGGCGTACAGCGTGCTCCGCTCGGCCGCGGTGTCCCAGGTGTCGGTGAGTCCGGCGGCCAGCATCGTGTCGTAGACCGGGTTCTTGTGGGCGGCGATGTTGAAGTCGCCGGTCACCAGGAGCGGCAGGGTCCGGTCGAGCCCGGCGATCCGTGCGGCGATCAGGGACGCCGCACGCGCGCGTGCGTTCTGGCTCGCGTTGTCGAGGTGGGTGTTGAGGAAGTAGAACTGCCGCTCGCCGTCGCCCAGGTCACGGAAGCGGACCCAGGTCACCATGCGTATGGACCCGCCGCCCCAGGTGTTCGAGCCGATCACGTCGGGGGTGTCGGAGAGCCAGAAGTGGTCGTACTCGACCGGGGCGAGTCTGCGGGTGTCGTAGTAGACCGCCATGAACTCGTCGCGGCTGCCGCCCGCGCGGCCCGTGCCGATCCAGTCGTAGTGCGTTCCGAGGTCGGCCTCTATGTCGCGCACCTGCTGGTACAGGCCCTCCTGGACGCCCATGACGTGCGGCTGCTCCTGGCGCAGCAGTTCGCGCATCACAGGGCGGCGGACGGCCCAGCTGTTGGGTTCGGCGGTGCTCGCGTACCGCAGGTTGAACGACATGACCTCCAGCCGGCGGCTCCGCGATATTCGGTTCGCCGCGGAGGCGGGTGAGGTCGACAGTGCTGTACTGGACAGAGGCAGGGTGACCGCCGCTGCGAGAGCGGTCTTGAGGCCCAGGCGACGCGTGACTCGACTGCGATGGGGCACGGGTGGCTCCTTCTCTGGCGGAGGCCGGTTCCTGTGAGGGCACCGGTTCTGCTGCGGATGGCGGCGAGTCGTGCGCATCGCAGTTTCGAAGCTGGGCGTGAACATGTCGAGATCCCGGGGTGGACCCCGAAGGAAGTCCCGAGGGCGGCCCCGAGGGAATTCAGGGGCGGCCGCGGTGGAAGTCCCCGGCCGCCGGGGAAGGGATCCGGCGACGACCAGGGAAGGAATACGGACGTGGCCCGGCAGGGTATCCGACGTGGTCGGGGCGGGAGCCCTGGGGGTGCCCCGGAAGACCGGAGGGTGTTGACCGGCGGGAAGGTCCGCGGATAACTTCGCTCTACGGATATTTGATTCCGTGAAGCGGAAAACAGGAGGGTATGGAATGGGTCAGGGCCAGCAGGAGAAGGTGGCGACGAGCCTCGCGGGCGCGGTCAGTGAGGAGATCAGCGCTTCCCTCGCCCCGGTCGACGCCGAGTTGGAGCACCGCTACCCCGGCGACCCCGGCACCCGCCAGCCCGTCCACACCGTGTACGTCCCCGGTGACGTCTTCGCCGCCGACACCATCCGCTCCTGGGGCGACCAGGCCCTCGCCGCCCTCGACGAACACGCGCCGGACGCCGCCTCCTTCGCCGCGGTCCTCGGCCTCTCGGACGACCTTGCCGGGCCTGTGTACGACCGCGTACGCGCCAAGCTGGAGCGCGAGCCCATCGAGGACCTCCGTGTCGACTTCGAGGACGGCTACGGCCCGCGCCCGGACGCCGAGGAGGACGAGGCGGCGGCCCGCGCGGCACGGCTGGTGTCGGAGGCGTACGAGAACGGCACGGCGGCCCCGTACATGGGCATCCGGATGAAGTGCATGGAGGCGCCGGTCCGCGACCGTGGCATCCGCACGCTCGACATCTTCCTGACCGGCCTGATGGAGGCGGGCGGCCTGCCCGACGGGCTCGTGCTGACCCTCCCCAAGGTGACCTATGCCGAGCAGGTCACGGCCATGGTGCGGCTCCTGGAGGAGTTCGAGAAGGCGCGCGGCCTGGAGCAGGGCCGGATCGGCTTCGAGATCCAGATCGAGACCAGCCAGTCCATCCTCGCCACCGACGGCACCGCGACCGTCGCCCGCATGATCCAGGCGGCGGAGGGGCGGGCCACGGGCCTGCACTACGGCACCTTCGACTACAGCGCCTGCCTCGGCGTCTCCGCCGCCTACCAGGCCAGCGACCATCCGGCCGCCGACCACGCCAAGGCGATCATGCAGGTCGCGGCCGCGGGCACCGGCGTCCGTGTCTCGGACGGCTCCACGAACGTCCTGCCGGTCGGCCCGACGCCGAAGGTCCACGACGCCTGGCGGCTGCACTACGGCCTCACCCGCCGCGCGCTCGCCCGCGCCTACTACCAGGGCTGGGACATGCACCCCGGCCACATCCCCACACGCTACGCGGCCGTGTTCGCGTTCTACCGCGAGGGCTTCGAGCAGGCCGCGGGACGTCTCGCCCGGTACGCCAACCACGCCAGCGGCGACGTCATGGACGAGCCGGCCACCGCCAAGGCCCTCAGCGGCTACCTCCTGCGCGGCCTGGACTGCGGCGCCCTCGACATCGCGGAGGTGGCCCGAGCGGCGGGCCTGACCCGCGCCGATCTGGAGGCCTTCGCGACTCCGAGGCGCGCGGACCTGACAATCTCGACCCCGTAAGGGCCCCGCCCCGCCAGGGGCGCGGGGAACTGCGCGACAAGCCACGGACGGCCCGCGGCACTACGACGACCGGTAGCCCCCCGCACACCGGTAGCCCCCGGCACGCCGGTGGCACCCCGCACGTAGCGACCAAGTCACAGCGACAGCGCCCCCACCCCGGCTGTCACTTCCGCCCCGTACTCTGGACGCCACTCATAGGTGTGACTCAGGAACGGGGCAGCGGTGTCTTCGGGGGAAAACCAGCAACCAGGGGAGAAGGACCGGCCGGACGGGCCCGACCAGCCCGACGGAATCGGCCGGCTCCTCGTCGGACGCTACCGCGTCGTCGCCCAACTGGGCCGCGGCGGCATGGGCGTCGTCTGGCGGGCGCTCGACGAGGTCCTGGGCCGCGAGGTCGCGGTCAAGGAACTGCGTACGTACTCGGACGCGGGCGCGCCCGAACTGGCCGACCTGGGGCTGCGCATGCAGCGCGAGGCGCGCGCGGCGGCCCGTGTGCGCCACCCCGGAGTCGTCGCCGTGCACGACGTGGCCGAGGTCGACGGCCGGCCGCTGATCGTCATGGAGCTGGTGGACGGGCCGTCCCTGGACGACGTCCTGCGCGAGCGCGGCACCCTCGACGCACGCGAGGTGGCCGGGATCGGTGCGAAGGTCATGGACGCGCTCTCCGCGGCCCACCGCGTCGGAGTGCTCCACCGTGACGTGAAGCCCGGCAACATCCTGCTCGACCGCTCCGGCCGGGTCGTCCTCACCGACTTCGGCATCGCCACGATGGACGACCCGGGCGACGGCTCCGCCACCCATCTCACTCGCAGTGGCGAACTGGTCGGCTCCCTGGACTACCTGGCACCCGAGCGGGCCCAGGGCCACGAACCGGGCCCCGCATCCGACATCTGGGCCCTGGGCGCCACGCTGTACGCGGCCGTCGAGGGGGCCTCGCCCTTCCGGCGTACGTCGACCTGGTCCACCCTCACGGCGATCGTGGTCGAACCGCTGCCGGAGCCGCGGCGCGCCGGACCGCTCGGCCCTGTTCTGCAGCAACTGATGCACAAGCAGCCGGAGTCCCGCCCGGACGCCGACGAGGCGAGCCGCCTGCTACAAGCGGTGGCGGACGCCACCACCGGCCAGGATTCGGCGACCACGGGCCTGCGCC
Organism: Streptomyces sp. NPDC050988; assembly: GCF_044456225.1. NCBI lineage: Bacteria > Bacillati > Actinomycetota > Actinomycetes > Kitasatosporales > Streptomycetaceae > Streptomyces > Streptomyces sp. NPDC050988. The sequence goes on along the minus strand of NZ_JBITFQ010000003.1, from coordinate 249,845 downwards.
CGCCCGCGCCCCGGCCGCGCGAGGCGACCGAGCGGAGCGTGCCGGCGGTGCCGCCGGGCTTCGGCCCGCCGGAGTCGGCAGGCGCGGGCTTCGGGCCCGCGAGCGCGGACAGGGCGGACGCCGGCTCCTTCGGTGGCTCCACGCCAGGCACTCCGGCGACGGGTCATGCAGGCTTCGGTGCCCCGGAACCGAGCGGGGCCGGGGCCGGGGCTGCGGGTTCGGGTACAGGAGCAGCCGCATTCGGCGCTGCGGGCGTCGACGGGGCCGGCCCTGGATTCCCCGGAGCCGGAGAGGGCCGGCCGGGGTCCGCGAGTCCGGCGACGGACGGGACAGGCGCCTCGGCCTCGGCATCCGCCTCCGTATCCGCGGAGAGCGGGTCCGGGCCCGGGTTCCCGAACGCCGGCCCGTCGGCGCCCGGTGCCCAGCAGGCAGGCGGCCACGGCACGCCACCGGCCGTGGGTTCCTCCGCACCGCACCCGATGGCCGGGCCGGGCTTCGGGCCGCCCGAGGCGATGGCTCAGCCCGCCGTTCCGGCCGGCCCCCGACGCCGTAAGGGCCGGGTCCTGCTCGCCGCCGCCGCGGTCACCGTCGTGCTGGCCGCGACCGGCGTCACCGTCGCTCTCATGAACGGCGCCGACGGGTCGAAGTCCACCGCCGGACCCAAGGCCTCCCAGGACGCCGACGCCACCCCGTCCGAAGGCGCGAGCCGCGGCTCGATAGACCTCTCCGACGACACCAAGCCCACGGAACAGGGCGACAAGAAGGAGTCCGCGAAGCCCAGCGAGAAGCCGGACAACACCGAGGACACCAAGCCCACGGACAAGGCACCGACTGCCTCGCCCAAGCCCAGCAACGGCGGTACCACGGGCGGCGGTTCGGACGGCGGCACCACCGGGGGAGGCGAAGAGCCCAGCCCCGCCCCGGTCTGCCACGCCATCGGCGGCGGCAAGTACAACTGCGAGGTCTGGAAGACGTCCAAGTCCTACACGGCGGTCGGCGCCGAGGCGGGCACCCTCAACGCGGGCACCAACTACTTCTACTGCCAGCAGAACCTCGGCCGCCGAGAGACCTACGGCGAGTGGACGAACGTCTGGTGGGCGAAGACCGACGACGACAGCGGCAACACGAACGTCTTCGTCAGCGACGTCTACATCAAGGGCGGCGACAACGACGCGCCGGTTCCGGGGCTGCCGGTCTGCTGACCGGGCAGGTACTTCTCAAGTCCGGAGGCCGTCGTCCAACCCTCCTCGGCGAACAGCCGGGTGCCCGCGGTGCACAGCCGCAGATCGCCGCGCGCCCGGGCGCAGAACTCCTCGGGCGTGGCGCCGAACAGGTCGCGCAACCGCGGTGACCGGCCGAGGAGCCGGGTGAGCAGAGGCCGCTCGCCGGGATGCCTCAGCGGCGTCCCCGTACCGTCGTGGAGGACTCCGCGCCGGTTGACGTAGAGGTGGGCGCCGTCGAGGGTGGCGCCCGACTCCAGCTCGATCCGGACGTCGGCGGCGGGCAGCGACACCCGGTCGTACGCCCCCGCCGGCGCCGTGACGCCCTCGCTCGCGTCGACCGCCGCGAGTTGCGCCGCGTCCAGCCAGGTGAGGAACAGCTCGCGGGTGCGCCCGGGGGCGCGAAAGGGCGACGCGGACACGTACCCCATCGCGCTGACGTGCGCCGAGACGCCCACCTCCAACCCGGTGACCCGCGCCTTCACCAGCGGGATCGGGGACGACAGCTCGTACACCCGCATCTTGTGCCGGAGTTGCGCGGGGCAGGCGTTGGAGCCGACCGCGAGGACCGGGACGCGGCCCGGGAACGTGTGGCCGGTGAGGGGCAACAGCCGGTCCCCGTCCAGGAGTCCCGATTCCTCGGGCCAGGCGCCCGGATAGGCCAGTGGGTGGTCGCGCGGCGCCTCGGCCAGGCCGAGGGCTTCCAGCGTGCGGTCGGTGTCCGGGTCTCGGGCCGTCATGCGTCAGTCCGAGGGCGGCAGTTCGCCCGAGCCGCGGGTGATCAGACGCGTCGGGAGTTCGATGCGCTCGGGAAGGACGAGCGAGCCGTCGAGCTGACGGAAGAGGCGCTCCGCGGCCGTACGGCCGAGCTGCGCGGCGTCCTGGGCGACGACGGTGACTCCGGGCCGGAGGAGATCGGCGAGCTCGATGTCGTCGAAGCCGACCAGGGCCACCGGGCGCGAGCCCTCGGCGATCACACGCACGGCCGTGACCGTCACACGGTTGTTGCCGGCGAAGATCGCCGTGACGGGGGAGGAGCCGGAGAGCATGTCCTCGGCCGCCTTGCGCACCCGATGCGGGTCGGTGACGCCCAGGGACATCCAGGCGTCCTCCACCGGAATACCGGCGTCCTCCATGGCGGCGCGGTAGCCGCGCAGACGCTCGGCGGAGGTGTGGATGCGCGGCATGTCACCGATGAACCCGATCCGGCGGTGGCCGTGCGCGATGAGGTGGGCGACGCCGTCGCGCGCACCGCCGAAGCTGTCGGAGAGCACGACGTCCGCGTCGATCTGTCCGGCGGGGCGGTCCACGAAGACCGTGGCGACACCCGCCTTTATCTCGGGCTCCAGATAGCGGTGGTCGTCACCGGCCGGGATGATCACGAGACCGTCCACCCGGCGCGCGCACAGCGCGAGGACCAGCTCCTGCTCGCGGTCCGGGTCCTCGGCGCTGGAGCCGTTGATCAACAGGGCGCCATGGGCGCGGGCCACTTCCTCCACCGCCCGGCTCAGCGGACCGTAGAACGGGTCCGCCAGATCCTCCAGTACGAGACCGATGCTCGCCGTACGCCCCTTGCGGAGCACCCGCGCGCTGTCGTTGCGCCTAAAGCCCAGCGCGTCGATCGCCTCCTGTACCCGTCGCTCGGTGTCGGGGGTGACGCCTGGCTCGCCGTTGACTACGCGCGATACCGTCTTCAGACCGACCCCGGCACGCGCCGCGACGTCCTTCATCGTGGGACGGTTGCCGTAGCGGCTCTCGGTTCGGCGGGCGGTCTCGGCCACGATGCGCTGTCCTGTCCTGTAGTCCATGGGGCTGCGTCGGTCCTGAGGATGCTCGGTTGGTCGCCAGATCGGGGTGTGGCGTCGAGCATAGAGCCTGGACAACGTTGTCAGATGCGGGAGAGACTGTCCATCGCAATCTCCGGCCCACCCTTCCTCACCGCGCGACCGGCCTGCCCTTTTCTCATGGTCCAAACAGGATCCAAACGGGAGAACTCACACTGATGCACACCGACCTCGTGGCCGCGCTCGACATCGGCGGCACCAAGATCGCCGGAGCGCTGGTGGACGGCCACGGCCGGATCCTGCTGCGCGCCCAGCGGCCGACACCCGCGCAAGAGGGCGGCGAGACCGTCATGGCGGCCGTCGACGCGGTGCTCGGCGAGCTGACCGTCTCGCCCCTGTGGAGCCGCGCCACGGCCATCGGCATCGGCAGCGCGGGCCCGGTGGACGCCTCCGCGGGCACCGTGAGCCCCGTGAACGTCCCCGGCTGGCGCGACTACCCCCTGGTCGAGCGGGTCAAGGCGGCCACGGCAGGGCTGCCCGTCGAGCTGATCGGCGACGGCGTGGCGATCACCGCGGCCGAGCACTGGCAGGGCGCGGCCCGCGGACACGACAACGCGCTCTGCATGGTCGTCTCGACCGGCGTAGGAGGCGGCCTCGTCCTGGGCGGACAGCTGCACCCCGGACCCACCGGAAATGCCGGCCACATCGGCCACATCAGCGTGGAACTCAACGGCGACCCCTGCCCGTGCGGGTCCCGCGGCTGTGTCGAGCGCATCGCGAGCGGGCCGAACATCGCGCGCCGCGCCATCGAGGGCGGCTGGCAGCCCGGGGTCGAGGGCGACACCTCGGCGGCCGCCGTGGCCGCCGCCGCCCGCGCCGGTGACCCCGTCGCGGTGGCGTCCTTCGAGCGTGCCGCCCAGGCCCTGGCCGCCGGAATCGCGGCGACCGCGACGCTGGTGGAGATCGACATCGCGGTGATCGGCGGGGGAGTGGGGAAGGCGGGTGACGTCCTGTTCACGCCGCTGCGTGCCGCGCTGCGCGACTACGCCACGTTGTCGTTCGTGCAGCGGCTCACTGTGACGCCGGCGCAGATGGGGACGGATGCGGGGCTTGTGGGTGCGGCGGCCGCTGCGCTCAGTCGGCAGGCGAGCGCCACCACGGCCGTGGTTGGCGGCTGAGCCGCCCCTCTGTTGTTCGGGTGGGGCTTCGATCCGAGCGTTGTTGTGTGCCGGCCGGTGGGGGCTTGTCGCGCAGTTCCCCGCGCCCCTGAAGAGAAGGCACTTCAGGGTGCGGGGAACTGTCCGGTCGAGGCCTGTCGGTGTGCTGGTGTCAGCAGGTGAGCTGGGTGTCCGCCCAGTCGCCGTGGTCCGAGGTGATTCCGTCTCCGCCGTCCGTGACGACGAGGCGGATCGCCTGGGCGCCGCTCACATCGGCCGAAAGGGCCTGTGCCGGCTGGGCGTTGGTGAGAACGCCGGTCGAGGCCACCTTTGTGCCGTCGGCCCAGATCTCGAAGACGACGGACCCGTCCGCGCCTTCCTCGTCGTCCACGCCGACCTTCGCGGTGACGGTCTCGCAGGCCTTGCCCGTGTAGTACTCGACGGTGCTCTCCGCATGGACGCCGAGCCCGGTGGCGTAGACGACGCCGTTGATCGTGATCGGGGTGCCGTCGCCCGCGTCGCTCTCGCCGTTGCTGGTGTTGCGCTCAACCGGCCCCCAGCCGTTGGTCGTCGAGAGCCACGGGAGATCACCGAGGTTCGACGCGCCCGAGGGCGGGGCCACCACGACGGACGCCGTCAGCGGCAGCACGCTCTCGGCCCGCACCCCGTTCGGCGAGCGGTAGGTCGCCTTCAGCGTCAGGTCGTACGACCCCGCGGGCGTGCCGGCCGGCGCGGTCACCGTCCACTTGGTGCGCAGCGCCCTGCCGGTCGGGAGGGAGCCTGTGGTGGTCGGCGACTTGGCCTTCACCTTCCAGCCCTCGGGGCCGGTCAGGGAGACGGAGACGCGCTTGGCGGGCGTGCGGCCCAGGTCGGTGACCGAGGTCGTCAGGGCGGTCGGCCTGCCCGCCTCGATCAACGTGCTGCCGTCCAGGCCGAGTTCGACGGCGGGCGGATTCTTGGCCCAGCGGCCGTCGGCCGAGACGCGTACGAGGACCGTGCCGTGTGCGGGGACGGTCGCCGAGATCGCGCCTGCCGTGTTGTAGCTCTTGTGCTGCCACAGGTCCCGCAGCGTGTAGGCGTCCGCCTCGGGCAGTCCGACGGCCTTCGCGGTCGTGGCGATGCGCTGGGCGCTGCCGGTCTCGTTGAAGAGGGCGACCGTGCGGCTGCCGTCCTTCATCTCCTTGGCGACGACCCAGCGACCGCCCTCGGAGGAGAGCACCGCGCCCTGCTTGCCGAGCGGGTCCTGGTCGACCGCGATGACCTCCTTGTTGCCGAGGATGTCGAAGGTCTCCTCGGGGACGGAGCGCAGGTCCGAGCCGATGAGCAGCGGCGCGGCCATGATCGACCACATCGAGAAGTGCGTGCGGTACTCCGTGTCCGTCATGCCGCCGTTGCCGACCTCCAGCATGTCTGGGTCGTTCCACCGTCCGGGACCGGCGTACTGCGAGAGCGGAAGGTTCTGCTTCATGATCGAGAGCATCGAGCCCCAGTTGTCGCTGATGTCCCCGGTCGTACGCCACAACTGGCCGAGGTCCCCAGCCCACTCCCAGGGCTTGTTCTCGCCCCACTCGCAGATGCTGTAGACGATGGGACGGCCGGTCGACTCGGAGGCGGCCTTCAGGGCGTCACGCATCGTCGTGTAGCGCAGCTTGGCGTCCACGCCCTGGTTGTTGCAGTTGTCGTACTTCAGGTAGTCGACACCCCAGTCCGCGAACTGCTGGGCGTCGCTGAACTCGTGGCCGAGCGAGCCCGGGAAACCCGCGTCGTTGCACGTCTTCGTGCCCGCGCTGGTGTAGATGCCGAGCTTGAGCCCCTTGGCGTGCACGTAGTCCGCGACCGCCTTGATCCCGCCGGGGAAGCGGACCGGGTCGGGCACCAGCTTGCCGTTCGCGTCACGGGCGGGCAGTGCCCAGCAGTCGTCCAGGTTGACGTACTCGTATCCGGCCTCCTTGAGCCCCTTGGCGACGAAGATGTCCGCGATCCCCTTGACCATGTCCTCGTTGAACTCCGCACGGCAGTGCGTGGAGTTCCAGTTGTTGAAGCCCATGGGCGGGGTGAGGGCGAGACCGTCCTCCGGGGTGGGTGCGGCCGCTGCCGTCGGAGTTCCGGCCGATGCTCCGGCCGGTGCTTGAGCGTTGGCGGCCGGGGCCGGCCCGGTCAGTCCCAAGGTGCCGAGCAGCCCTGCGGTGAGCGCTCCGACCACTCTTCGGCGAGTCGTGCGGGTGAGAAAGTGACGCATCGTTACGTCCTCCGTACTCGCGAAAGGTTGGATGTCTTCATGTCCGCGTCATCCGTGCGCGTTTACGGTAGGACCTGTCGCACTGTGGTGGAAGAGGTGCGGTAACGTTTGTTCGATATCCTGTCAAAACCCTAGACGATGCTCCGACTAGGGAGTGGGATTCAAGCCCTGCGTGCGTTTGTGTTGAGTTGCGCGCCGTGGAGGGGGTCACGGTCCGGCTCTCGTTCAAGGGGTCCGTGATGCCCGGCAGCGTCGCGGGACATCGGATGTCCCGACGAAATCCCTTGCGTGGTGCGGCTGTTCCGTGGAAAGCCGGAAAGGTCGACCGTGACCCATGGGCGGGTCGGCAGTTGAACCGGGCATGAAGAAGCGCAGCATGCTCGCCATCGCCTCCCTCGCCGCCGGATTCGTGGTCGCGGCCGTCACGCCGTCCCACTCCGCGGAGGGCGGCGACGCCCTCGGCAGCCTCGACGTACAGAACACGCTCAGCAGCCTCGACCAGACGATCAGCGACGGCAGTCTGGCCACGGAGGACGAGCCCCAGGAGCAGCGGGGCTGACCCACGAGTCAGGACCGTCCCGACCATCAGCCCGGCCCGTCGAGGGCCGGGCTTTCGCATGCGTCCGGCCCGTCGAACGCGACCTCTTCAGGGCCTGGTTTCCGTGGCAGGGTGGAGCGGGCAAGCCTCAGGGGGCCAACAGCAGAGGGGGAACCGTGATCGTTTGGATCAACGGTGCGTTCGGTGCGGGGAAGACCACCACCGCACGGGAACTGATCGACCTGATCCCGAACAGCACACTCTTCGACCCCGAGCTCATCGGCGCCGGGCTGGCGCAGCTCCTGCCCGCCAAGCGCCTCGCCGAGGTCGGCGACTACCAGGATCTGCCGATCTGGCGACGGCTCGTGGTCGACACCGCGGCCGCGATGCTCGCCGAACTCGGGGGCGTACTCGTGGTTCCCATGACACTGCTCCGCCAGGACTACCGTGACGAGATCTTCGGCGGACTCGCATCCCGCAGGATCGCGGTGCACCATGTGCTTCTCGCCCCGGCGGAAACGATCCTGCGCGAGCGAATAGCCGACCGGGAGGTCCCGCCGGACCTCCCCGACGGGGAGATACGGGTGCGGCAGTGGTCGTACGACCACATCGAGCCGTACCAAGCCGCCCTCGCCGGCTGGCTCACCGCCGACGCCCATCCGGTCGACACCAGCGCGCTCACCCCCTACGAGACCGCCGTGCGCATCGCCGGGGCCGTGGACAGCGGAACCGTCCCTGTCTGCGACATCGTGCAGACCCCCGAGCCCACCTCGGAGACCGTCGCCGCGGGCGTGCTCCTCTTCGACGAGCAGGACCGGGTGCTGCTCGTCGACCCGACCTACAAGGCGGGCTGGGAGTTCCCGGGCGGAGTCGTCGAGTCCGGCGAGGCGCCCGCGCGCGCGGGCATCCGCGAGGTCGCCGAGGAGACGGGCATCCAACTCGTCGACGTACCCAGCCTGTTGGTCGTCGACTGGGAGCCACCGGTACCCCCCGCCTACGGCGGACTGCGTCTCCTCTACGACGGCGGCCGGCTCGACAGCGACGAGGCCCGGCGGATGCTGCTGCCGGGCCCCGAACTGCGTGCCTGGCGCTTCGTCACCGAGGAGGAGGCGGCCGGACTGCTGCCGCCCGTCCGCTACGAGCGCCTGCGCTGGGCACTTCGCGCACGGGAACGGGGAGCCGCGCTGTACCTGGAGGCCGGGGTGCCCAAGGGGTAGCCGTCCGGCGACGACGGTCGGGCGACGACGGCCGTGGGGCGACGACGGCCGTGGGGTGTGCGAGGGACGACGGGCGTGCCCCGGTTGTGCTGTGGGGTGCGCCCGTCGGGCCAACTCGCTCAGTTCGCCGCGTAGTTGCGCAGGAACAGTGCCTCCGCGACGGACAGCCGCTCCAGCTCCTCGGGCGACACGCTCTCGTTCACGGCGTGGATCTGCGCCTCTGGCTCGCTCAGCCCGATGAGCAGGATCTCCGCCTGCGGATAGAGCGACGCTAGGGTGTTGCACAGCGGGATGGAGCCGCCCTGGCCGGCGTACTGCATCTCCGCCCCGTCGAACGCGACGCTCATCGCCTGCGCCATCGCCGCGTACGCGGGACTGGACGTGTCGGCGCGGAACGGCTGACCCAGGCCGATGTGTTCGAGCTGTACGCGCGCGCCCCACGGGGTGTGCGCCTCCAGATGGGCCTGGAGCAGCTTGGTCGCCTCGACCGTGTCCACGCCCGGCGGCACCCGCAGGCTGACCAGCGCACGGGCACTCGCCTGCACGGACGGGGTGGCGCCGACCACCGGCGGGCAGTCGATGCCCAGCACGGTCACGGCCGGCCGTGCCCAGATGCGGTCGGCGACGGTGCCCGAACCGATCAGCTCCACACCGTCGAGCACCTTCGCGTCCTTGCGGAACTGAGCCTCGTCGTACTGCAGGCCGTCCCAGCGCGAGGTGCCCGTGAGCCCGTCGACCGTCGTCGAGCCGTCCTCGGCGCGCAGTGAGTCCAGTACACGGATCAGCGCGCCCAGCGCGTCGGGGGCGGCGCCGCCGAACTGGCCGGAGTGCAGGTTGCCTTCGAGGGTGTCGACCCGGACGCGGACGAGCGTCATGCCGCGCAGCGCGGTCGTCACCGTGGGGACGCCGACCCGGAAGTTGCCCGCGTCGCCGATGACGATCGTGTCGGCGGCCAGCAGCTCGGGGTGCTCCTCGGCGTACCGCTCCAGGCCGCCCGTGCCCTGCTCCTCGGAACCCTCCACGATCACCTTGACGTTGACCGGGACCCCGCCGTCGGCCTTGAGCGCGCGCAGCGCCAGCAGGTGCATGACCAGGCCGCCCTTGCAGTCGGCGGACCCGCGGCCGTACCAGCGGCCGTCCCGCTCCGTCAGCTCGAACGGCGGGGTCGCCCAGCCGGCCTCGTCGAGCGGCGGCTGCACGTCGTAGTGCGCGTACAGGAGGACCGTCTTCGCGCCCTCGGGGCCCGGCAGGCTGCCGTACACCGACTGTGTTCCGTCGGGGGTGTCGAGCAGTGCGACGTCCTGGAAGCCTTCGGCGCGCAGTGCGTCGGCCACCCAGTTCGCGGCGCCCTCGCTTTCGCTCCTGGGGAACTGGTCGAAATCCGCCACCGACTTGAAGGCCACCAGCTCGGTCAGCTCCGCCTTCGCCCTCGGCATCAGCGAGGCGACGGTCTCGGCGACCGGATTCGACGACATGGGCACGCTCCTCGTGGGTGCGACGTTGTAAGGATGGGTACGTCTGCGATGCGCGCATACGGGTGTGCGCGCTGCATTCGCTGCAGATCCTCCCACAGCGGTCCTGGCCGGACGTCGCCGTAGGATGCGTGGAGTAGGTGCGGCAGGCGGCTGGATCGGAGCAGCAGACCATCGTGAGCAGCGAGAACTCTTCGGACGACGCACAGCGGGTGTGGGACGTCGTCGTGGTCGGCGCGGGGCCCGCGGGCGCCTCGGCCGCCTATGCGGCAGCGGTCGCGGGGCGCCGCGTCCTGTTGCTGGAGAAAGCGGAGCTGCCCCGCTACAAAACCTGCGGCGGCGGCATCATCGGACCCACCCGCGACGCGCTGCCGCCCGGCTTCGAGCTGCCGTTCCAGGACCGGGTGCACGCGGTCACGTTCTCGCTCGACGGCAGGTTCACGCGCACCCGCCGCTCCAAGCAGATGCTCTTCGGGCTCATCAACCGGCCCGAGTTCGACCAGCAGCTCGTCGAGCACGCCCAGAAGGCCGGCGCCGAACTGCGTACGGGCGTCACGGTCTCGCGGGTGGAGCAGCACGGCTCGGCCGTCCCCGACCGGCGCACGGTGGCCGTCGTCCTCCAGGACGGCGAGACGGTGCTGGCCCGGTCCGTGGTCGGCGCGGACGGCAGCGCCAGCCGGATAGGGGCACACGTCGGGGTGAAGCTCGACCAGGTCGACCTCGGCCTGGAGGCGGAGATCCCCGTGCCGGAGACGGTCGCGGAGGACTGGAAGGGGCGGGTGCTCATCGACTGGGGCCCCCTTCCCGGCAGTTACGGATGGGTGTTCCCCAAGGGCGACACACTCACCGTCGGAGTGATCTCGGCGCGCGGTGAAGGCGCCGCCACCAAGCGGTACTTGGAGGACTTCATCGCCCGGCTCGGGCTCGCCGGGTTCGAGCCGAGCATCTCGTCCGGGCACCTGACGCGCTGCCGCGCCGACGACTCGCCGCTGTCGCGGGGCCGGGTGCTGGTATGCGGGGACGCGGCGGGGCTCCTGGAGCCGTGGACCCGCGAGGGCATCTCCTTCGCGCTGCGGTCGGGGCGGCTCGCGGGGGAGTGGGCGGTGCGGATCGCGGAGGCGCACGACGCCGTGGACACCCGGCGGCAGGCGCTGAACTACGCTTTCGCGATCAAGGCGGGTCTCGGCGTCGAGATGAGCGTCGGCAAGAGCATGCTTACGGTCTTCCAGCGGAGGCCCGGCATGTTCCACGCCGCGCTCACCGGTTTCCGGCCCGCCTGGAAGGCGTTCACGGGCATCACCCGCGGATCCACCACGCTCGGCGAGATGGTGCGGTCGCATCCGATGGCGGGGCGTGCGCTGACCGCGCTCGACCGGTGACCTGAGGGAGCGGGGGCTCAGCTCTTGACGGTGATCCGGAAGACCGGGTGGTCGGGGGCGATGCGCCGCAGCTCCTCGTTGGACGAGTCGGGGCCGACGCCGTTGAAGAACACGCCGACCTCGGCCTTCCAGCGCTTGAGGTAGGCGCGCAGCAGCGGGACCTTGTCGTCGTCGGCGACCTCCACGGCGGTGAACACGTCCACCTTCTTGCCGAGGTGCAGTTCGCCGCCGCCCGCGACCCTCATGTTGTGCGTCCACTGGACGTGGCCGCGCGGGGCTACGAGGTACTGGTGGCCGTCGAAGGTCAGCAGGTTGACGGGGGTCGTGCGCCACTCGCCGCTCTTGCGGCCGCGGACGGCCAGGACCCGGGAGCCCCAGACGCTGAGGCCGCGGCGGGTCATCCAGGCGATGGTCCTGTTGAGGACGTTCACGGTGAACCAGCCGGGCTTCTTCACGTGCGTGGACGTGGTCATGGTGGCTTCCTCCCGAAGCGGAAAGTGTGAGCACTGCTCTCGCTTGAGAGCAGTGTGCACGAGATCGGTGATCCAAGACAAGAGCGGTGCTCTCGTAATGGTTTGCTGCTCTCTTTTGCATGCACCGATCTCCATTGAGTGCACCGCTCTCGTTTGTGTGCACTGCTCTGAAAATATGGAACACTGGCGCGCATGAGTACCGCCAAAGGAGCCCGCGCCCGAGCCCGGATCGAGGTCACCGCGGCCATCAAGGACGAGGCGCGCAGACAACTCGCCGAGGACGGTGCGGCCAAGCTCTCCCTGCGGGCCGTGGCCCGCGAGCTCGGCATGGTCTCCTCCGCGCTGTACCGCTACTTCCCCAGCCGCGACGACCTGCTGACCGCGCTCATCATCGACGCCTACGACTCGCTCGGCGCCGCCGCCGAGGCGGCGCACGCCAAGGTGGCCGACGCCGGACCGATCCGCCGCTGGACCGCGGTGTGCGAGGCGGTGCGCGAGTGGGCTCTGGGGCACCCGCACGAGTACGCGCTGATCTACGGTTCGCCCGTGCCCGGGTACGTCGCACCCGCCACCACCGTGCTGGCGGCGTCCCGCGTCGCACTGCTCCTCATCGGCATCGTCCGGGACGCGCACCAGGGCGCAGGTGTGGCCCTTCCTCCGCTGCCCGCCGAACTCGGGCCCGAGGCGCGGCGGTTGGCCGACGACCTGGCCCCGGACCTGCCGCCCGCGGTGGTCGCCGCACTCGTCGCGGCCTGGGCGCAGCTCTACGGACTCGTCGGCTTCGAACTGTTCGGGCAGTTCAACCGAGTCGTGGAGGACCGCGAGCCGTTCTTCCGGCACGCCGTCGCCCAACTCGGTCATGGTGTGGGCCTCGTGTTCCCTCAGGACACCGGCACGGGCGGCCGGGGCAGCAGGGCGGGATCCTGACGGAGCATCCGCGCGTGCAGTGACCGGAGCGCCGGCCCCGGATCCGCGCCCAGTGCTTCGGCGAGCCGCTGCCGGGCGGCCTCGTAGGCGGTCAGCGCGTCCGAGGAGCGGCCCGTCCGGTACAGCGCGAGCATCAGCAGCTCCACGAGCCGTTCCCGCAGGGGGTGAGCGGCGACGAGCCGGACCAGTTCATGGACGTACTCGAAGGACCTGCCGAGTTCGATCGCGCCGGCCAGCCGGGCCTCCAGCACCGTGAGCCGCTTCTCGGCCCAGCGCAGCCGTTCCGCCGCCAGATAGGGCGCTCGCAGACCCTCCGCGAACTCGCCGCGCCACAACTCCTCGGCGCGCTCGACCAGTTCACCCGCCCGCCGCAGGTCACCCGCGTCGCGCGCAGCGAGTGCCTCGTCCACCCACCGTCGCCGCTCGCGTAGATCGTCGGCGTCCGCGCCGGTGAGCCGGTAGCCGCTGCCCGTCCACACCAACTCCGCGGCGCCGCCCAGGGCCCGGCGCAGCCCGGAGACGTACTTCTGCACGAGGTTGCGCACATGCAGGGGCGGGGCGCCTCCCCACACGGCCTCGACCAGGGCGTCGTACGAGATCGAGCGCCCCTCCTGGAGGAGAAGGACGGCGAGTACGGCGCGCTGCTTCGGTGGGCCGAGCGGCACCTCGACTCCGTCGCGCAACGCCCGGAGCGGGCCGAGCAGTTCGAAGCGCAGGCCGTCGGAAGCCCCCTCGGCCTCGGCCGAACCGCTCTCGCGCAAGCCCTTCGGTGTCCCCTCGCCCATGCGTCGAGCGTATCCCGGCACCGGCGTTCCAGTGGATCTTCCAGCGGACGGTCAGCGGCGCCGACGACCGTGGCCGCTACGGATCCCCGGAGAAAGGCCACACCACGATGCTCACCCGGCTCGGCCGCCTGGCGGTGCGGCGCAGTCGCGCCGTCCTCATCGGCGTACTCCTCACCTTCCTCGGCCTCGCCGTCTACGGGGCCGGCGCCCAGAACGACCTGGACCTCGCGCGCTGGAGTTCGCCCGGCACGGAGTCGGTGCGCGCGGGGGACGTCCTGCGCGAGGAGTTCGGCACCGGCAACCCCAACCTGGCGCTGCTCGTCACGGCACGCGACGGCGACGTGGACAGCGCCCGCACACGGGACGCGGCCCGCGTGCTCGTCCAGGAGGTGGAGCGGCTGCCCCTGGTCACCGACGTCACCTCGTACTGGGACGCCGACAGCCGAGCCCTGCGCGGCACCGGCGGCCGTCGCGCGCTCGTCCTCGTCCGCCTCGAAGGCAGCGCGACGGAAGCACGCGAACAACTCGCCACGCTCTCACCGCGGTTGACGCGCACGACCGACGAACTCACCGTCCAGGTGGGCGGCCAGGAGGAGATCTCGCGCCAGGTCGGCGAACAGGCGCGCACCGACTTCCTGCGCGCCGAACTCTTCGCACTGCCCGCCGTCCTGCTCCTCCTGATCCTGGTCTACCGGCGCACCACGGCAGCCCTGTTGACCGTCGGGGTCGGTCTGCTGTCCGTCATCGGAACCCTCGCCGGGCTGCGCGCGATCGCGCAGTTCACCGAGGTGTCGACGTTCGCGGCGAACCTCGCCCTCGTACTGGGACTCGGACTCGGCGTCGACTACAGCCTGTTCGTGATCAGCCGCTACCGCGAGGAACGCGCGGCCGGGCGACCGCAGCCCGACGCCGTCGTTCGGGCGACGACGGTCGCCGGGCGCACGGTGGTGTTCAGCGGAGTGACGGTCGCGGTGTCGCTGAGCGCGCTGCTGGTGTTCCCGTTCTTCTTCCTCAGCTCGTTCGCGTACGCGGGTGTCCTCGTCGTGGTGACCGCGGTGGCCGGAGCGGTGGTCTTCCTGCCGGCGGCCCTGGCCCGCTGGGGCCACCGGGTCGAACGGCCCGACGCCCGCACGTCGTCCGGCTTCTGGCACCGCACGGCACTGGCGGCCATGCGCCGCCCGCTGCTCGCGGGCGCAGGAGTGCTCACCGTCCTGCTCCTCGCCGCCTCGCCCCTCCTCGGGCTGCGCTTCGGACTCCCCGACGAGCGGACCCTCCCCGAAGGGACCTCTTCGCGCACCACCTCCGAGATCGTGCACGAGGAGTTCCCCGCCGAGCCGACCGACACCATCCAGGTCGTTCTCGCGAAACCCCACACGGGAACGCCCACCGCAGCCCTCGCGACACCGCCCGACCTGCGCGCCTACGCCGCCGAACTCTCCTCCGTCCCGGGCGTGTTCCAGGTCGACGCCCCCTCCGGCACCTACCGCGACGGGCAGCGGACGGGGGCGCCGGGCCAGGACCGGCTGACAGCGCCTGACGGCCGCGTACGGCTGGCGCTGGTGCCCACTCAGGAGGCGATGGGCGGGGACGTACCCGCGCTCGTCGAACGCGTCCGTGACGTCTCCGCACCCGACGGCGTGCTGGTCGGCGGCTACCCGGGCGAGACCACCGACTTCCGCGCCACACTCCTCGACCGGCTGCCACTCGCCGCCGGGCTCGTCCTCGGGGCGACGTATCTGATCCTCTTCCTGATGACGGGCAGTGTGCTGCTGCCCCTGAAGGCGACCGTTCTGAACCTGCTCAGCCTGGCCGTGATGTTCGGGTGCCTGGTGTGGGTCTTCCAGGACGGGAACCTCTCCGGAGTGCTCGGCTTCACGCCGACCGGTTCGATCGAGCCGAGTATCCCGGTGCTGATGTTCTGTGTGGCGTACGGCCTCTCCATGGACTACGAGGTGTTCCTGCTGTCCCGCATCAAGGAGGAGCACGACCGCACCGGCGACACCACCCGAGCGGTCGCCGAGGGCATCCGGCGCAGCGCCCCGCTGATCACGGCCGCGGCCGGCATCCTCGCGCTGTCCTTCCTGTCGTACGCCACCGGTGGCGTCGTCTTCCTGAAGGAGCTGGGCATCGGCACGGCCCTGACGATCCTCGTCGACGCGACCCTCATCCGCGTGGTCCTGCTGCCCGTGACGATGCGGCTCGCGGGGCGCGCGAACTGGTGGGCGCCGAAGCCGCTGCGCCGCTTCCGGATCAAGGAGGCGCCCGAGCCCGAGCCGGACCAGGTACTCCGCCGGGAGTACGTGTGATCACCACGCTCGGCTGACGCCTCCGGCGACCCGCGGCGTCTAGCGTGGCAGGCATGGAAGAGCAGCGCACGCGCCGGTGGGGCGGACCCCCCTGGGCCCGGGCCGCCGGGGGCGCCCCGCCGCGGGGCCGGTGGCAGGGACCCCCGTGGTGGAACCGCCGCGACGATGAGGAAGAGGACGGCGGCCGTCCGCGTTGGCCGTGGCGTTCGACGCTGTTCCTCACCGTGTTCGTCCTCGTCGGCAGCAAGTTCGCCGCGGAGCAGCAGCCCGACCGGGAACAGCTCGACGTCCTCGCGCGGTTCCTCCTCTTCGGGGGCGCCGCCCTGCTCCTGTGGCGGCAGCGGTATCCCGTGGCCGTGATGTTCGGTACGGCGGCCACGGCGCTCGTCTACTTCAGCGCCGGATATCCGTACGGGCCGATCTTTCTCACGGTCGCATTCGCCTGCTTCAGCGCGATCGTCGCCGGGCAGCGCTGGGCGGCCTGGACCGCGCTCGGCACACTGTGGGTGGTCCACCTCCTGGTGGGTCACTGGCTCTACCGGTGGCTGCCGCCGAAGGGCGACCCGGTCTCCTCGTGGGGCGAGGAGGTCGCCATCGCCGCCTGGATGATCGCCATCCTCGCGGTCTCCGAACTCGCCCGGGTACGCCGTGAGCAGTGGGACCGCGACCGGGCGGAGCGCCGGCAGGCGGCCAAGCGGCGCGCCGACGAGGAGCGGCTGCGGATCGCCCGGGAACTGCACGACGTACTGGCGCACAGCATCTCCGTCATCAACGTCCAGGCGGGCGTCGGCCTCGCGCTGCTCGACTCCGACCCCGAACAGGCGCGCACCGCACTCACCACCATCAAGGCCGCCAGCAAGGAGGCCCTGGGGGAGGTGCGCCAGGTGCTCGACACGCTCCGTACGCCCGGAGACGCGCCGCGCGCGCCGGCGCCCGGCCTCGACCGGCTCCCCGAACTCGTCGAGCAGGCCGCGGGTGCCGGACTGACGGTGGACGTCGAGAGCGGGGGCGAGCGCAGGGCCCTGCCGCCGGGTGCCGACCTCGCCGCCTTCCGCGTCATTCAGGAGGCGCTGACCAACGTCGTACGGCACTCCGGATCGAGGCACGCGCGCGTGCGGGTCGACTACGCGCGCGACGCGTTGACGCTGCGTATCGACGACGACGGACCCGCGACGGGCGAGGACGCGGGCGGCAGCGGCAACGGGCTGGCCGGAATGCGGGAGCGGGCCGCGGCCCTGGGTGGCACGATCGAGGCCGGACCGCGCGAGGACGGAGGTTTTCGGGTGCTGGCCCTGCTGCCGCTCAAGAACTCGCGCGGGACGTCAGGGGCGTCGGCCGGGACGTCCGAGAGGCCCGAGGAATCCCCCAAGCTCAAGGAGGACCGGTGATCCGCGTACTGCTCGCCGACGACCAGTCACTGGTCCGCGCAGGCTTCAAGGCACTCCTCGACGCCCAGCCGGACATCGAGGTGGCCGGAGAGGCCGCCGACGGTGAGGAAGCGCTGGGCGCGGTGCGCGAACTGCGGCCCGACGTCGTCCTGATGGACATCCGCATGCCCCTGCTCGACGGCCTCGCCGCGACCCGCCGCATCACCGACGACACGGGCCTGAATGACGTCAAGGTGGTCATGCTCACCACCTTCGAGCTGGACGAGTACGTCTTCGAGGCCATCCGCTCCGGAGCGTCCGGCTTCCTCGTCAAGGACACCGAACCGGAGGAACTCCTGCGCGCCGTACGGGCGGTGGTAGAGGGCGACGCACTGCTGTCACCGGGCGTGACCCGTCGGCTGATCGCCGAGTTCGCGGCGCGATCCAAGGAGCCGGCGGCCGCCGGGGCGCTCGCCGAACTCACCGAGCGGGAGCGGGAGGTGATGGCGCTGGTCGGCATCGGACTGTCGAACGACGAGATCGCTCGCCGGCTCGTCGTCAGCCCGCTCACCGCGAAGACCCACGTCAGCCGGACCATGGTGAAGCTGGGCGCCCGCGACAGGGCCCAACTGGTCGTGCTCGCCTACGAGTCGGGCCTGGTGCGGCCGGGCTGGTTGGGCTGAGGCGCCTGCCGGAAACGGACCAGCACACTGGCCACCCGGAAGACGAAGAGCACGGCAGCGAGTGAGGTCCCGGCCGCGAACTGGACCTTCTCGATGGTGACCGGCAGGTCGAAGAGGAGTGCGGGTCCGGCCAGGGCTCCGAACGCCACCGCCGCGGCGAACGCGGCGCTGAACAACGCGTATCCGATCTCGACGGTCATCTCGTCCCGCTCGGACTGAGTCCGCCGCCCCCTGGTCTGTCCCATACCGGCAGTCTCACAGGGGAGCGCCCGGCGGGGCAAGGAAAGGCGCGCCCGGCGGGCAAGGAAGCCTGCCGGGCGCGCGTCGTCGAGAGAGAGGAGTCGGTCGTGGGCCGGGGTCAGTCGCGGGCGGCCACCCGCTCGTCCTCACGCTCCCGCTCGTCGTCCCGTACGTCCTCGGACTTGGCGACCAGGATCGTCGTCTGCCGCGTGCGCTGTCCGCGCAGTCCGGTGGCCGTGATGAGCAGGCCCGCCACGGCGATCGCGGTGACGACGACCAGACCGGGACGGTAGCTGTCGAGGACCGCCTGCGGCGAGGAACTGTCGGAGGCGTTCGCGGTCACCACGGCCGTCACGATCGCGAGGACGATCGCACCGCCCACCTGCACCGAGGTGTTGAGCAGACCCGAGACCATGCCCTGCTCGTGGTCGTCCACGCCGTTCGTGGCCTGGATGTTGAGCGAGGGGAAGACCAGCGCGCAGGCCGCGCCGATCAGCAGCATCGACGGCAGGATCACCGCCGCGTACACGGGGTCCAGGTCGACCCGCAGGAACAGGGCGTAGCCGACGACCATCAGCGCGAAGCCGGCCACGATGAGCCGTGGCGTGCCGAACCGGTCGACGATCGCGCCCATCTTCGTCGAGGACAGCGCCACCAGCGCGCCCGCGGGCAGGAAGGCGAGCGCGGTGTGCAGTGCCGACCAGCCGAGCAGCGACTGCATGTAGAGCGTGACCAGGAACTGGAAGCTGACGTACGAGCCGAAGAACGCCATCGCGCCCAGCTGTGCCCGGATCTGGTTGCCGGAGCGCAGTACGCCGAGCCGGATCAGCGGGCTGGGGCTGCGCTGCTCGACGCGTACGAACACGGTCAGCAGGACGGCCACCGCGAGGAACGACAGCAGCGTACGGGCCGTGGCCCAGCCCACCTCGGGTGCCTGGACGACGGTGAAGACGAGCAGCAGCATCGAGGCGGTGCCGATGATGGCGCCGGGGATGTCGTAGCCGCGGTGGGTCCGGTCGCGCTCGCTGCGCGGGATGAGCTTGAGGCCGGCTATCAGCGCGATGACCGCTATGGGCGCGGGCAGCAGCATGGTGAGGCGCCAGCTGGCCTCGGTGAGCAGTCCGGACAGAACGAGGCCCATCGAGAAGCCGGTCGCGGCGCAGGTGACGTAGATGGAGAGCGCGCGGTTGCGCAGCGGGCCCTCCGGGAACGTCGTGGTGATGATCGACAGGCCCGCCGGAGCCGTGAACGCGGCGCTCAGGCCCTTGATGAAGCGGCTCGCGATGAGCAGCGGGCCCGAGTCGACGAGCCCGCCGAGCAGCGAGGCGAGCGCGAAGACGGCGAGCGCCACCAGGAAGACCTGGCGGCGGCCGAGGAGGTCGGCGGCGCGTCCGCCGAGGAGCAACAGGCCGCCGTAGCCGAGGATGTAGCCGCTGACGATCCACTGCAGAGTCGAGGTGGAGAGATCGAGTTCGGAACCGATGGACGGCAGGGCGACGCCGACCATCGACACGTCCAGCGCGTCCAGGAACATCGCGGCGCAGAGCACCAGGAGGGTGCCCCACAGGCGAGGCGTCCAGCGAGCCGCCGGGGACGGCGCCGCGGAGGTGGTGAGCGGAGAGGTCATGCGCCACACAGTACATGCGCATGCATTCAATGCAAGTGCATTTAATGTGGATGCAACAAAGGAGGTTTCTTGCTAGGGTGCGGGCCATGGCGGCTGTCGAGAAGGCCGAGCAGGGCCTCGTTGACCAGTGGCGCGACATCCTCGCGGTGCACGCGCGCACACTTTGCGAACTGGACCGGACATTGCACCAACACGGCCTGGGCGCAAGCGACTTCGAGGTCCTCGACGTGCTGGCCGCGACCGCGCCGGCCGACGGCGGCGACAGCTCCTACCGCGTCCAGGAGATCGCCGAGCGGGTTCATCTGAGCCAGAGCGCGCTGTCCCGGCTGATCGGCCGCCTGGAGAAGGACGGTCTCGTGCAGCGCTGTATGTGCCCGGAGGACCGGCGCGGTGTCCGGGTCGCCCTCACGCCGAAGGGGCGCGCGCTGCACGGCGAGGTGTTGCCGGTGCAGCGTGCGGTGCTGGGGCGGATGTTGGCGGGTGGCTCCGCCGGGTGAAGTGGTCCGGCCGGGCCGGACCAACGACTGGGCCCGGGGACCGGCCGGGCGGGGTGAAGCGGCCGGGCCGGTTGAGTCGCTGATGCGGCCGCCCCGCCCGCCCGCCGCCGCGCTTGTCGCGTGCCGCCGCTCAGCTCCAGGTGACCGCGGACTTCTCCCGCCACAGCGTCGCGAGCGACGAGTCTCCCGTCACGCCCGGGAACGGGCCGCGGTTCCACAGCGCCAGGTAGAGCTGGGCGGCCGTCCCCGCCAACTCGCAGTCCGCGTCCGCCACTTCGCCCCGCTCGGCCGCCGGGGGTTCGGCCGACAGCCGTACGCTCCACACCGCGTCCGAGTCCGAGGCCCGCACCCTCAGGACGCGCGGCTCGTCCGTCCGTACCCTGCTCCTGCTGCGGGCGTGGAAGCCGAGCAGCAGTTCGTCGATGCCGTCGACCGCGAAGTCCACGGGGACCGCTGTCGGGGTGCCGCCGCGTGCGGACTCCGCGTCCACCCGGTGCACGGTCGTCTCGTGGGCCTGCCGCCGGGCCCAGAAGGCGAGCGGCGAAGGCGCGGGCAGGAAACTCCAGCACTCCACGTCGGGAGGGGCGGTGGCGAGCGTCTCGACGAGCCCGCGGTGTCCGTCCCGGAACCAGGTCAGCAACTCCGTGCCGTCCAACTCGGGCAGGCCGCCGTCGGGATGGTACGAGGTGTGCCCCTGGGCCACGAACGCCGTGGCCCAGCGGTGCACCATGCCGGTGTGCCGCAACAGGTCCCGCACCTGCCACTCCGGGCAGGTGGGCACCTTGGCGTCGGCCCCGGCCTCCTCCGCGGCCTCGGCCAGCAACCCGCCTTCCCGGTCCAGACTTCGAACGAACTCGGCAATCTCCATGCAGGGGAGTGTGCCGGACGGAGCAGGCTTCGGGAGGGACGGCGGGTGACGTCTTTCCGCCGCTCACCCGGGCGGCTGCGGCTCGGTCAGCCCTCGGTGTTCGCCTCCTTCTCGTCGAAGCTCGCGAAGTACGCGGCGGCCATGTCCTCGTCGGCGTGGCCCTGGGCGGCGGCGCGGGCGAAGCGCTCGGCGCTCGCGACGGCGACGTCGAGACGCAGCCCGTGCCCCTCGCCCGCCTCGACGATCAGACGGGCGTCCTTGGCGGCGGTGCCCACGGCGAAGGCGGCCGGAGACAGCTGGTCGTTGAGGATGAGCCCGGCCTTGGCGCGCAGATAGCCCATGTCCAGCGGGCCGCCCACGATGGCGTCGAAGAAGCTCTGCGGATCCACGTCCAGAGCCTTGGCCAGGGCCAGCACCTCACCGGTCGCGTTGGTGACGGAGAGGACCCAGCTGTTGGCCACGAGCTTGAGACGGGTGGCGCTGCCCGCCGCACCGTCCTCGCCCGTCCACACCGTACGGGCGCCGACGGCGTCGAAGACCGGCGTCACAACCCCCCTGCCGTCGCTCGGACCGGCGGCCAGGACGAGCAACTGACCGGCCTCGGCGGGCTGCCGGGTGCCGAGAACGGGCGCGTCGTAGAAGACCAGGCCCTTCTCGCGGGCGAAGTCGGCCAGTTCGCCGACGGCCTCGATCCCGGCGGTCGTCGACTGCACCCACGCGGTGCCGGCCCGCAGGGCGGGCGCCGCCTGCCGCATCACGTCCAGCGCGGCGGGACCGTCGTACAGCATGGTGAGGACGACATCGGCGCCCTCGACCGCCTCCACGGGGGTGTCGACGACGTGTGCGCCGTCGGCGGTGAGGGGTTCGGCCTTGTCGCGGGAGCGGTTCCAGGCCCGGACGGTGTGTCCGGCGCGGACGAGGTTGCGGGCCATCGCGGCGCCCATGATCCCGGTGCCGAGGACACTGACGGTGAGCTTGTCGGTCATGACATCAACTTTCCTGATCCGTATGGTGCGTCGGTTACCACTGTGCCCTGCCCTGCTGTGCCGTGGCGGTATCGGGCCCGGGGCGCCGCGCCTCGGCGGCGTCCACCCGGCGGCTCCGACGAGGCGCCGTCAGTCGGCCGTCGCCCGTCGCGTCCCGTATCCGATGACGGCGGCCACCGCGGCCAGGGTCGCCACGCTGGTGAGGGCGATGGGCAGGGAGAACCAGTCGGCCATGAATCCGATGGCGGGTGGTCCGAGGAGCATGCCTCCGTAGCCGAAGGTGGAGGCCACGGCGACGCCGCTGGGACCGGCCAGGGCGCCGGCCCGTTCGACGGCGATCGGGAAGATGTTGGCAAGGCCGATCCCGGTGACGGCGAAGCCGACGAGGGCCGCCCACACCGAGGGGGCGAGCGATCCGACGAGCATGCCGACGGCGGCCATGGTGCCACCCGCGACCACCGTCCGGGTCCGCCCGAGCCGCTCCAGGAGCGTGGTCCCGCAGAGCCGGCCGATCGTCATGGCGAACGCGAAACACGAGTAACCCGCGGCCGCGATGCCCGGGTGCGCGTCCAGGTCCTGCTCCAGGTGCAAGGTGCCCCAGTCGGCCAGGGCCCCCTCTCCGTAGGCCGTGCAGAGGGCGATCAGGCCGAAGACGACGACCAGCCGGCGCGTACGGGAGTCCGGTCGGCGCGGTGCACGCTCCTCGGCCGGCCCTGGAGCCGACTGCGGTACGGGGGACTCGTACCGCAGCAGGGCGCGTCCCGCGACAGCCGTCACCAGCAGGCCGATCACGGTCAGGCCGAGCAGATGGCGCGTCGGCGACAGTGAGCCCGCGACCAGTCCGCCGAGGCCGGCGCCGATCATCCCGCCCAGGCTGAAGGCCGCGTGGAAACTGGGCATGATCGGCCGCCGCAGCACGGCCACCAGGTCGACGGCGGCGCTGTTGAAGGCGACGTTGATCCCGCCGTACGCGGCGCCGAAGATCAGCAGGACCGCGCCGAGTGCCCAGGTCGAGTGCGTGAGGGGCGGCAGCGCGACGCTGAGGGAGAGCAGGATGCCGCAGACGACGGTGACGGGGTGGCTGCCGTAGCGGCGGCAGAGCCGGCCGGTGAACATCATCGTGACGACGGCTCCGGCGGAGACACCGAGAAGGGCGAGCCCCAGTGTGCTGGCGGAGGCGCCGGTCTGTGCCTTGATCGCGGGAATGCGGACGACCCACCCGGCGAAGACGAAGCCGTCGAGGGCGAAGAAGGTGGTGAGGGCGATACGGAGTCGGGTGAGGTCGTGGCTGTCGCCCGGCACGTCGTTGTGCGTTCGGGATTTGTTTATTTGCGGCACAAACTCAGGCTAGGTGGGAGCGGGGGGCTGGGCAAGGGTGTGGGTGGCTGGTCGCCGGGGGCTTCGGGTGCCGCGAGGAATCGCCTCTGCGGTCGATGGAGCCCAGCCGCGCGTAGCAGATGACCGTGGCAGTCGTCGCGGGCTTCTGTCGGCTTCCGGGGGCTGTTCGTCCCAGGGGCCACACGACGCACGGCCGGGACCTCTCTGGCCAGGCGCGCCGGTGTCCCGGGCGACGCGAGGATCTCTGGCGACGGAACCTTCATCGCGACCCGCTCGCCTGCCGGTCCGTATGCCTCGTACACCACTCCCTGCCCGCGCGCCCAGGCGCCGCTCCGTGCGATAGACCCCGGTGCGCGAGGGGCCCCCAGGGCGAAGACTGGGCATTGTGCTCCTTCGCACCGCTGCTGGCAGTGGTCGCTCACGGCAGAGAGGACTGGCACCGCAGGCGGATCGGTTCGCTCTGCTCCTCTTCTTCGCCCGCACGGAGGGTGCCGGGCCACGAGCGACATCTGCCTGGTGAGGATGTCGCGAAACCGCTGGGCGCGGCCTGACGCCATGTTGTGCCTCGCAGGGGCGCTTTGCCCGCGGCGGTTCCCGGTGAGGGACTTGTGCGTAGACACAGGCAGCAGCCGAGTGCGTGTGGGCCAGGCCGAAACGGCGCGAAGAGTTCTTGCTCGGGTGTTCCTGACGCACAACCGATGCCGCAGAGTGAGTTGCGTTTCGGCGCGCGACCATGGCCCTCGGGCCCGTCGCCAAGTGGTAGGCAGGAGAGGGTTCCTGCTTCTGCCGGCTACCATCCGCGCCGCCGCGTCTTGGGGGAGGCGCCGCTTCCAGGCATCGCCTCGCACATTGCCGCGGACGGCCGTCTACCCGCATCCGATCAAGCTTGGCAGCATAGAGCCAGGGCGTGTTGGGGCAGGAAAGCGGAGAGCGGGGGGCGCCGTGGCCACCGATGAGATCAAGTCCCAGGGCTTCAATCTCAAGGAGCTCTTCCGGGATGTGTCCTACGAGATCGACTATTACCAGCGGGACTACACCTGGGGCGAAGAGGAGGTCCGCACTCTTCTGCGGGACCTGTGCACGTCGTTCCGGCACTGGGGCAGCGATCCCGCCTTACTGCGTCGGCCGGGAAACGCGCCGCAATACTTCCTTGGCCCGTTCGTCTACTACGAACAGTCCCGCAACCACAACCGCCGGTGCCTCGTCGACGGGCAGCAGCGCTTCGTCACCCTCCACTTGATCTTCCTGCAACTGCGAGCACGTGCCCAGGACTTGGGCTACACGCGCCCGGTGGACCGGCTGAACCGGACCATCACCACTGACGGCCATCACTTCTCCGTCGGCATCAGCGACCACGAACCCGTCCTCCGCGCGATCAGCCAAGGCCGCACCTACGAGCCCGGAGCCGGCGACTCCCTCTCGCGCCGCAACCTGTGGGCACGAAGCCAGCAGATCGCCGCTTTGCTTGCTGAGGAACTGGACTCCGAGAGGCTGGACCGGTTCATCGACTGGCTGCTTGACCGCGTGGTGCTGGTGGGCATCCGAGCCGTCAACCAGGACCACGGATACCGGATGTTCGAGACGATGAACGACCGCGGCGCCCGTCTCACCGCCGTCGATCTGTTGAAGAGCTACCTGCTCTCCAACGTCGGATCCCGCGAAGACGAGCTGAACACCAACTGGCAGGAGATGCTGCGGGAACTGGCCACCGATCGCGAGGATGCCGGGGCACCTGCCCGCTTCATCAAGGCAGCCCTTCTGGCCCGCCATGTCCGCCCGCGCGATGCCGACGACCGCCGGCAGATCGACAACAACCTCAACGTCTGGGTTCGTAAGAACACCGACCACCTGGGACTGCATCCCGACCGCCCGGAAAACTTCATGCGGTTCGTGACCAGTCTCCTCGACACGGCCCGCCTGTTCAGACCTCTCCTCGCTGCGAGCCGTGAACTCAAACAGAAGGACGACCGCCTGGAAGCGGTGTTCTTCAATGAGCGGAACGGACTGCAGGCCCAAGCAGTCGCAATGCTCTCGGCCATCCGCCCGGACGATCTACCCGCCGACGCCAAGGAGAAGGGGCGCCTCGTCGCCAACTTCATCGACCGGTGGTACGTACTGCGCGTTCTCCAAGACCTCTCCGTCCAAACCTCGGACGTCGCAAACCTCGTCCACGACACGCTCGTGCCCCGGTTACGCGCCTGCCACAACGTCACAGATGTCGCTGCTTTCCTGGGCGGGCTTGCCGCCCAGGACGCCGATCCCAATGCCGAGGCAACCACTTTTGGGCTGCGCGGCAACAACTCTCACCAGGTCAGGTATGTGCTCGCTCGCACCACGGGATTCGTGGAGGAGAAGTGTGAGCGACCCGGCAGCATCCTGGCCTATCTTGACAACAAGCAATTCCACATCGAACACCTGTGGGCAAAACATCACAGCCGCGTCGAGGTCGAGATACCCGATCCGGTGGTCTTCCGGACCCGCCGCAATCAGCTCGGTGGCCTCGGACTCCTGCCCGGCCGCGAGAACTCCAGTTTCAACGACCTGCCCCTGGCACAGAAGATCCCGCTGTATCGGCGGCACAACACCCTGCTGGGCATTCTGGCGGCGGACTTCGACCTCCGAAACCCTCCGCTGCGCGCCTTCATCAAGACCCATCACCTGGACGCCCTGTTGCGGCCGTTCGGCCCCATGGAAGCGATGACCAAGGTCGTCGAGACACGGCAGAGCCTCTACCTTCGGCTGTGCGCGCTCATCTGGCACCCCGAACGGCTCGGCCTGCGTCTTCCGGCTTTGCAAACGGCTTGCCACCCTCCACACGACACGGAACAGACCGCCCCGCAACCGCATGCCTCCGCCCCGCGCACTACACGGCGCCGTACCACCGACGTCGCCAAGATGCTGGACGCCGGTGTCCTGAAACCCGGAACACCAATCGTATTGACCTACCGGTCTGTGGATCACTGGGCCACGGTCGACGCGGACGGCGGCATTGTTCTCAAGGCCACAGGCGGCACCGCCTACGGACGCGTGGACGAGGCCGGCGCCGTGGTCCGAGGCACCAAGACGTGTCAGGGCATGAACGAATGGCGCATCGAGGACCAACAAGGGGTACGCGTCAGCCTGCGCACTCTACGAGACCAAGCGCAGGCCTCAGGCCTCCTGGGGCGCACCCGGCGATGATGGCGGCTTCCGAAGCCCGGCTGGCGGCGGCTGCATCCTGGCCGTCAACGGACTTCGCCTGCCCGGCAAACATTACGATCTACGTGAGCCTGACAGCTGCGCCGAACCGGACAGTTACTGAGCCCGCACCACGTTCACCGCAGTCTGTGAGGCTGCCACCACCGTACGGGTCTGGAGTTCCGCTTGGTGGTGTGCGGGTACGCAACACCGTGCAGGCCGTCGGCCATGCGCTCCAGTACGCGTTAGGGAGGGTTGCCCACAGCCTGTAGCAGCAAGGTGCTGGGATGTAGCGCCCGTGCTGGGCCCCTTCATGGGGTGGTTCCACGCCGATGGTCAGGTAGTGAGCGAATCTCGTCTCCGAGATCGGCAGAGTGGAGGGTATGCCCTCTGGCAAAGCTCTTGAGGATGGCCGGCCCGGTCCTCTTGTCGGCCCGGGCGGCGTAACAGACTTCCATCTGCTGGCATTGCGGACAGAACAGACTGGCCACGAATGGTGACAGAGTGACCGGGCCCTCGGCGGTCAGGACGTAGAACACCTCGTTGGCCACGGGGCTGGTCCAGCTGAACTCCCGTCGTTCGAAATCCGGGTGATCACCCATCGCGTTGTGTGCGACAACGTCGAAGGTCTGGGTCCTTGGCTGGTAGGAGCAGGAGACAGTGAGCAGCCAGGGCGACTGCGTCAGGAATTCGGCCTTCATCAGTGCGTGTTCGAGGTGGGGTCTGATTTCCTCCACCCGCAGACCGGATTCGCCTGCACTCTGGGGCCTGTCACCGTGTGCGGCGCGATTCCTTTCCGTACGCAGGGCGTTGAGGTGGCCGATCAGTCCTGTGGTGTGTTCATCGCTGTGCAATGCATTCGGGAGTCCGGGAACAACTTCAGGGCGGCTCGCGGCGAGGGGACGCAGAGCATCGAGCCAGTTGGTCCATGTGCCGAACGTGGCACCCCCTCCGGCCAGAAGGGAACTGCGGAGCATCGATAGGCTGCGTTCGTTGCTCTCGTCTGGGTGTGCAGCGCTGCCACCAATCCTTCTCTGCAGCAGCGCGGCTGCCGTGACGCTGGCGCTGATTGCGAGGATCTCAGCCGCGTCGAGCAACGCCTCGTACTGCTCCTTGCTGGTATTCGCCTGCTGGATTGTGCGAATAGCGCGGGCAACCGGGTGAGGCATCGTGGTCCGGGCGTCTGACATGACTGCGGAGGAGGACAGCGGCTGGATGCCAGCTTTGGCGAGGCCTGGGTCGTCCGGGAGGCCTTGCTGTAGCCGTTGCGGACTCGGAGCGACCTGAGGCTGACGCGGGGAATGGGCTCGGGGTGGTGGCGGGCGCCGTTGTGATGGTTCAGAAGATGGCTGCGGAGGCAGCAGTACAGCTGGTAAAGCGGGCCGTTGAGCGGACGCCGGGGCGGTGCCATGACCTGCGGTGAGTGGCGTCCCGACGGAGGAGCGGGGCGAGCGGTCGTTCCTGCGCCGCAGCCATTGCCTGAACAGCAACCGGAGCCAGGTGGGAATTACACCGAAAAGAGTGACAAACGTCAGCACGGCGAGGAGCGTGTCAAGCCACACAGGCAGCGAGTTGGGCTGATCACTGCCAGGAATGGAGACGGCTGTCATGAGTCCCCAACCAACCGTCATCCAGAACGCCCAGTCCCGATAAACGGGACTGTCGTACAGCGCCAGCACGGCGTTGCGTCGCTTGCCGCGAACTGCCGTGGAGCGGACAGCGGAACCCTCGGGGTTTTCGGTCATGCGCGTATGGTGCCTGGGAGACGCACGCCGCATCCAGCCTTGAGTGAACAATGATTGACGCAGGGTCACGGTGTCGAGTGAGGAGCGCATCGCCAGGTGAGAGCCGAGGGCTGGCGATTGCGTCAGGACCGAATGTCTCTGGACGGGACTGCTCGTACCGCACCGGCGCTCAGGGAACGTCCGCCACCGAGAAGACCCCCGGCCCGCTGACCCCGTAGAGCACACCACCCACCAGAAGCGGCGGCACCGAGTTCGGGGTCAGTTCCTCGAAGGAGCGGCCCTCCGTGTCGAAGGACGAGGCGGTACGCCCGATCTCCTTGCCGGTGCGCGGATCGAGAGCCAGCACGCTGGTGTCCGGCATCGTGACGTACAACCGGCCGTCGTGGAGCGCCGGTTCGCTGAAGACGCGCAGGTCGCGGGAGCTGGTCCACAGCGGCTTTCCGCGCTTCAGATCGAGGGCGAGCAGGGTCTCGTTGCCGTAGTCGAAGATGTACATGGTGTCGTCGCGGACCAACGGCGGCGCCTCCGGCTCGACGCTCCAGGGGAAGTCGATTCGGCGGGTCTTCCCACTGTCGAGCTCCTGGATGAAGAAGGCGGCGGAGACCCCGGAGTTGTCGTCCCAGCGGGCGTAGTACGCCGTGTCGTCGTGGACGGTGGCCAGCCACAGATCGCCCTTGGGCGCCTCGACGTTGCCCAGCGTACGGCCGGTCCGTGCGTCGAGGCGGGCTATGCCGCCGGAGCCGCCGCGCAGATCGGCGTAGAGGGTCCCCTTGGACCCCTCGTGGAACGGGCTCGCCGACGCTGAAGCCAGCTTGCGCCGCCACAGTTCCTCACCCGTGCGCGGCTCGTACGCCGCGAAGCGCGCGGTGTCGGACGGCCCGAGCTCGTCCAGCCGTACGAGCAACACCCCGCTCAGGTACGCGAAGTCGCCCACCGGACCGTCCACATGCCACAGCCGCGCGCCGGTCCTGGCGTCGAAGGCGTCCACTCCCTCGGAGCGGTCCGAGCTGTTGACGAACACCACACCCTCGCGGACGACGGGATCGCGCAGCGAGAAACCGTCGACCTCCTTCCGGCTCATGGGCTTCGTCCAGTCCACCCGGCCCGTCGCCGAACTCAGTCGCATGAGGGCGACCTGGGGAGAGGAGCAGAAGACGCCGAGCGCGTCCGGAACACACGTCGGGCCCATGGGCATCGGATCGTCCTCGTCCGGCTCCAGTGCGTTGTGCCACGGCCTCCAGCCCGCCGGTGCCGAACCACGGGGCGACACCCGCGGGCCGGCCTCGTCGGCCTCGCCGACCGTGCCGGCCGGGTCGTCGTCCAGCACGGTGACCGAAGCCACCCCCGTCATACCGAGGAGGACCGCGCCGACGAGGGCGGTCCACAGCCATTTCCCACGGCGCCTCCGTTCGGTCGGCTTCGCACCCGAGGACGGCAACGCCGCTGACTCCGACAGCACGGTCACCGGGATCCGGGACGGCTCCGCGTCGCACTCTCCGTCGGCCGGCTCCCCCGGCAGCCCGGTCAGGGCGTCCAGCACCTC
Source organism: Streptomyces sp. NPDC050988 (assembly GCF_044456225.1). Lineage (NCBI taxonomy): Bacteria > Bacillati > Actinomycetota > Actinomycetes > Kitasatosporales > Streptomycetaceae > Streptomyces > Streptomyces sp. NPDC050988. The sequence continues at coordinate 220,277 of NZ_JBITFQ010000003.1, read as the reverse complement.
GCTCGACGTCGGACGGTCCGCCGGTTCCTTCGCCAGGCAGGCCGCGACCAACGGGCGCAGCGGCTCCGGCAGTTCGCCCAGCTCGGGCTCGCTGTGCACGGTGTTGTACGCGGCGAGATAGGCGTTCTCCGCCTCGAAGGGGCTGCGCCCGGTGGCCGCGTACACGAGGACCGCCCCCAGCGAGAACACGTCGACGGCGGAGCCGACCTCGCGGGGGCGGCTGAACTGCTCCGGTGCCATGAACGGCGGCGAGCCCATCACCATGCCCGTCTGGGTGCGGACATCACTGCTGGCCGCGCGCGAGATGCCGAAGTCGATGACGCGTGCCGCCCCGTCGTCGCCCTCGCCCTCCACTAGGAGCACATTGCTCGGCTTGAGGTCCCGGTGCACGACCTCCGCGCGGTGGATCTCACGCAACGCCTCGGCGAGTTCGGTGCCGAGGCGACGCAGCGCCCGCCAATCCAGCGGACCCGCCTCGGCGACCCGTTCGGCGAGGGTGGGGCCCGGGACGAACGCGGTTGCCATCCACGGTCGTTCCGCGTCCGGGTCGGCGTCCACGACCGGCGCGGTGAACGCCCCGCTGACCCGGCGCGCGGCCACGATCTCCTGCCGGAACCTGGCCCGGAACTCGGCGTTGTCGGCATACCTCGTATGTACGACCTTGACGGCGACGGCCCGCCCCGAGGCCGATCTGCCGAGATAGACGACACCCATGCCGCCGCTCCCGATCCGCGATTCGATCCGATAGCCGCCGACTGACCGCGGATCGTTCTCGCGCAGGGTCACCGTGTCTCCCTCACCCATTCACGCCTGGACGGTTCCGGCCCCGGATCTTCTGACAAGGACCCTTCACTCTAGTGCCCGGTCGCCCGTGCTCATCCGGTGAACGCGAGGCGTGCCCACGGTTCAGGCTCGCGCGCCTCCGTCGACCCGCAGGACCGTGCCGGTCACGAACGAGGAGCGGTCGCTGAGGAGCCAGGCGGCGGCCTGGGCGATCTCGTCCGGGTCGGCCGCGCGGCGCAGCGGCGTGTGCGCCTGGAGCCGCTCCTGGAGGCCGGGCGATTCCTCTTCCCAGGTACGGATCATCTCGGTCAGCGTGTTGCCGGGGGCGATGGCGTTGACGCGGATGCCTTCCGGGCCGTACGTGATGGCGGCCGACTCGGTGAGGCTGTTGAGCGCTCGCTTCATCGCGCCGTACGCGGGCAGTTCGGGGTTGCCCATCAGGCTGCCGACGGACGAGTTGTTGACGATGGCCCCCGTCCCGGCGGTGGCCCGGATGGCGGCGATCTCGGCGGCCATGGCCACCCACGGGCCCTTGAGGTTCACGGCGTAGACGTGGTCGAAGTCGGCCTCGGTCACCTGGTCCATCGGACCGGGCGGCACGAACGTACCGGCGTTGTTGAAGGCGATGTCGAGACGGCCGTACAGGTCCACGGCGCGGTCCACGGCGGCGCGTACGGCGGCCGGGTCGGCCAGGTCGCACACCACGTGGTCCGCGATGCCGCCCGCTGCCCGGACCTCCTCGGTCACCGCCTTCAGCTGGGCCTCGGTCCGGGCCGCGAGCAGTACCCGGGCGCCCTCTCGGGCGAACAGCCGCGCGGCGGCCGCGCCGATACCGCGACCCGCGCCGGTGATGAGGGCGACCTTGCCGTCCAGCAGGCCGAGGGTGGCGGGGGCGGCGGATGTGTCGGTGGTTCGTGTGTTGTCCATGGCAGTGAGCCTGCGCCGGTCCGCGGAGCCCATCCAGGCACCGGCGGTACCTGGATGGGCCCACGCCACCCCCGCACACTGGTGGTGTGGACAGACAAGAACTGGCGGCCTTCCTGCGCAGCAGGCGCGAGCGGATCACCCCCGCCGACGTGGGGCTGCCCGCCGGGCCTCGCCGCCGCACGCCGGGACTGCGCCGCGAGGAGGTGGCGCGGCTGGCGTTCATCTCGACCGAGTACTACACGCGCCTGGAACAGGCCCGCGGCCCGCGCCCGTCGCGCGAGGTGCTGGCCGCGCTTGCCCGGGCCCTGCGCCTGTCGGACGCCGAGCGCGACCACCTCCACCACCTCGCCGGCGCACCGCCAGGTCCGCCGCCCGGACCCTCGCGCGAGGTGCGGCAGAGCATCCTCGACCTGCTGAACCGACTGCCGCAGGCCGCCGCCATCGTGACGTCCGCGACGTTCGAGGTGATCGCCTGGAACGACCTCGCGGCCGCCCTCATGGAGGACTTCTCCGCCCTTCCGCGGCGCGACCGCAACCTCGTACGCCGTGTCTTCCTCGGACCGCACCCGCAGGGACGTCGGTTGTACGGAGTGTCGGACGCGGACGCGTTCGCCCGCAACGCGACGCAACGGCTGCGTGCCACCGCCGCCCGCTATCCCGACGACCCCGAGGTGACCGGCCTGGTGGGTGAACTCCTGGCCGGAAGCGAGGAGTTCACCCGGCTGTGGGCCTCCCACGACGTGAACGCCGAGCCCACCCTGTGCAAGACCTTCCAGCACCCGCTGGTCGGCGCGGTCACCGTCAACTGCGACGCCCTCGACATCACCGGCCGGGACCAGCAGGTCGTGATCTACACAGCGGCCTCCGGTTCACGGTCCGAGGAGGCGCTGCGACTGCTGTCGGTCATCGGCACGCAGCGGATGGACGTGGGCCGCTGAGCCACGCCGGGCCGGATGCCGGGCGTATGTGATCCGGGTGTGCGGCCCGGCGGCCCCTCAGACCCGCGTATACGTGAGCCGTCGCCCGTCGGCCAGTTCGCGTACGAGTGTGTCGCCCTCGGTGCGCAGGGTGGAGGAGCCGCCGCGGACGCAGAGGCCGGAGGAGGCGGCCTGGTCGATCGCCGGTGGTGCGAAGCGTGCCGGACCGTCCGCGTCCCCCACGGAGACCAGGTTCATGTCGGCCTCGCAGTGCTCGCCGCCGCCGTCCGAGACCAGCGTGGCGGCCGGGCTGCCCACCGGCGACCGGTCGATGGTCATGCGCTGCGTGCCGCCGTTGGCGAGGGGCCGCTGCCAGGTGCCGAGCAGTTCTTCGGGCAGCCTCTCCGGCCCTTTGATCCTGTGCAGTTCGGCGGTGCGCCCCGCCGCTTCCCAGCGGAGGGAGTCACCGCCGGACCGGGAGAGGACATGCTCGCCGAGGGCCGAACAGGAGCCCGACGGGACGCTGTTGACGACCTTGGTGTCCAGCCGCAACGACACACCGCCGCCGGACGGCTTGGCGGCGAGTTTGCCGTCGCTCTTGCACTCGTACTCCTTGCCGAGGCTGATGCTGGTGGCGACGACCTCGCCCACCTGCCCCGACGAGACGACGAACCGGCGGTACTGATCGGTGGGCCTCCCGTCCCGCTCGACCTCGCCCGCCCAGATGCCCACGAACGCCTCGGGTACGTCGGACGTCACGCCGCCGTTGTCACCGGAGCCGGATTCCGAGCCCCCGTTGGGCAGTGGGAGATCGGCGGCCCACGCGGCATACGCGCCTCCTGCCACCACGGCGGCGGCCGCCAGCGCGAGCGCGGCCCGTCGGCCCCTGCTCGTCGGGCGAGGGCGCGGCGAAGGAGTTGACTCCGTACGCCCATGGTCCGGCTTCGGCACGACCTGGGTTCCCCACTCCGACCGTTCCGACTGCTCCGACGCCGGAGGTTCCTCCCAGGTCACGAGCGAGGCGGTGGACGAAGTCACGGACGATGGCTCGGGCGCGGCCGGTGCGGGCGACGACACGAAGGCGGCCGGTGCGGGCGCTGCCATGGCGCTCGCGTGCGGCGGAGTGTCCGTGTCGAGCAACTGGACGGCGCTGCGCCCCAGTTCGGCGATGATCTGGGCAGGCAGCCACGGCGGCGACGAGGCGCCGGTCGTCACCGGTCGCATCCGCGCGACCACCTCCTCCGGAGTCGGCCTGGCCGCCGGATCCTTGGCGAGGCAGTCGGCGATCAGTCCCCGTACCGGCTCCTCGATCCCCGTCAGGTCCGGCTCCTCCTGCGCGATACGGAACATCACGGCGTGGACGCCGCCGGAGCCGCCACCGCCGAACGGCGTCTGCCCGGTCGCCGCGTACGCCAGGACCGTACCCATGCAGAAGACGTCGGCGGCCGGGCCCACCGGCTCGTCCTTGAGCTGCTCGGGCGACATGAAGCGGGGCGAGCCGACCAGCACGCCCGAGCTGGTCGGGGTCGAGCCGGGTACCGCGTCCAGCGCCCGCGCGATGCCGAAGTCGATGACCCGTGGGCCGTCGATGGTGATCAGGACGTTGGAGGGCTTGAGGTCCCGGTGGACCAGGCCCGCGCCGTGGATGTCGAGCAGGGCGCAGGCGAGTCCGTGGGCGAGGGTGCGTACGGAAGGGGCGGGGAGCGGGCCGTGTCCGTGGGGCGAGACGATGTGTTCGAGCGAGGGGCCCGCGATGTAGCCGGTGGCCACCCACGGTGTCTCGGCCTCGGTGTCCGCGTCGAGGACCGGCGCCGTCCAGCGGTCGCTCACCCTGCGCGCCGCCGCCACCTCCAGCCGGAAGCGCTCACGGAACTCGGGTTCGGCGGCCAGCTCTGGCTTGATGAGCTTGACCGCGACCGTGCGCCCACCCTCCGAACGCGCCAGACAGACCCGGCCCATGCCACCCGTGCCGAGGGTTCTGAGCAGCCGGTACCGGCCGATTCTGTCGCCAACCCCACCGGAGGTGGCATCGAAGTCGCCTGCCGACGGCTTCGTCATCCTGCTGTCTCCCCTCGGTCGGCACTCCGCCCCACTCACCGCCACGAAGGGTCACGAGCCGGTGGTCCACGAGCTTCCGCTTGACGTGAAGAGAGGCTACCCGGCTTCGAGTTGCAGGTGGTGCGACGTCCGCAGGCTCTGCTTCCGACCGAACACGGCTACTCCTTCGGTGGCACTCACCGGTGTGGAGGCGATCGCCAACGCCGCGCGGTCCTTCCGCGTCCCGCGCGTGAAGCGGGCACAGCGCGCGGAGGTGGCGCTCGGGGTGATGCTGATCGGCCTGTCCGTGCTGACGGACGCGGTGATCTGCCGGCTGCGGTTCCGCCCCTGATCCCGCGCGTCGGAAGCACTCCTCCCGGAGGGCTCGCCCCGGCGGTGTTCAGGCGCCCGGGGGGATTGGTCCACGCAGCTGGATCAGCCGGCCGTATGGGTTCCGTCAAAGCCGTACGAACCTGCGTATGGGAGCCGTCAACGGCGCTCGAATCCGGCCAGAGAGGCGCTTTCCTCTAATCGTCCGTTCGATTCGAACCTCATCTAGGAGCTTGCGATGGCCGACGTGGCCTTCGTCGTCACCACGATCGCGGTGTTCGCGCTGGTGGCTCTCGTCGCCAAGGGGGTGACGAAGCTGTGACCGCCGAGAACATCGTCGGCCTGATCGTGGCCGTCGCCCTGCTGGGCTATCTCGTCCTCGCCCTGATCTTCCCGGAGAGGTTCTGAGCAGCGATATGAGTCCCGTACTCGCCGGCGTGCTCCAGATGGTCGCTCTCATGGCGGCACTGGCTCTCGCCTATCGTCCCCTCGGCGACTACATGACCAAGGTCTACTCCTCGGACAAGCATCTGCGCGTCGAGAAGTGGATCTACAAGGGCATCGGCGCCAACCCGAACACGGAGATGCGTTGGCCCGCCTACCTGCGCGGCGTCCTCGCATTCTCCGCGGTGAGCGTGCTGTTCCTGTACCTGCTGCAGCGCTTCCAGGGCAGCCTGCCCGGCTCGCTCGGCTTCTCCTCGATCGACCCGGACCAGGCGTTCAACACCGCGGCGTCGTTCGTCTCCAACACCAACTGGCAGTCGTACTACGGCGAGCAGGCCATGGGCCACGTCGTACAGACCGGCGGCCTGGCGGTGCAGAACTTCCTGTCCGCCTCGGTCGGTATCGCCGTCGCCGTGGCACTCGTACGAGGCTTCGCGCGCTCCCGCACCGGTGAGCTGGGCAACTTCTGGTCCGACCTGGTGCGCGGCACCATCCGCATCCTGCTGCCGATCTCGGTGATCGCCGCGATCGTGCTCGTGGCGTGCGGCGCGATCCAGAACTTCGCCGGCATCCACGAGGTCGGACAGTTCACCGGCGGTTCGCAGCAGTGGAACGGCGGCGCGGTCGCCTCCCAGGAGGCCATCAAGGAGCTGGGTACCAACGGCGGCGGCTACTTCAACGCCAACTCCGCCCACCCCTTCGAGAACCCCAACGCGTTCTCCAACCTCTTCGAGATCTTCCTGATCCTGCTGATCCCGTTCGCGCTCACGCGGACCTTCGGCCGGATGGTCGGCTCACTCAGGCAGGGCTACGCGATCCTCGCCACGATGGTCACCATCTGGATCGGCTTCACGGCCCTGATGATGTGGACCGAGTTCGCCCACCACGGCCCGGCGTTCGATGTCGCGGGCGGCGCGATGGAGGGCAAGGAGACCCGGTTCGGTGTCGGCGCCTCGTCGATCTTCGCGGTGGCGACGACACTGACCTCGACCGGCGCGGTGGACTCGTTCCACTCCTCGTTCACCGGCCTCGGCGGCGGTATCACCATGCTCGGCATGCAGCTGGGCGAGATCGCACCCGGCGGTACCGGCTCCGGCCTCTACGGCATGCTGATCATGGCGATCATCGCGGTGTTCATCGCAGGTCTGATGGTGGGCCGTACGCCCGAGTACCTGGGCAAGAAGATCGGCACCCGCGAGATCAAGTTCGCCGCCTGCTACATCCTCATCACCCCGGCGCTGGTCCTCGTCTTCACCGCCGCGGCGATGGCCCTGCCGACCCCGGGCAACTCGATGACGAACAGCGGCGCGCACGGCTTCTCCGAGATCCTGTACGCCTACACCTCGGCCTCGAACAACAACGGTTCGGCCTTCGCGGGTCTGAATGCGGACACGCAGTGGTTCAACAGCACGCTGGGTCTGGCGATGCTGCTCGGCCGCTTCCTGCCGATGGTGTTCGTCCTCGCGCTGGCCGGATCGCTCGCCGAGCAGAAGCCGGTGCCCGCGACCGCGGGCACGCTGCGCACCGAAAAGCCGCTGTTCACCGGGCTGTTGGTGGGCGCGATTCTCATCATCACCGGTCTGACCTACTTCCCGGCGCTCGCGCTGGGGCCGCTGGCCGAGGGGCTGGCGTCATGACCACCCGCATAGAGAAGCAAGAGGACACCGTGTCCACGACTACTCCCACCCGGGCGCCGCACAGCGATGTGCCGACCGGTCACAAGGACGAAGGGCGCGTCGGCGCGGGTCTGTTCGACCCGAAGCAGCTGCTGAAGTCGCTGCCGGACGCCTGCCGCAAGCTCGACCCACGGGTGATGATCAAGTCCCCCGTGATGTTCGTGGTGTTGGTGGGCTCGGTCCTGACGACCGTGTTCTCCTTCAAGGACCCGGGCGACTGGTTCGGCTGGGCGATCAGCGCCTGGCTCTGGCTCACCGCGATCTTCGCCAACCTGGCGGAGGCGGTGGCCGAGGGCCGCGGCAAGGCGCAGGCGGACACCCTGCGCAAGGCCAAGACAGACACCGTCGCGCGCCGTCTTTCCAAGGACGGCGGCTCCGAGGAGCAGGTGCCGGGCACCGAACTGCGCGTCGGCGACCTGGTCGTCTGCGAGGCGGGCGACATCATCCCCGGCGACGGTGACGTCGTCGAGGGCGTCGCGTCCGTGGACGAGTCGGCCATCACAGGTGAGTCGGCCCCGGTCATCCGCGAGTCCGGCGGCGACCGGTCCGCGGTCACCGGCGGTACGAAGGTGCTGTCCGACCGCATCGTCGTCAAGATCACGACGAAGCCGGGCGAGACCTTCATCGACCGCATGATCGCCCTGGTAGAGGGCGCGGCCCGGCAGAAGACGCCCAACGAGATCGCGCTGAACATCCTGCTCGCCTCGCTGACGATCGTCTTCCTGCTGGCCGTCGCCACACTGCCGCCGTTCGCGGACTACGCGGGCACGCACCTCACCATGGTCGTGCTGGTGGCCCTCCTTGTCTGTCTGATCCCGACCACGATCGGCGCGCTGCTCTCCGCGATCGGCATCGCGGGCATGGACCGGCTGGTCCAGCGCAACGTACTGGCCATGTCCGGCAGGGCAGTTGAGGCGGCGGGCGACGTGTCGACCCTGCTGCTCGACAAGACCGGCACCATCACGCTCGGCAACCGGCAGGCCGCCGAGTTCGTACCGGTGAGCGGCACCACCGACGCCGTCCTGGCCGACGCCGCCCAACTCTCCTCGCTGGCCGACGAGACGCCCGAGGGCCGCTCCGTCGTCGTCCTGGCGAAGGAGAAGTACGGGCTGCGCGAGCGGAGCCAGGGCGAGCTGTCCGGCGCCGAGTGGATCGCCTTCACCGCCCAGACCCGGATGTCGGGCGTGGACGTCGACGGGCGCAGGATCCGCAAGGGCGCGGCCGGTTCGGTCATGGCCTGGGTCCGGGAGCAGGGCGGCGAGGTGTCCGAGGACGCCGACACCCTGGCCAACCGGATCTCCGAGGCGGGCGGCACGCCGCTGCTCGTGGCGATCGAGGACAGCGAAGGCGCCCGGGTGTTGGGCGTCATCCACCTCAAGGACGTCGTCAAGGACGGTATGCGCGAACGCTTCGACGAACTGCGCCGCATGGGCATCAAGACCGTCATGATCACGGGCGACAACCCGCTGACCGCCAAGGCGATCGCGGACGAGGCCGGCGTCGACGACTTCCTCGCCGAGGCCACTCCCGAGGACAAGATGGCGCTCATCAAGCGGGAGCAGGCGGGCGGCAAGCTCGTCGCGATGACCGGCGACGGCACGAACGACGCGCCCGCGCTGGCCCAGGCGGACGTCGGCGTGGCGATGAACACGGGTACGTCGGCGGCGAAGGAGGCCGGCAACATGGTCGACCTCGACTCCAACCCGACCAAGCTCATCGAGATCGTCGAGATCGGCAAGCAACTCCTCATCACCCGGGGCGCGTTGACGACGTTCTCCATCGCCAACGACGTCGCGAAGTACTTCGCGATCATCCCCGCGCTGTTCGCGGCGGTCTACCCGGGCCTGGACAAGCTGAACATCATGCAGCTGTCCTCGCCCGACTCCGCGATCCTGTCCGCGGTCATCTTCAACGCGCTGATCATCATCGCGCTGGTACCGCTCGCGTTGCGCGGTGTGCAGTACCGGCCGGTGAGCGCGGACAAGCTGCTGCGGCGCAACCTCGGGATCTACGGCCTGGGCGGACTGATCGCGCCCTTCATCGGCATCAAGATCATCGACCTGATCATCTCCCTCATCCCCGGAATCGGTTGATCGGCAATGAACAACTCGGTATCGAACACTGCTCGGTTGCTCTGGGCCGGCCTGCGCGCGCTTCTCGTCCTGACGGTGGTGACGGGCATCGTCTACCCGCTGGCCATCACTGGCGTCGCCCAGGGCCTCTTCAACGACAAGGCGAACGGCTCGGAGATCACGTCGAACGGCAAGGTCGTCGGCTCCTCGCTCATCGGCCAGGCGTACAACCTGCCGTTGAAGAAGGGCCAGGAGACCCCGGAGCCGGACCTGAAGTGGTTCCAGGGCCGTCCGCAGAACGGCCTGGGCACCAACAGCGTCAACACCCAGTACAAGCTGATCCTGTCCGGCGCCACCAACCGCTCCGGTGACAACGGCGCGGTCGACGGAGCGTGCCCGAAGGACCCGGCGAAGGCTGAGGAAGCCACCCTCTGCCAGTGGGTCGTCGCCGCCAAGGACGCCGTCATCAAGGACAACTCCGTGAACGGCTACACGGTCAAGAGCGTGCCGCCCGACGCGGTCACCTCCTCCGGCTCGGGCCTGGACCCGGACATCTCCCCGGCGTACGCGGACATCCAGGTCCACCGGGTCGCGGAGAAGAACGGACTGCCCGTCGCCCAGGTCCAGAAGCTGGTCGACGACCACACCGACGGCCGGACGCTCGGCTTCATCGGAGAGCCCACGGTCAACGTCCTCCAACTCAACATCGCGCTCAAGGAACTCGTGGCGAAGGGCTGATGGCCTTACGCGCACCATGCGGGAGTTGGCGGCCGGGGCAGCATCCGTCTCGTCAACTCCCGCAGTCATAAAGCTCGTTCCGTACGACCTCGGCCCTCCGCGTGACAGGAAAGGCGTACACCGATGACCCGGGTACTGGTGGTGGAGGACGACCCTCAGCTCGTCCGCTCCAGGCCCGCAAGTACGGAGTGGACCCGGCACCCGACGGGGCCACCGCGCTCCGCCTCACCGCCGCGCGCCGGCCCGACGTGGTCGTCCTCGACCTGGGCCTGCCGGACATGGACGGGGTGGACGTCATCAGGGCCCTGCGCGGCTGGACCCGTGTACCGATCCTAGTGCTGTCCGCGCGCCGGGCCTCCAACGAGAAGGTGGAAACCGGGCATGGGCTACCGCTTCGAAGGCTGAAGCGGCGCTCCGGACACGCGCCCTTCGCGCACCATCCCTCCTCAACACCCCCCGGCACCCCGCCCGAAGAGACGAAGAGACGAGAAGATGGCACGCGGCAAGCTTCGGATCTACCTCGGTGCGGCGCCGGGCGTCGGCAAGACGTACGCGATGCTCTCCGAGGCGCACCGCCGTGTCGAGCGGGGCACCGACTGTGTGGTCGCCTTCGTGGAGCACCACAACCGGCCGCGTACGGAAGTGATGCTGCACGGTCTGGAGGAGACACCCCGCAGGGAACTGGAGTACCGGGGCACAGTCTTCACCGAGATGGACGTGGACGCGGTGCTCGCCCGGCACCCGGAGGTGGCACTCGTCGACGAGCTGCCTCACACCAACATCCCCGGCTCGCGCAACACCAAGCGCTGGCAGGACGTCGAGGAACTCCTCGCGGCCGGCATCGACGTGATCACGACCGTCAACATCCAGCACCTGGAGTCGCTGGGCGATGTCGTCGAGTCCATCACCGGCGTACGACAGCAGGAGACCGTGCCGGACGAGGTCGTGCGGCGGGCCGACCAGATCGAGTTGGTCGACATGTCCCCGCAGGCGCTGCGCCGCCGGATGGCGCACGGCAACATCTACAAGCCGGACAAGGTCGACGCGGCACTGTCCAACTACTTCCGCCCCGGCAACCTGACCGCCCTGCGCGAGCTGGCGCTGCTGTGGGTGGCGGACCGGGTGGACGAGTACCTGACCGAGTACCGCAGCGAGCACCGGGTCTCGAAGATCTGGGGCTCCCGCGAGCGGATCGTCGTCGGCCTGACCGGCGGGCCCGAGGGCCGTACGCTCATCCGCCGCGCCGCCCGGCTCGCGGAGAAGGGCGCGGGCGGCGAGGTGCTGGCCGTCTACATCGCCCGCAGCGACGGCCTGACCTCCGCCTCCCCGAAGGAACTCGCCGTCCAGCGCACCCTCGTGGAGGACCTGGGCGGCACCTTCCACCACGTCATCGGGGAGGACGTGCCGACGGCGCTCCTGGACTTCGCGCGTGGGGTTAACGCCACCCAGATAGTTCTCGGGGTCTCCCGCCGCAAGGGCTGGCAGTACGTCTTCGGCCCGGGCGTCGGAGCCACGGTGGCCCGGGAGTCGGGGCCGGACCTCGACGTCCATCTGATCACCCACGCCGAGGCGGGCAAGGGGCGTGGCCTGCCCGTCGCCCGGAGCGCACGGCTCGGCCGGTCCCGGGTCATCTGGGGCTGGCTCGTCGGTGTGGGCGGCCCCGCCCTCCTGACGCTGCTGCTGACGAGTGTCACGCCGTCGGTCGGCCTGGCCAACGACATGCTGCTGTTCCTGACGCTGACGGTGGCCTCGGCCCTGCTCGGCGGCCTCTACCCGGCGCTGGCCTCGGCCGTGGTGGGCTCGCTGCTGCTGAACTGGTTCTTCACCCCGCCCGTGCACACCCTGACGATCGCCGACCCCAAGAACATCGTCGCCATCGCCATCTTCGTGGGTGTCGCCGTCTCGGTCGCCTCCGTGGTGGACCTCGCGGCCCGGCGTACGCACCAGGCGGCCCGGCTGCGGGCCGAGTCGGAGATCCTCTCGGTCCTGGCGGGCAGTGTGCTGCGCGGCGAGACCAGCCTGGAGGCGCTGCTGGAGCGGGTCAGGGAGACCTTCGGCATGGAGTCGGTCGCCCTGCTGGAGCGGGTCAGCGACGTCGATCCGTGGACCTGCGCGGGCAGCGTGGGCCCGCGGCCCTGTCAGAGCCCCGAGAACGCGGACGTCGACATGCCGGTCGGCGACCACATGGCCCTCGCGCTGTCGGGGCGGGTGCTGCCGGCGGAGGACCGGCGGGTGCTCGCCGCGTTCGCCGCGCAGGCCGCGGTCGTCCTGGACCGTCAGCGGCTGCAGTCCCAGGCCGACCAGTCACGTGCGCTGGCCGAGGGCAACCGCATCCGCACCGCCCTCCTCGCCGCCGTCAGCCATGATTTGCGCACCCCACTCGCCGGGATCAAGGCCGCGGTCTCCTCGCTCCGTTCGGAGGACGTGGCCTGGTCCGAGGAGGATCAGGCGGAGCTGCTCGAAGGCATCGAGGAGGGCGCGGACCGCCTCGACAACCTCGTGGGCAACCTGCTCGACATGTCCAGGCTCCAGACCGGCACGGTCACGCCGCTGATCCGCGAGATCGACCTCGACGAGGTGGTCCCGATGGCGCTCGGCGGAGTCCCCGAGGACAGCGTGGAACTGGACATCCCCGAGACGCTGCCGATGGTCGCCGTCGACCCCGGCCTGCTGGAGCGGTCGGTCGCCAACCTCGTCGAGAACGCGGTGCAGTACAGCCCCGCCGGGGAACGGGTCCTGGTGTCGGCGAGTGCCATGGCCGATCGCGTCGAGGTCCGGGTGGTGGACCGCGGCCCGGGCGTCCCGGACGCGGCCAAGGACCGCATCTTCGAACCCTTCCAGCGGTACGGCGACGCCCCGCGAGGCTCCGGCGTGGGCCTCGGCCTCGCGGTCGCCCGGGGCATCGCCGAGGCGATGCACGGCACCCTCACCGCCGAGGACACCCCCGGCGGCGGCCTCACCATGGCCCTCACCCTCCCGGCCGCGCCCGGCGCCCACCCGACCCGCCCCGACCTCCCGGCGACCGCGACCTCCTAGCGACCGCGACCTCCTAGCTCCGGCCCGGCCGGGGTCACCCCTCTCGGCCAGGGCCAACTCCCTTCACCCAGCGCCCCCTTGAACACCTGTGACGAGCGCCACACGCCGAAGTTCGAACTTCGGCGTCCGCCGTGCATCTAGTCGGCGTCCGGCCAGCGATCGACCGCGGAACACCACTCCTCCGCGGCCGTCCACTTCTGTTCACCAAGGAACGCTCAATGGGTTATCTGCGTGGATTCATCCCCTGGATCGTCTCAGGCGTCGTGTCGTCCTTCGACTGGCGCTGGGGTGCGATAGGAGGACTCGTCACGGGGCTGCTGCTCCTGCTGCAGGACCGCCGCCGCGGTGTCGATCTCGACGCCCTGGTCCTGGAGATCAGCGCCATCGTGTACTTCGTGGTGGTCGGCGCCGTCGCCGTCACCGACCCGGACTCGGTCCTGGCGGACCACACCGACGTCATCTCCTTCGCATGGCTGGCCGCCACCGCCTGGGGCAGCCTGGCGATCGGGCGCCCCTTCACACTGGGCATCGCCAGGCGCCAGACACCCCGCGAGTACTGGGACATGCCGGAGTTCATCCGGGTCAACAACCACATCACCGCGGCCTGGGGCGCCGGTTTCACGTTCATCGCCGTCAGCCTGGCCGGCTGCGGCGCGGTCGACGCCCCGGCCTGGGTCGGTATCTCCGCCCATGTCGCGGGCCTCGTCGGACCCGCCGTCTTCACGAAGGTCTACCCCGCCCGGGCCCAGGCGCGACTGCTGGCCCAGGTGCCGGCCACGGCCGCTCCCTGACAGGCGGTCCCCTCCGCAAGGCTCCGGCAGCCTCGCACGGCCGAAGAACTCACCGCACCCAGGGCACGAGGAGAGCGCGATGACCGACCAGAAAGCTCTTCCCCTGTATCTCGGGGGCCGCTTCGCCCCGGTCCCCGAGGAACACTGCGCGGCCGATCTCACCGTGCGGGGCTCCTTGCCGGCCGACCTGGACGGCCGCTATCTGCGCAACGGCCCCAACCCGCTGCCCGGCCAGGACACGGGCCACTGGTTCACCGGTCACGGCATGCTCCACGGCATCCGGCTGCGGGGCGGCCGCGCCGAGTGGTACCGCAACCGGTGGATACGCACACGGAAGCTGGAGGGACACCCGTTCATCCGCGGGAACGCCACCGTCGACCTCACCGTGACGCCCGCCAACACCCACGTGATCCGGCACGCCGACACCGTGCTGGCTCTGTGCGAGGTGGGCCTTCCCTACTGGGTCTCGCCCTCCCTGGAGACCGTCGGACCGTACGACTTCGGCGGGCGGCTGACCACCTCGATGACCGCCCACCCCAAGGAGGACCCGGTCACCGGCGAACTGCACCTGTTCGGGACCGGGTGCGCCCCGCCGTACCTCACCTACCACCGGGTCACCGCGGAGGGGCGGCTGCTCGACAGCAGGCGGATCGACGTGCCGGGCCCGACGATGATGCACGACTTCGCCATCACCGAGCACCACGTCCTGTGGATGGACCTGCCCGTCGTCTTCGACCCCGCCTTCGCCGGGCGCGGCGGCATGCCCTACCAGTGGGACGAGGGGTACGGCGCACGGCTCGGAGTCATGTCCCGCACACCGGGCAGCACCGACGTGAGGTGGTACGACGTCGACCCCTGCTACGTCTTCCACGTCGGCAACGCCTACGAGGACCAGCGGGGGCGCATCGTGCTGGACGCGGTGCGCTACGACCACGCCGGCTTCCGGAACGCCTGGACGGACATCGGCGGACCCGCAGGCCCGAACGGCCTGGCCGGTGCGATGGAGCCGGGCCGTTCCCAGTCCCTCGCCGTCCTGCACCGCTGGACACTGGACCCGGCCACCGGCCGGGTCAGCGAGTCCCAGCTGGACGACCGCGCGGCCGAGTTCCCCACGCACAACGAGACCCTCACCGGCCGCCCGAACCGCTACCTGTACACCGTCTCCGGCGGCGGCATCGCCAAGCACGACCTCACGCGCCGCACCAGCCACGCCCATGAGACGCCCGGCAGCCGCTACGCAGGGGAGGCCGTCTTCGTACCGGCGGCGGACGGCGCGGGCGAGGACGAGGGCTGGCTCCTGTCGCTCGTCTCGGACGACGACGGCCGGGCCGGGGAGCTGGTCGTCCTCGACGCCACGGACCTCTCCGTCCAGGCCGTGGTGGAACTGCCGTACCCCGTCCCGGCCGGCTTCCACGGAAGCTGGCTGCCGGAGTCCGACCAGCGGCCCCGGGGGCTGTAGTGCGAAGGCAAGGTCTCCCCGAGTTTTTGCCCGAGTTCCACCCCACGGACACCGCCGAGTGGGAAAACTGGGACCCCATCTCCCAAGCACCACACGGATCGTGATTCGTCCGCACGGAGGCGTTCAGTTCATGTTGCCCCTCAACCCGCCCACGGATGAGGAACTCACACGCAGGGCCCAGGCCGGTGAGGCCGGAGCCCTCGGCCTGCTGCTGGCCCGCCACCAGGCGCCGATGCGCGCGGTGGCGCTGAGCCTGCTCGGCTACGGCCCCGACGCGGAGGACGCGGTGCAGGACGCCTCGCTCACCGCCCTGCGGCGCATCGGCGACGTACGGGATCCGGCGGCCGTGGGAGCGTGGCTGCGCGCGATCGTGCGCAACGCCTCCCGCACCCGCCTGCGCGACACCCGGGAGACGCCCGGCCTGGACGGGCTCGACCACCTGCGGCTTCGCGACCAGGAGACCTCGCACCCGGAGCAGCTCATCGAGCAGCACGCGATGCGGGACTGGATCTGGGACGCGGTGGACGAACTGCCTCCGAAGCTCAGGCTGGTGCTGATGCTGCGGCACTTCAGCGGCATCACCTCCTACCAGGAGATCGCCGATGTCTGCGAGGTACCGGTCGGCACGGTACGCAGCCGGCTCAACCAGGCCAGGGGGAAGATGGCCCAGGTGCTGCTGTCGACCGCCAACCAGACGCACGACGACGCCGCCGCGCTCACCGAGGACAGCCGACACGAGGGCGTGGAGACCCTGGAGGCATCCGAGCGCGGCCAACTCCCCCAGGAGATCTCCGAGTTGTGGCCGGCGGACTCCGAACTGGTCGGCCCGCTCAGCCGGCCGGGAGAACGCACCCATCCCGTCCCCGTCATGCGGCAGACCTTGGAGTTCGGGGTGCGCCAGAGCCTGCGTCATGTGGTGGCCAGCCGCGACATCACCATCTGGGAAATGGACGTCACGCACGACGTCGATCACCACGGCGTCGGCCACATCTGCCCGCCGACCCTCGCCTGGCTCATGTTCCGCGAGAACAGAAGGGTTCAGAGACTGCGGCTGATCTTTCCCGCGCCGGTTTCATCGGGCCCGGCCGGTTTTCCGGAACCCGCGTGAGGCGGCGGTCATGCGGGGACGGTCATGAAGCGGCGGTCATGAAGCGGCGGTGCCCACGCCGGGACGGGCGCCCGCCGACGCCGCGGCCGGAACGCCGCGAGGGCTGACGCCGGACAGATCGTGGGCGGTCACGCTGTTGCGGTCGGCGACCGCGCGGCCCAGGGCGTGGTGCGGCCACAGCCCCCCGGCCACCCGGCGGCTGCGCTCACCCCATTCACGGGCCTGGGCGCTGCTGGTCTTGTAGTGGTTGAGGGCATAGCCGCCCGAGTGGATCCGAAGCATGCAGAAGCCGCCGGGGTAGTCCTTGGCGGCACTGACCTCCTGCAGCGTGACGTGCGGCGCCTGCGGCAGGAGGGTGCGCTTGTTGCGGTGGGTGTGGCCCGCGTGGTGGAGGAAGACTCCGGGAGCGGAGGCGTAGGCGTCGAGGATGGAGCGGGCCTGGCGGCGGCCGAGGCGCTGCCCGCCGCTCACGGGGAAGAGAGAGTCCCGCACGGTCAGCGGATGGTGGCCGAACACGACGGTGGGCTGGTCGCCGCGCTCCTTCAACCGGGCCCGGAACCAGGACAGTTGCTCGTCACCGAGCCCGCCGGCGTCGGCGCCGTTGCCGTCCTTCTCGTACGTGTCGAGCCCGATGATCCGCAATCCGCCGAGGTCGTGGGTGAAGTACGCGGGCCCCGCGCCGCCGAGGAACTCTTCGCGGAAGGCGTCTCCGGCGTCGCGGTGACGGGGCCTGTCGTGGTTTCCGCGTACGGCGAAGTAGTCCTGTCCGTGGCTGCCGAAGCCGTCCAGGATCCGCTTGGCCTCCGCCAGGTCCCGCGGCGCGCCGCCGGCCGAGATGTCCCCCGCGGCCAGCAGCAGATCCGCCCCGCGCCGCCGGGCCTCCTCGACCAGGGCCCGGCTCATGATCTCCGGATACGGTGCGAGCCCCGGCTCCTGCGCCACACCGCGCAGCAGGGGCAGGCCGGCCATCAGACCGGCGGTGGTCTCCCCGATGTGGAAGTCGTTGCACAGCGCGATCGACATCAGATGCCGCCCCGGCGGGGGCTGCGGCGTGGTGAAGGAGTACGGGCCCCCGCTCGAACCCAGCCCGTAGCGGTTGGTGCCGACGGCGTTGCCGCGGATGAGGTGCAGCGGTGTGGGCGTGGCCGCGGTGCCCCGCGAGCGTGCCTGGTAGTAGTACGTCTGCCCCGGCTCCAGGTCCGTGAGCTCGACATGGTGGTGCGCCGTGGGCCGGTCCTCCGCCGCGCTGCGGTCCAGCCGGGAGGGGTGGGTGCCGTAGACGACCTCACCCTCCGTGACGGCGGGCAGCATGTGGCCCAGCCCGTCGTTGGTGCCGGGCACCCCGGTGTACCAGGTGATGATGGCGCGGTCCTCGGTCAGGGTGACCAGTTCCAGGTGGACGGCGGCCAGGGCGTCGGGGTGATGGGTGTGGCTTCTGCGCCCGGACCCGTGGAGGGCCCCGGCGGCGGCCCGCAGCAGTGTGGGGGCGAGCAGAGCACCGGAACGTAGGACTTCACAGGGCGAGGGCAGGGCCGACATGGCCGCGAGGGGAGCGGAGAAGCAGCAGCGCATGACTGAGTATGTGCCCGCGCTCGGTGAACGCCAGTGGGGATACCGAATACGGCGCCCGGTATGGAATACGACATCGCCCCCCGATCACGGACATAATCGATCTTTCTCCGAGGTCTCACCCTCCTGGCGGTGGACCCAACAGGGTTGTGTCACAAGGGATTTGGCGGGAGTCTGATGACGCGTCAGTCGGGCTGAGTCGAAGCGGTGCCCCGGCGGGCGGGCCGCGCATTTCGCCCGGACGTGTTCTTCGCCACCTCCGGCGCGACGAGGCGCTTCCGGGGCCAGATTCCCTGTCGATGTCACGTTCCGTTGTCGCGCCGCTCCTCGGCGTCAACAGGCCGCCAGGGGGCTACTGATCGTTCGTACCCCTGCACGGCGGGGCACATCGACCGCGTACCGTGGGATCCATCAAGACCGGAGGTCACGCACATGTCCGCGCTACCGCACGAGCCGAGCCCGCAGGCCGATTCGGATCCGTACCAGTTCGAAGATCCCTACCGGCTTGAATTCGCCGAGGGCCCCCAGACGCTCGCCGAGTTGCGCGCCGCGCTCGAGGTGATGAACCCCGAGGTGCTGACCGCTTTCAACGCCCGGCTCGATTCCGCGAGGTTCGGCGCGGAGCAGGCCGAGGTCATCGCCAAGGCCCGCCGGGCCGTGGCGTTCTCGAAGCGTGCCGAGGCGGAGGCCGCCGCCGCGGCGGCCGCGGAGGAGGCCGCGGGGGATCCGCCGGCCGAGGATCTCTGGTCCCACCTGGATGTGCGCGACAGCGCTTCCTGAGCCACGCCCGGTGTGTTCCGTCGCCACCGGCTTAAACTGTGAGGGTTACGCCGAGTCTTGAGGAGGAGCCGGGATGCCGCCGCACAGTCCTTCCGCGGCCGGTGTTCCGGACGAGGGCGACGAGCGGAGCGTGCCGCGCGTCCGGCAGGCCCTGTCGGACAGCGTCTACGAACGCATCAAGGCGATGGTCATGGACCACGAGATCGCCCCCGGCGCCCGCGTGGGCATCGAGTCGCTGGCGCGAGCGCTCAAGGTCTCGCCGACCCCTGTCCGGGAGGCGCTGGCCCGGCTGGAGTCCGACGGTCTGGTGGTGAAGCGGGCGCTCTCCGGCTATCGGGCCACAGAGTTGCTGACCCGTCAGGGTCTTGAGGAACTCTTCGAGATGCGCCTGCTGCTGGAACCCAGGGCTGCCGCTCTGGCCGCCGCGAACGCCACCGAGGCGCAGCTCGACGGCCTGGAGCGGATCGTCGAGGAGATGCAGGTCCAGCCGAGCCCGAACGGACGGTACGCGTCCTACCGCGACTTCGCCGCCCTCGACCAGCGCTTCCACGAGGCGATCGGACAGGCCGCGCACCGGCCGCTGCTGGCGGACGCGGTGGAGCGGCTCCACGCACACCTGCACATCTTCCGGCTCAGCAACGTCGTCGGCGCGGGGGGCCCGACCGTCGCGGAGCACGAGCGGATCGTACGCGCGGTGCTGCGCCGCAATCCCGAGCGGGCTGCCGAGGCGATGACGGAGCACCTCAATCGCAGCATGGAACGTCAGCGCGACGAAGGCGACGGGCCCGCTCCCGCGTCCTCGATCCGGTAGATCCGGTAGATCCGGTAGATCCAGTAGACCTGGTAGATCCGGTAGACGCGCCGCCGCCCGACTCCGTCACTCCATGAGGAACACCTGTTCTGCCGTCGCCCACCACTCCCCGGGGGCCGCTTCCGCCACCGGCATCTGGCAGGGGCCGGTGAGTCTCCACCACTGCTGCGTGGCTTCGTCCTCGGCCATCAGGGCCAGGTCCGCCTCGAGATCGTCGCCGTGATATTCGAAGTAGCCGAACAGCCGGTCGCCCAGCAGATGGATCGAGTAGTTGGAGATGTGGCTGCGCCGGATCCGGTCCAGCACCGCCGGTGGCACGTTGCGGTGCAACTCCCGGTATTCGTCGAGTTTTTCCGGCCGTACGGCGATGGCCTGTGCCACGCGTTTCACCCGCTCACCGCCTTCGCGTCGGCCGTATCGGCGGTGAGGTCCGCACGGTCGTGGATCAGGCGGATGACCCGGCCGCTCATACGGTCGTAGTCGCGGTCGTTGTCGACCTCGCCACGGACCCGGTGGTCCGTCATGACGACGATCCGGTCGGCGAGGGTGACCATCTCCGCGAGGTCGCTGCTGATCAGCAGGATGGGCAGGCCGTCGCGGGCCAGGTCCCAGATCAGTTCGTGGAAGGCGTGCTTGGTGCGGACGTCGACGCCCACGGTCGGCTCGTCGATGACGAGCAGCCGGGTGTCGGCGGCGAGCCATTTGGCGAGGCTGACCTTCTGCTGGTTCCCGCCGGAGAGTTCACCGGCGTTCTGCCCGAGCCCCGCGACGCGGATGCCGAGCCGCTCGACGAGGTCCTGCGCCACGTCACGCTCCTCGCGTGCCGAGACGAACCCGAGTGCCTTGGCCAGTCTCCTCCACACCGTCACCGTGATGTTGCGGACGATGGGCTGCTCCAGGAAGACGCCCTCCTCCTTGCGGTTCTCGGTGACATAGCCGATGCCGAACTCGTGCAGGGCCTGGCGCGGCGAGGTGATCCGGGCCGGTCTGCCGTGCACCCTGACCTCGCCGCCGGTGATGCGGTCCAGGCCGAGCACCGCCTTGACCAGTTCGCTGCGTCCGGCGCCGACCAGTCCGTACAGGCCCACGATCTCCCCGGGCCGGACCTCCAGGCTGATGTCACGGTGCCCGCCTGCCGTGGAGACCGCGTCCAGTACGAGAGTTGGGGTGGCGGAACGGTCGACCGTGCGCGGGCGCATCTCGGTCGCCGCGTGGGCTCGGCCCACCATGAGGCCGACGATGTCGTCGTGGGTGTGGTCGGCCAGCGGCGCGGACTCCAGCACCGACTTCCCGTCGCGCAGCACGGTGACGGTGTCGCAGACCGCGAAGACCTCCTCCAGCTTGTGGCTGACAAAGACGACACAGGCGCCGCGGGCGGCCAGCCGCCGGATCACCTCGAACAGCCGCTCCGTCTCCTGCGGGGAGAGGGACGCGGTGGGTTCGTCGAGGAGCAGGACCCGGCTCTCGGTGTAGAGGGCCTTGGCCGTCTCCACCAACTGCTGCTGGGCGACGGACAGTTCACGTACGGGCTGATGCGGATCGAGGTCGACACCGAGTTCCGCGAGACACGCCAGGGCCGGTGCGGTCATGGCCTCGCGGTCGACCAGCCCGCGGTTCGAGGGAGGCTTCTGCAGGGTGATGTTCTCGGCCACCGAGAAGCCCGGGATCAGGTTGCGTTCCTGGTGGACGACACCGATGCCGGTACGGGTCGCCTCCAACGGCGAGCGCAGGTGCACCGGTTCGCCGCACCATGTGAGCCGGCCGCCGTCGGGGGAGTGCACCCCGGTGAGGACCTTGATCAGGGTGGACTTGCCCGCGCCGTTCTCACCGAGGAGCGCGTGCACGGTGCCTGCGGTCAGCCGCAGCCCGACGCCGTCCAGCGCCCGCACACCGGGGAAGACCTTGACCAGGTCGTGGCATTCGAGAAGGACCGTACTCACCGGGCACCTCCCGGTTGCGGCAGGACGGCGGGTGGCTGCTTGCCGCCCTCCGCCGGTGGGGCTGCCGTGCCACCGGACTTCCCCAGCCGAGTCTGGTGCAGGCGGCCACCGGCGACCGTACCCAGGACGACCAGGCCGATGAGGAGGTTCACCCAGCTCGGGTCCAGCGAGAACTGTGCTCGCGCGGCATCGATCAGCCGAGTCACGAAGGCCGCGAGGACGGTCCCGAACACGGCGATGGAACCGCCGGTGAGTGCCACGCCCCCGATGATGGGCGCGGCGAAGCTCGGCAGCAGCCAGTCGCCGCCGACGCTGCGGTTGACGCCCGGCAGCGAGGCCGTGGCGGTCACGGCGGCGACGCCGATCAGCAGCCCGGACAGCGTGTGCGCGGTGACGATCTGCCGGTCGGTGGAGATACCGGAGAGCCTGGCGGCCAGGGGGTTGCCGCCCGCGGCGAGGAGCCGCCGGCCCGCGACCGTGCGGTACATGAAGGCGGCCAGCAGGGCCGCCGCGACGAGCGCGGTGACGAAGACGAGGGGGATGTTCAGCGGTGCCGCCGTGCCGAGGTCGCGCAGCGTGGGGGAGTAGCCGTCGACGGTACGTGTGCCGGTGAGCCGGTACTGCGCTCCCAGCAGGATCGTCATCGTGGCGAGGGTGACGATGAACCCGTTGATCTGGGTGGCCACGATGACGAGGCCGGTCACCAGGCCGACGGCCGTCGCGGTCAGCAGGCCCACGATCACGGCGACCGCGGCGGGCACGCCGTGGTCGGCCATGAGGACGCCCGTCAGGCAGGCGGTGAAGCCGCCCAGGGCACCGACGGCGAGATTGAGCTGCCCCACGCACAGCGCCACCATCTGGGCCAGGCCGATGAGGATGGGGGTGGCCAGGTACTGGAGGAAGACGCGCACCGAGGGGCCTTCGAAGAAGGCGCCCGACGAGGCCACACCCAGAGCCACGTATCCCGCCACGACCACGCACAGCAGCATCGCCGTCGTGGAACGGGAGAACCGGCGCAGCGACGCGCCGCCCCAACTCCCTTGACCGCGCAACGCGTTCAAGCGGTTCATGTCGAGCGCACCACCTTGCGATAGGACACCACGGTGCGTATCCGGTCGGCCGACAGGGCCAGCATGAGGACACAGCCGAGGTAGATGTTCAGGCTTTCCAGGCCGACGCCGAGCAGGTCGAGGCCCTTGCGGATCACGCCGACCAGGGCGGTCCCGAGCAGCGTGCCCAGCACGGACACCACCCCGCCGGTGAGCAGGGTGCCCCCGAGCACCGCACCCAGGAAGGACGGCAGCATGAAGTCGTTTCCGATGGAGGCTCGGAAGGTTCCCGTGCCGGCGGCGGCCATGAATCCGGCGAGCGCCGCGAGCAGCCCGGAGAGCGTGTGCGCGAGCAGGACACGGCGCCCGGTGGGAATGCCGGACAGCTCGGCTGCCGCCGGGTTGGCGCCGGTGAGCAGGAGTTCCCTACCAATGCGTGTGCACCCGTACAGGAAACCGAGGCCGACCATGGCGAGCACGGTGAACTGTGCGATCTGCGGTATGGCGGGTGAGCCGCAGATGGGCCCCGCACAGATGTCGGCGAGCGAGTAGGACCGCAGTTCGTCGATTCCGGACGGGCGGGTGGTGAAGGCCGCGTCGTCGGTGAGTGCCGAGTACAGCAGGGACACCAGACCCAGCAGGGCGAAGTCCATCGCCAGTGTGACGACGAAGGAACTCACTCCGGTACGGGCGATGAGCCAGCCGGTGACAGCGCCGATCGCGGCACCGGCGGCCAGGCACAGCAACAGCCCGACAGGCATCGGCAGACCGAGCCGGTCGTACCCGAGGCCCGCGAACATGGCCCCGAAGGCCGCCATCCGCCCGACCGCGAGATTCATGTGCCCCACCGACAGGGCGACCATCTGCGCGAGCGCCACCACGGTCAGCGTGGCGACGTCCCGCAGGAGCGGGAAGAGCACCAGGCGCTGGTCGAGGAACGCCGGCCGCAGTACGCCGAACAGGACACTGAGCGCGACCACCAGCACCAGCAGGCCGAGCCGCTGGTTGACCCAGAACGGCATGCGGTGACCTGCCGCCTTCTCCTCCGGGACGGTGTCCGGCGGGCTGATGGAGGTCGTCATGCCACCCTCCGGTCGTCGAGGGCGTCCAGGTCCCAGTCGATGCCAATGCCCGGCAGGTCCGGCGCCACGGCCATGCCGTCGTGGATGGCCAGCTCGGTCCGGGTCACGGCACGCAACTGCGGTATGTACTCGACGTATTGGCCGTTGGGCACCGCGGCGGCGAGGCTGACATGCAGTTCCATCAGGAAGTGCGGGCAGACCATGACGTTGTGACTCTCCGCCAGGTGCGCGACCTTCAGCCACGGTGTGATGCCACCGATCCGGGCGGCGTCGACCTGCACGACGGAGGTGGCGCCGGCCTCCAGATAGCTGCGGAACTGCATGAGCGAGTACATGGACTCCCCGACGGCGACGGGAATCCGGGTCGCGCCCGCGAGACGGGCGTGTCCGCTGATGTCGTCCGCGGGCAGCGGCTCCTCCAGCCAGTACGGGTCGTACGGCTCCAGCGCCGCCGCCAGCCGGAGGACGGAGGACGCCGTCTGGGACTGGTTGGCGTCGGTCATGATGTGCAGCGAGGGGCCGACGGCCTCGCGGACCGCGCGCAGCCGTTCCGCGTCCTCGGCGGGATGCGGCCGGCCCACCTTGATCTTGACGCCCGCCCACCCCGCCTCCTGGGCCCGCAGGGCGCCCTTCACCAACTCCTCGGCGCTCAGGTGTAGCCAGCCACCCTCGGTGTCGTAGACCGGCACCTCCCGGCGGTGTCCGCCGGCCAGCCGCCACAGCGGCTCGCCCGCCCGCTTGCACCGCACGTCCCACAGGGCGGTGTCCACGGCGGCGAGGGCGAGTGAGGTGATGGCTCCCGTGGTGGTCGCCCGGATCAGGGCGAACAGCCGCTGCCACAGCGCCTCGACGTTGCGGGCGTCCTGTCCGACGAGGGCGGGCAGCAGATGGTCGCGCAGCAGGGCCAGTACGGACGTGCCGCCGGTGCCGATCGTGTAGGTGTAGCCGGTTCCCGCGACGCCTTCCGCCGTCTCCAGGTCGACCAGGACCGTCTCCTGTTTGACGAAGGACTGCACCGCGTCGGTACGGTCCTGCTCGACGGCGATGTCGGCCAGCCGGGCGGCCGCGGCCGTGATGATGCTGCTCATTCAGCAATTCCGTTTTCTGTCGGGTGGTTGGCCGTCAGCGGTGGCCAGCCATCAGCGGTGGCCAGCCGTCAGCGGTGGTTGGCCGTCAGTGGTGGTTGGCCGTCAGCGGTGGTCGGCGGTCAGCCGCAGGAGAGGACCTTGTCGGCGAACTGCTGCTTCAGCTGCGCGGTCTTCGCCTGCCGCGCCTTGTCGTAGCCGGAGACGTTCGCCTTGTCGACGATGAACGAACCGGAGTCCACCTCCACCCCGGGAGAGCGCACCGTGCACTGCTTCGTCTGCAGCAGCGCCAGGGCCCACGTTCCGATCTCGGCCTGACCGACCGGGTTCTGCACCACGGTGGCCGTGACCGTGCCCTGCTTGATGCCACTCAGGATCTTGGCGTCGTCGTCGATGGCGATGACCTTCGCCTTCGATCCGGACGTGCTGACGGCGTCCGCCGCGGCGACCGCCGGGTTGTAGGCGGTGGCGACGATGCCCGTGATCTTGTCGCCCTTGGCCGCCATCAGGTCGGACACCGCCTTCTGCGCAGTCTGCAGATCCGTGTCGATGTCGGTGATGGTCTGCAGGAGCTTCACCTTGCCGCCCGTCTCCTTCACGGCCTGACCGACACCTTTGATCCTCAACTGCGTATTGGCGTCAACGTTGTTGCCGGTCAGGTGAACCAGAGTGCCGCTGCCGCCCATGGCCTCGATCGCCGCCTTCGTGGCTTTGTAGGCTGCGAGTTGGACGTCGGTGGAGAGGCAGAAGTCGGCCTCGTCCTTGTCACCGGCGGGGCAGGAACCCAGGGACGCCACGGGGAAGCCCTGCGACTTGAGGTCCGCGAAGGTCGAGTTGATGTCGGTGGGGGAGACGCCGAACACCCCGAAGGAGTTGTAGCCGCGTGCCGCCAGCGTGGACAGCAGGTTGTTCTGCTTCTGCTGGTCCCACTCCGCCGTCTCGTCGAAGGTGACGGCCCCGAGGCCGTAGGTCTTTCGCGCGGTGGTGACCGCCGCCTTCCAGGGCTGGAAGTACGGGTGGGCGCCGCCGGGCACGAGGGCGACCTTGGTCCGGGAACCATCCACGAGTTCGGCGCCGCCGCCCGTCCGTGCGGCCGGCGCGGCCTGACCGCCGGACTCGGTGCCCGAGTTCTTGTAGGTACAGGCCGCTGTCCCCGAGGCCAGCACCACGGCCGCGACAACTCCGGGCAGGACAGATCTGGTTGGGAAGCGCATGCCCCACCCCGCAGAATCAGATAGGAAATCGATGCGGAGATCGTGGGACAGGAACGCTGGCGCGTCAAGACTTGCGGCACGGGCCGATGGCGTAAGGGGAGGTTTACGCTGCTAAGTCGCGGATGGTGGTGGCTGCAGGGCGACCTTGGAGGGTTCGGCGCCCACGCTTTCCGGCAGGTCCGCGCGCCCGCAAAATCATATAGGAAACTGGGCTGACCATGCCCAGGGCCGGCACCCGAGCCATGGCCAAGGAAGTGCCTCGGAGTACCCAAGAACAGTTCAACACTCGATCATGGTTCATCCATGCTCGTCCATGATTCGGCAAGCCGAACGGAGGGGTGTTGGCTCGGACGTACGTTCCCGTCCGTGATCTCTGAATCAGCACCCCACAGAGCTGTCCGCCAGTCGCGGTCGGCCTCAGTCGCCCCGATCTCCGGCGCGACACCCCCCGCCCGGCGCTCCCTCCTCCGCGCCGCGCTCACCGGGACCGCGGTCCTCGGCGCCGGCCTGGCCGTCGGCGCCGCACCCGCGGCCGCCGCACCCCCCACCGCCCCAGCGCGCAAGCGGCCCACGACGGCCGAGGAGGCCCTGCGTGAGCTGGCGGCGGGCAACCGCCGCTGGAGCACGTTCCGCGAGCGGCACCCCGACGAGTCTCCCGCCGTCCGGCAGTCGCTGACGACCGCTCAGCACCCCTTCGCGCTCGTGCTCGGCTGCATCGACTCCCGGGTGCCTCCGGAGCTGGTCTTCGACCAGGGCCTCGGCGACCTGATGACCATACGCAGCGCGGGCCAGGTCCTCGACGAGGCCGTGCTCGGCAGCCTCGCGTACGGGGTGCTCGAACTGGGGATCCCGCTGCTCATGGTGCTCGGCCACCAGTCGTGCGGGGCCGTGAAGGCCACGGTCCAGGCGGACGAGTCGGGCGAGGAACTGCCCGCCCACATCCAGTACCTGGCCGACCAGATCAGCCCGGCCATCGACTACACCAAGGAGGGCGACGCGCGCATCGACGCGACGATCGACGCCAACGTACGGCTCATACGGGCACGCCTCGCGGCGGAGCCCGACCTCGCAGCAAAGGTCGACTCGGGCGCGCTGGCCATCGTCGGCGCCCGCTACGAACTGACCACCCAGCGGGTGCACCGCATCAGCTGAAC
Source organism: Streptomyces sp. NPDC050988 (assembly GCF_044456225.1). Classification (NCBI taxonomy): domain Bacteria; kingdom Bacillati; phylum Actinomycetota; class Actinomycetes; order Kitasatosporales; family Streptomycetaceae; genus Streptomyces; species Streptomyces sp. NPDC050988. The sequence goes on along the minus strand of NZ_JBITFQ010000003.1, from coordinate 193,275 downwards.
CTCGTAGGCCTGGGGGCGGCTGCAGCGGACAGTCGCCGCAGCCGCCCCCGCAGCCGCAGCGGTCAGCGGGCGGTGCTCAGCCAGGGCAACGGGTCCATGTACTGGCCGTCGAGGAGGACCTCGAAGTGCAGGTGAGGTCCGGTGGACAGGCCGGTGGAGCCGACGAGCCCGATCGGGGACCCTGCTGTCACGGTCTGGCCCGTCGTGACCTGGAGGGCCGACAGGTGGCTGTAGGTCGTCTGCAGCCGCTTGCCGCCGATCGTTCCGTGGTCGATCACCACACGGATCCCGTACGCCGAGGTGGTGCCCGCGAACTCGATCCGGCCGTCACGCGCGGCGGAAACCTGTGCTCCTTGAGGTGCGCCGAAGTCCACTCCCGTGTGGAGCTTGGTGACGCCGGTCAGCGGATGCGTACGCGATCCGAAGGACGAGGTGACCGTGAGGGTGCTGACGGGAGGGGTCAGTACGGCGGTGGCGTTCTGGCCGCCGTTCTGCTCGGGGTTTCGACGGACGAGCGCGTCGTACCGCGGAAGCCGTGCCTTGACCTTTTCGAGGAATGCGCGTGCGTCGGCGGGAACACGGCCCGCCTGCTTCACGGTGTCCGTCCCGACCGTGTAGGCGGCGAGCGTGAGGTCCACGAGGTTGCCGCTGACCGTTCCCTCGGTCCTGAGGCCGGTCACCTTCTCGGCGAGAGAACAGTCCTGCCGGCCGAGGGCCATGATGGCGTCCTCCGGATCACGCGGCGAGGAACGGCCGTTGGCGTTGTCGTCCCGGCCCCAGGTCCGCCATTGGGCGTCCGTGAAGCCTGCGATCCCCTGCTGAGACAGGCTGGCGCTGTCGTTGCTCCACCCGGAGAGCTGATCGATCTGAGCGGCGAGCAGGGAGGGGGTGACGACCGTGCAGGCGTCAGCCGCCTTCCGCAGCCAAGGGACGTACGAGGCATCGACGTTGGCGACGGACGTCTGTGCCGGATCCGACCCCTCGGACTGGTCGGGAGAGAGTCCGCCGGTCAGGGCCAGATATCCCGACACCCCGATCAGCGCCAGCAGACTGGGCGCCACGATCAGGGCGAAGGGCCCGGGACCGCGGCGCGGCCGCCGTTGCTTCTCGTCCGCGGGCGGCATCGCCGACAGGCGCTCATGCTCCGGCGGTTCATCATCGATGACGTCCTCGGACACCACGACATCCGCCGACCCGTCCGGCCCGGCATGATCTGCCGACCCCGGACGTGTCCGGTGGCGACTGAACGCCCCGTCGGCGCCAAATCGTTCGGCCGTGCTCGTCGCCTCGTGGACGGCCGGCGCGCCTTCCCTCTCCTCGGTCACGTGCCGGGCCGGCTGCGCGGAGTCAGTGCGACTGGGCGTGGCGTCGGCGGTGGGATGTTCGGGCTCACGGTCGGACGCTAGCGGCCCCCCTTGCAGGAGTCACCGGTCATCGAGGCACTGTGGCCTGCCCGAAGGGGCAGCTTCGATGTCCGTGCGCATATCGGCTGGAGCGGGTCGGCAGGGCTGAGCGAGGTCGAAGCCGTCGTCGCCGACGCCGCACTGCTCGATCACTACGACGGGATGGCGCCGGCCGCACCCTGGGCTCCGACGGCCGCGTTCGTAGCACCCCGCACCTGCACCCGCACCCGCACCCACGACCTCCTCGACCGTACGTCGATCGCGCGCCTGGGGTGGCGGCGCCATCCTGCACGCGAGTACGGATGGGGCGCCGATTGCAGAACCATCACATCTAGCGCACATCTTCCACGCATCACCCACCGGGCACTACGGTCACTCCACCTGAAATGCCCTGGGGGACGAGATGGTCAATCCGCACAACGCACCCACACCCACACCACAGACACCGCGCCCGCCCGACTCCCGCCCGCTTCACAAGCGCGTACTCGTGTGGATCGGCGGCTCGGGTCTGTTCATCGCGGGCGTTCTCGTCGCGGCCAATGGAGGCGACGGGCAGGAGTCCGTCGAGACCAGAGTCAAGCCCGCGACGACCATCACGGCGACCGTAACGGCAACTCCCGAGCCCGCGCCGACGGTCACCGAGACCGTCAAAGCCAAGACGCAGCCCCGCCCCACGGTCACTGTCACCAAGACGGCAGCGGCCGAGGTCGCAGGCAGCGGCAGCGAGAGCGACAGCGGTAGTGGTGGCGGTGGCCAGGACAGCGTTGGCACATGCTCGATCGTCTCCAACGCGGGGAACTGCTACTCGGCGGGACAGTTCTGTCGGAACAGTGACCACGGGGCGACAACCACTACCGCCGCCGGTACGAAGATCAAGTGCGCGTACAGCGCGAACGCGTGGCGCTGGACTTCCATCTGACGGGACAGGGCCCCAACCACCCCACAAACTCAGGCTTGCCGCCGTGCTCCCGGGTCTGGGAGCATCACTGACTCCGCGCCCGCGGCCGTCAGGTCGCAGTAACCGGTCGCGGCAGTCAAGGAGGTCCCGTGCACAGACGGTGGCTGTTCATCGCGGCGGCCGGGGCGCTCATCGTTGCCTCCTTGATCGTGGGGCTGGTTGTCGATCGCAAGGACGACACCGGGGACGCCGAGGCCAAGCCCGTCGCCGGTACTCAGGCGGGTGTCCCGCCCGCGACGGTGTCTCCGACCGTGTCCGTCGGCGCGACCGAAGCTTCGGCGACGCCGTCGGCCGAGCGCAGTCCGCGGAAGGAGTCCGCCGGCCCCACCGCCACGTCGGCGAAACCCTCGGCCGCGGACACTCCGCGGACCGGGTCCGCCGCCGCGCCGTTGGCGGGGCGGATACGGCCCGGTACCACCTACCGAGGCGTCGCCACGTTCTACGACGCGGACGGTTCGGGCGCCTGTATGTACGACGCGAGCGGCGACGTCATGACCGCGGCGATGAACAGCACCGACTACGAAACCGCCAAGGCGTGCGGGGCGTACGTACTCGTCCGCGCGGCCAACGGGGCGTCGATCACGGTTCGTATCACCAACGAGTGCCCAGGGGACTGCGCGCCCGGTCAGATCGACCTCAGCGCGGAGGCCTTCGCCAAACTCGCCCAGCCCTCGGCCGGCAAGATCCCGATCACGTGGACGCTGTCGAGCCCGAGTGCCGCCGGCACGGTCTCGGTCCGGTACAAGACAGGGTCCAGCCGCTACTGGTGCGGCCTCCAGGTCATCGGTCACCGCAATCCGGTGGCCCGGCTCGAAGTACGCGCAGGCAGCGGCTGGCGTCAGCTGTCGCGCGCCGAATACAACTACTTCATCTCCGACGACGGCACCGGGTGCGGCGGCGCGATCAGGGTCACGGACATCTTCGGAGAGCAACTCACGCTCAACGGGGTGGCGTTGACGGCGAACGCCGTGCAGTCGACCGGAGCCCAGTTCGCCAAGCGCTGACGAGGGTTCGGTTCCCCGGCCACCCCGTTCACACGGACGATGCTCGGGTCATGCGGACGATGCCCGGGCTCCGACCAGCCAACTGGCCGCGGTGAAGCGGACTTCCGTGCCGTGCACGAAGGGGTCGAAGGCGGCGCGGACCGTTTCGATCACCCGCGCGCGGGTCTGCTCGTCCGCCTCTCCCAGGATCAGGCCGAGCGGACCGAACCGGGAGAAGTAGCGGATCAACTCGCTCTCGGGGAGCGTGCAGGTCACGTCCCTCGGCTGGATGTCGATCCCGGTCCAGCCGGCCTCCGCCAGGATGCGCCGGACCCTGTCCGCGTCCGCGAAGGCGAACTGCCCCGGCTCGTCCGGCCGGCGGGCGGGGAGGTTCGGAAGGAGCGGTGCCGCGGCGCGTTCGGCCGTCGTCATGAACGGATTCTCCGCCGGGCCGCGCCACGCGATGAACCGGAGCGCGGCCCCGTCCTTCGCGGCACGCCGCAGGTTCGCGAAGGCCCGGACGGAGTCCTTGAAGAACATGACGCCGAAGCGCGACATGACCGCGTCGTAGGTGGCGGGCTCGAACGCGTACTCCTGCGCGTCGGCGTGGACGAACGACGCCGGCGTATCCGTCTGCTCGGCGCGCGCCCGGGCCGCGGTGAGCATCGGCTCGGAGATGTCGACGCCGACGACGTGCCCTGCCGGACCGAGCCGCCGCGCCACGGCAAGCGTGGTGGAGCCGGTGCCGCAGCCGACGTCGAGCACGCGGCCTCCCTCGCCGAGCACATGGCCTTCCCGATCCGCGGACATCGCTTCGACGAGGAGGTCTTCGAAGGGCCTGAGCACGCCCTCCACCAATGACTGCGCCTCGACCCAGGCATTGGCGGCGGGCCCGTTCCAGCGTGCCGCCTGCTCGTCATCGGTCCTGTGCGTGGCGTCCATGTTCGTCTCCTCCGCCTGTCCTCTGCTTGCCTTCAACGGGCCTCGGTGAGAGCGTGCTACTTCAAGTCGACTTGAGGTCAAGAGAATGACAGACCTGGACATCTCCGAGGTGGCGCACCGCGCCGGGGTTCCCGCCTCGACACTGCGGTTCTACGAGGAGAAGGGGCTGATCACCCCGACCGGCAGGCGAGGTCTGCGCCGTCAGTACGATCCCGGCGTACTGGAGCGACTGGCGCTGATCGCGTTAGGGCGGACCGCGGGGTTCTCGCTCGACGAGATCGCGCGCATGGTCGCGCCCGACGGGCAGCCACGCATCGACCGGCAGATGCTCACGGACAAGGCGGAGGAGCTGGACAGGACGATCCGCGAACTCGGCGTCCTGCGCGATTCCCTGCGGCACGCCGCTGCCTGCCCCGCGCCGAGCCATATGCAATGCCCCACCTTCCGCCGCATCCTCAAGGCCGCCGTGTCCGGCGTTGTCGGAGTCCCGAGGAAGCGGGCCTCGGTGCCACCGTGACCCCGGCACCCCCGGTAGCTCCCGGTTGCCCGGCACCCCAGCACCCCGGCACCCCGCGAAGGCTGCGCGAACACGCCGGGGCGCGGCTTGTAGGGTGCGTCCCATGTCGGACGCTTCGCCCCGCCCCGAGCCGTTCACACCGCACACCGATCCCGCCGTGCTCGAAGACCTCCGTACGCGGCTGCGCGCGACACGCTGGCCGGACGCGCCCGAGGACGCCGGGTGGTCGCTCGGCACCGACATCGCCTACCTCCGCGAGCTGATCGCCTACTGGGCGGACGGTTTCGACTGGCCCGCGCAGGAGGCGGCGCTCGCCCGACTGCCCCGCTTCCGCGTCCCGCTCGGCGGCCTGGGCATCCACTTCGTACACGCCCGGGCCGTCGCGCCGACCGGGCCCGTCCTGCCGCTCATCCTCAGCCATGGCTGGCCGGACTCGTTCTGGCGCTATACGAAGGTCGTCCCACTCCTCACGGACCCGGGCGCGCACGGCGCCGACCCCGCCGACGCGTTCGACGTCGTGGTGCCGGACATGCCGGGCTTCGGGTACTCCGACCGCCCCGCCGGTCCGCTGCTCGACACCATCGCCGTCGCCGGACTGTGGGCCGAGCTGATGAGCGTCCTCGGCTACGAGCGGTTCGGTGCGGCGGGCGGGGACATGGGCAGCCACGTGAGCCGCTACCTCGCGCTCGAGCACCCCGAACGGGTCGTGGCCGTGCACCGTACGGACGCGGGCCTGCCCGTCTTCACCGGTGACCCGGCGGAACTCACGCCCGAGGAACGCGCCTGGTTCGAGTCCGTCGCGGTCTGGGGCCGGGCCGAGGGCGCCTACGGCGCCATGCAGAGCACGAAGCCCCAGACCGCCGCCGTCGGGCTCACCGACTCGCCGGCCGGGCTCGCCGCGTGGATCGTCGAGAAGCTCCGGTCGTGGAGCGATTGCGACGGCGACATCGAGCGGGCGTTCACCAAGGACGAGATCCTCACGAACGTCACGCTCTACTGGCTGACGGGGACGATCGGTTCGTCGATGCGCGTGTACAACGCGAACGCCGCGATCCCGGCCGAGCAGCGCACCCGCCGGGTCGAGGTGCCGTCCGGCTTCTCGATCTTCCGCGGCGACGTCGTCCGCCCGCCACGGGCCTGGCTCGACCGCACCACGAACGCCGTACGCGTGACCGAACCCCCGCGCGGCGGCCACTTCGCACCGTTCGAGGAGCCCGAGCTGTACGCGGAAGAGGTGCGCGCGTTCTTCCGCCCGTTCCGGGCAGCGGCGACGGCAGCAGCAGCCGCATCGGGCTGAAGGCGCGGCCCGCCCAAGGCAGACCGGCACACCGGCCCGCCCAAAAGCAGCCCCGCACACCGGCCCGCCTCTGTGCGCGGCCAGGCCGTGGCATCCCAAGAAGCCACGGCCTGCCGGGCCGCACGGCCCAGCACCCCCGCCCAACGGCCTACCGCGTCCCCACCAACACCTCCGCGGCGGCCACCCCGGAAGCAGCGGTGGCGCCATGGGTGAAGATCTGAACCGCCCCCGGAACAGCGGCACTTGGCAGGCCCATCTCCACGACGATCGCGTCGGGACGCGCCGCGACGAGGTCCCCGAGGGCGCGGGCCATCCACTCGTGCCGGGAGGCGTCCCTGACGACAACGACCAAGGGGCGCCCGGCGGCTGGCTCCAGCGCGCAGGTCTTGAGGGCGCTCATGGCGGCGGTCCGTGAGTCCAACTCCTGGTGCCGCACCCGGGCGGTGGTCGTGCCGGGCAGCCGCTCGCTCAGCGGTGCGGCGACACCCCACGGTGTCTCCTTGCCGATGGCCAGGTTGGTGGTGGCGACGAACTCCACCACGTGCGGCGCGGCGGACAGGGGCAGGGCGTCCCGTGCCGCTCCGGCCAGCCGGATGGCGCGGCGGGCGGCCGTGAAGCCGATGTCGTTGCTGATCGCGTCGACGGTGTCGGCCTGGACCAGGCCGGCCGACCAGTCGGCGAACGCCCGTACACGCCCGGCCGCTTCCTCCAGTCGCTCCCGGGTCAGGTCGCCGGAGACCACGGCGTCGGCGAGGGCGTCGGCGAGAAGGCCGACGGTGGCCTCCTCGGCGTTCTCGCCGCCGACACAGACCGCGTCGGCACCGGCGGCGACCGCTTTCACCGTGGCGCCGTCGATCCCGTAGAGGTCGGCGACGGCACCCATCTCGATGGCGTCGGTGACCGTCATCCCCTCGAACCCGAGTTCCCCGCGCAGCAGGTCGCCCAGGATGCGCGGGCTGAGTGTGGCGGGCAGGTCGCGGTCGTACGCGGGGACGAGGAGGTGGCCGCTCATCACCGCGCGGACACCCGCGTCCAAGGCGGCCCGGAACGGCGGCAGGGCCTGGGCTGCGATCTCCTCGCGGTCGGCGCCGTACGTGGGCAGGCCGTGGTGGGAGTCGACGGCGACGTCGCCGTGGCCGGGGAAGTGCTTGGCGCAGGCGGCGACGCCGGCCGACTGAAGTCCCCGGATCCACGCGGCGGTGTGCCGGGACACCACCTTCGGGTCGACGCCGAAGGACCTGACCCCGATGATCGGGTTGTCGGGGTTGGAGTTGACGTCCGCGCTGGGCGCGTAGTCGAGACTCACGCCGATGGCGCGCAGCTGGCGGCCGAGGCCCGCGGCGACGGACTCGGTGAGTTCGGTGTCGTCGACGGTTCCGAGGGCGAAGTTGCCCGGCCGGGTGGAGCCGGTCGCGGACTCGATCCGGGTGACGTCGCCGGCCTCCTCGTCGATGGCGATGATCAACTCGGGGTTTTCCGCGCGCAGTTGCCCGGTCAGCTGGGCGACCTGGTCCAGCGAGACGATGTTGCGGGAGAAGAGCACGACGGATGCGAGCCCGTCGCCGATCTCGCGCAGAACCCAGTCCGGCGCCTCGGTGCCCACGAACCCCGGCTGCAGGACGGAGAGCGCCAGCCGCCGCAACTCCTTGCTGTGCTTGCTGGAGACCATCGAGTGCGTTCGCCTTTCGGGTAGGGCCCGCGCGTCGGAGCCGCCGATGACGGCGCACCGACACCACGACACAGCTTGGTACAGACCAATGAGTTTCCGCTCAGGCTAACCGCTTGTGTCAAGAGGTGGGTTGGGTAGCTGCGGGGGTGTTGTCCTGGGGCTGTTGTGCCAGGTGGTCCGGCTCCCGTGTGCTCGCAACCGGTCTTCGGCGCAGGCGATTTGGGTGCGACGCACAGTCAACGACCATGTTTGACACGACGGTTGGTCTAGTCCAGGTTAGTGGCACGCGAGTTCGAGGGGGGCTGGCGCGGCATCCGATGCAGTGACCCTGCACGTCGGCCGTCTCTCCTCATGCCGTGCGACGTGCGCTGCTTTCGGCGTCGTCGTACAGCGCCGGTGCGCGTCCGGAAGCGAGCTGCCCAGACCGCCGCCCGTCCGGATCCACGCGATTCACGTGCCGCGAGCCACCGGTGACCGCGTTTCCGTCCTCGTCGGCGTCTGCGTCGACGGGGAACCCCGAGGTCCGGAGCACCGCATGCCCATGCCTGACGACTATCTCCACCGAGCCGCTTCTCGCGTCCCCTACTTCAGTTCGGACGGCGAGACCTATCTGGCGCAGACCCCGCTGCGCGACCTCAAGAAGACCGTCCCGCTCAGGGTGCTGTCCGAGGAGGACCTGGCCTTATGGCAGACCTACGGCTACGTCGTGGTCAAGCAGGCCATCCCCGCTTCGGCCGCCCGGAGCCTGCTGGACTTCAGCTGGGACTTCCAAGGACTCGATCCCGAGCGCCCGGACACCTGGTACGAGGATCGCGAGTACCGCTCGGACCTGGACCGTGACCTGCACATCTACGGGTTCGTCGAGGCCTACCAGCACCAACTCCTCTGGGACAGCCGCCAGGCGCAGCGGGTCTACGACGCCTTCGTCGACGTGTGGGACTGCGAAGAGCTGTGGGTGACCCTCGACCGGCTCAACCTGAACCCGCCCAACATCAAGAACCGCGACCGTGCCCTGATCCCGCGCACGGACGAGGGCTTCGACATCGAGCTGCACTGGGACGTCGACACCACGCTCGGCATACCGCCGCAGCGGGTCCAGGGGATCATCGCGCTCAACGACACCAGTCCGGAACTCGGCGGCTTCCAGTGCTGCCCCGAGCTGTTCCGCCAACTGGACCGGTGGAAGGCACTCCAGCCGGACGGCCGTGACCCGATCCGGCCCAGGATCGACAAGGCCGAATTCCCCGTCGTACGACCGGAACTCGAAGCCGGCGACCTGCTGATCTTCAACGGCCTCCTGGCACACGGAGTGGCCCCCAACACCTCCACCCGCAACGGCGTGCGGGCGGTGCAGTACCTGTCGATGATGCCTGCGCTGGAGACCCACCAGACCCTCAGGGACTCACGGGTCGAGTCATGGCGCACCCTCAGCACACCGGACTGGAACGCGACCCTGCTCGGCGACGCCGTGCGACACGAGTCCCTGAGGTACGGCAGGGCCGAACTCAGCGACCTGGGCGCCAAGTTGCTGGGCCTCACGTCCTGGAACGGTCCGGAACTGGACGAGCCGGTCGGAGAAGCGGCATGCGCAGAATATGTCTGACCCTTCCCACCAACAGGCCGTGTTCCGCGACGATCGAGGCCATCGGTGAGGAGGCGGCCTACGCGGCCGACCACTTCGACACCGAGGTGCACCTGCTGATCCTGGACTCCTGCGACGCACCCGCCTACGCGGAACACGCCGAGACCGTGCGCCGCCTGCCCGTCCACCCGCGGATCGTCGTACACCACCTCGACGAGGCGCGGCAGCGGGACTTCCTCCAGCGGACGATCGGCCGGGCCGCAGCCACGAAGCCCGACCTCCTGCTGGAACTGATGCTCCCCGCGGGCCTCTCCTACGGTGCCTGCACCAACCGGGCGTTCCTCATCGGCGCCGCGCTCGGCTGCGAGTCTGTGCACCGCAGGGACTCCGACAGCCGGTACCAGGTCGTGAACGGCGAGACCGTCTTCCCCATCCATCACGAACTCACCTCCCTCGGCCGACGCGCGGCCGACGCCGCGCACGACGTCACCGAGAACGCGCTGGCCGCGCAGCACGCGGACCGGCGGGTCGCGATGGTGGGCAGTTCCTTCGTGGGTGAATTGTCCGTGGACATCGGCGAGGTCCAACGGATCGACCGCGACGTCTACTTCGACCTGGTCAGCCTCTGGGCACCCGGTCGCTGGTCGGACGAGCGGAAGAGGGAACTCGTCGACGAGTCCTTCCGCGGCGCGGGCACGGAACCGTTCGTCCAGGACCACTCGACGCTCGCCCTGGTCGACCCCATGCGCGTGGACATGTGCAACATCAGCTTCCACGGGGTGCACGAACACGTGCCGCTGCCACCGGCCACCGACACCATTGGCAGCGACTACTTCCTGATCCACCTGGTCCACGACGCCGCGCTGCCCGGTGTGCTGCACAACCGGAACATCGTGAACTTCTACACGGGCGAACGCAGAACGGACGCGGGCTTCACGGCGTACCAGATGCGCTACGTCAAGTTCCTGCTGTCGATGCTCTACTTCAACGTCATCTACGACGGGATGGCCGAGGCCGGCCCGGCGTTGACCGACGAGCGGGGACAGGTGCGCGCGTCCGTCATCGCCCGGCTGGTGAGTGAGAGCACGCGGCTCGACCGCACCGAGAACGTCCAGCGGCTGGACGCCCTCGACACGGCGTACCGGAAACTGGGCGGCGCCTACGCCGAGTTCGCCGACCTCCTGTCCACGCGCCGCGAACGGCTCCTCGACGAAGCCCGCAGCGACATGGAGGACTTCGCCCTACTGACCGAGGCATGGGGGTCGCTGGTGGACGCGGCCCGGCACACCCCCGTACACACCTCACCGGGGCGGCCGGGGTGAGGGCGGCCACGACGCATGAGTCAGTAACGCATGAATCAGTAGCGCATGGGTTGGCAATGCAAGGCTCCGCGAAGCACGAGTCCGCGGCCCTGCTCGCCGCTCTCGCGGCCGCAGACGAGGACCGGATCGTCTTCGACCTGACCGGTATCGAGGACCGCTACGAGACGCTGCGGCGCGAACTACCCGGAGTCCTCGTGCGGTTCGCGATGAAGGCATGTCCGGTGGACGAGGTGCTCGCGTGTCTGGCGGCGAAGGGCGCCGGAGCGGACGGGGCGAGCCCGCGTGAACTTGAGCAGGCGCTGCGGGCAGGGGTGCCGCTCGACCGCATGCACTACGGCAACACCGTCAAGTCCGACCGGGACATCGCCGACGCCCATCGTCTCGGCGTCAGGGACTTCGCGACCGACAGCCTGGAGGACGTCGCGGCCATCGCGGCCCATGCTCCGGGAGCCCGGGTGTTCTGCAGGCTGACGACCAGCGGTGAGGGGGCGCTGTGGGGTCTCAGCAACAAGTTCGGCTGCTCACCCGCCGACGCCGTGCAGGTACTTGAGGCGGCACGGGCGCAGGGCCTGACGCCGTCGGGCCTGTCCGTGCACGTCGGTTCCCAGCAGATGACGGCGGACGCCTGGCACAGCGCCGTCGAATCCATGGCGGACGTCCTGACCGCCCTGGGCCGGCGCGGGATGTCCCTGGACCATGTCAACCTCGGCGGCGGTCTTCCGGCACTCGGATACCTCGACAGGTTCGGCATGCTCCTGGATCCGCCGATGGACAAGATCTTCGCCGTGATCCGCGAGGGAATGCGGTACCTGAGGGGCGTTCACGGCGACCATCTCCGATTCGTCATGGAGCCCGGACGTCATCTGGTCGCCGACCAGGGAGCCATCCGGGCCCATGTGGCCCGGCTCGCCGAGCGGCGGGGGCCGGACGGCGAGCGGCAGCACTGGCTCTATCTGAGCTGTGGCAAGTTCAACGGGCTCTACGAGATGGACGCGCTGCAGTACCGGCTCGTGTTTCCCACGCACCCCGACGCCGAGTACGTTCCCGCCGTCGTCGCGGGTCCCACCTGCGACAGCGACGACGCCTACCTCCATGAACACGGCGGTCTCGTCCACGTACCCAAGGACCTGGCGTCGGGGGATCCGGTCTGGGTGATGTCCAGCGGGGCCTACGCGATCAGTTACATGACCCAGGGCTTCAACGGTTTCGAGCCGCTCCCGTACACCTGGACGAGGGCGGGCCGGCCGTGACCGACGTCGTACACATACGCCACATCACCGAGGCCGACTGGGACGGCATCGTGGCGATCGAGTCCCGTGCCTACGCCGGACTCGGTCTGTCGGAGGGCCGCGCGGCGCTTCGGTCGCGGGCGGAGATCTCACCGGGTACGTGCTTCGTCCTGGACGTCGGGTCCGGGCCGGCCGGCTACCTGCTGGCCCTGCCCTATCCGGCCCTCAGGTACCCGGACCTGGAACGGACCGAGGAGGCGGTGGTCCCGCCGCTGCCCGCGCCCGTCTCCCGCAATATCCACTTGCACGACATCGTTGTCGCGGAGGGTCTTCGCGGCAGGGGGCTGGGGCAGCGCCTCCTGCACCACTTCACCCTGACGGCCCGGTCGCGCGGGTACGAACGGATCTCGCTGATCGCCGTCGGCCGCAGCGACACGTTCTGGTCGGCCCGCGGCTACACCGCACACCCCGGGGTCTCGCCCGGCGGCTACGGCGCGAACGCCGTCTACATGTCCAAGGCGGTGCCGACCGACCTGGGTGCACAGCCTGAGCCGACCGGCGTGGTGCCGCGCGGCCCCTCCGCCCCGACGAAGCGAGCTGATGTGCGTGTCCCGTGTCCATGACCCTTTCCTCCGCAGCCAGTTGGCGATCGCCGCACTGTTCTGCTCCCTCGGCTTCCAGTACGCCACCTGGGCGGCGCGGATCCCGGCCATCAAGGCGGACCTCGGCCTGACCGCGGCCGAGGTGGGTGTCCTGCTGATGGCGGCGGGGATCGGCGCGGTGGCGTCGTTCCCCGTGGTTCCGGTGCTCATGAAGCGGCTGGGCTCGGCGCGGCTCGCGCTCCTGTCGGCCCTCTGCCTGACCCTCCTGCTCCTGGCGCTGGCCGCAGCGCCGAACTATCCGGTCGCTCTGCTGGTCATGTGCGCCGACGGCGTCTTCGTGGGATGCCTGAACGTCGCCATGAACGCGCAGGGCGCGGCCCTTGAGACCCTGCACGAACGCAACGCCATGGCCAGACTGCACGCGACCTTCAGCGGCGGTTCCCTGCTTGCCGCGCTTCTCGCCTCCGGCATGAACGCGGCGACCTCGTCGGTCGCGGCACACTTCGGCGTGGCGGCCGTGATCCTCGTCCTGCTGACCGCCGCCGCGCGCCCCGGACTCCTCGCCGAGGACGCGCCCGCCGAGGAGAAGGAGCAGAAGACCCGGGGCAGTTGGAACCTTCCGTCCCGTATGACGCTGTGGATGTGCTGCGCCATGGTGTTCGGCACCCTGACCGAGGGTGCCATGACGGACTGGTCCGCCCTCTACATGAAGGACGTCGCCAAGGCGTCGGCGGAACTCGCGCCCATGGGCATCGCCGTGGTGTCGGGGATGATGGTGCTGGCCCGCCTCTTCGCCGACGGCTGGCGCAGCCGCTGGGGCGACGGACGCGTTGTTCTCCTCGGCAGCGCGCTGGCCGCCGCCGGGCTGGCCTTCGCCCTGGTGAGCGGGGGAGTGGTCCCCGCCCTCATCGGGTTCGCCTGCGTCGGACTGGGATGCGCGGCCGTGACGCCGTGCGTGTACGTGGCCGCCGCCAAACAGGGCTCGGACGCGCTGGCCCTTGTCGCCGCCACGGGCACGGCGGGCCTGCTGGCGGGCCCGCCGTTCATCGGGTTCGTGGCGAATGCCAGCAGTCTGGTGTGGGGGCTGGGGGTGGTCGCGGCGGCAGCGGTCGTGGTGTCCCTGTGCAGTACCCAGATCCGCTGGACACCGGTCAGCAGCTGATCCGTCGCGCCGGCCGTCGATTCCGTCAAGGGCAGGTCCCGTAGGCAGCGCTGCCTACGGGACCTGCCCCGGCATGTGCCGGGGAATCTGCCCCGGTACGTGCCGAAGACGAGTCGTTCTCCGCTTCCGGGGAACCTGGAGACGAATGGAGCACAACGACACGAACCCACGCGACCAAGGAGTACCGCCCTCCGTGGCCCTCCCCGAAGAGGAACGTCGCCGGACCGCGAACAGCGTCCCGGTGCCGGAGCAGCCCGAGGCGGCGAGCAGACTCACCGGTCTGGAACGAGCGATGGAGCGCTTCGGAGCGTCGCTGCTCGCGCAGTTCCGCCACAAGGAACCGGTCGAACTGGTCGCCGCCCTGCGCAGGGAGTGCGACGACCACGCCGTCGCGTGCAGCGAGAGCCTGGTCGTCGTCCCCAACGCCTACGGTGTCGAACTGCCCGAGTCCGTCCATCGGGAGCTCGAGCGGAACGGCGGTCGCGTCGACCAGGTGCTCACCGACAGCCTGCTCCGGCACGGCGAGAGCCAGGGCTACGCATGGGCCGGACCGCTCGCCGTGCATGTCACCAAGTCACCCTCCGTGCCGAACGGCCGGTACCGGGTGACGAGCCGCGTGATGCGCCACGTACGGGCCGAATCGTTCCACCACTGACCCCCGGGCCGGCGGTGTCCGGCCAGAGGTGTCCGGCCGAGGCGTTCGGCGGCCCGAGGCGTTCGACCGGGTGGGCCGCCCGTCAGTTCGTGAGCGTGACGCAGGGCAGGCCCACGCCCGTGCCGCCGCGGAAGCCCTCCGCGCAGAGCCGGGTGCCCGCGGGGAAGTGGCGCTGGGGGTAGGCCTGGTCCCGGTAGACCCTGCCCAGGTAGGTGCCCGTGTCGTACGTCTCGATGCAGACGGAGTGGTTGCACCACTTGCCGTTCGCCGCCGCGGGCGGCCCCGCGACGACGACACTGCCGAGTGCCGCGGCAAGGGGTCCGATTCCCGCAGTGATCTTCTTGGCGATGCTGCACGAGTTACGTGCCCCTGCGCCCAACCCCTGCCTTGCTTGTGAGCCCCCTGCCTCGCTCGGCCTGCGAGGTCAGCGTCCCGGCAGCCATTCGCTGAGCGCGTCGATGAGGCGATCGAGCGCGGGCTGGTCGGCGGAGCGGTCCGTCATGACCGTGCGGCCGTTGAACTGCAGCGCGTACTGGAACATGTCGGCCGCCCCCGTGTCGATCGTGAACTCGGGGACATCGGCGAGCGCCGGATCGCCGAGCAGCGTGCGCAGTTCCGTGAACTGGGCCGCGCTCGTACGGCGCACGACGGGGGCGCCCTTGTCCTCGGCGAGGACGCTGCCGTCGCCCCGGAGAACCACTTTCTGGTTGACGCCCGCGAAGCCGCCGGTCACCGTCATGGTCACCAGCTTCTGCTTGGGCCCGGTGACAGGGACCGGCGACGGGCTCCTCGAAGCCGAAGCCGAAGCGGACTCCGACGCTGAATCGGACGGGGAGGGCGTGGGTGAGACCGGCGGCGAAGTGGAGGAAGGAGGCGCGGTACTGACCGCAGTACCTGCCGTGCCTGCCGTTCCCGACGCATCCGGCGACTCCGCCGAACCGCCGCCCGACCCGGAAGTGCAGCCGGTCAGTCCCAGTACCCCGACCGTGATCGCCGACGCCGCCATCGCGGCCGTACGCCCTCCGAACATCGTGCCCCCGTCCGTCGCCCGTCGACTGACTCGACCGGACTGTGAGTACCACGGAACCGCAATCGTCATGTCCGGTGCCATGCTGTCAGTTCCGCGCCGCCTCATGGAGGTCTTCATGCCCGAGCCGTCCGTCCTCGCCTCGCTGGTGTCCGCGCTGCGGAGCGGGGCGATCGAAGTCGTCGACCTGACGGCGCCGTTGTCGTCGTCGACACCGGTACTCCAGTTGCCGCCCGAGTTCGGCCAGACGGCGGTGTTCGAGCTGGACGAGATCAGCAGGTACGACGACCGGGGGCCGGTCTGGTACTGGAACAACTTCCGCAGCGGCGAGCACACCGGCACACACTTCGACGCCCCGAACCACTGGGTGACCGGGAAGGACCTGGCCGACGTGGCGTCCGTACCGGTGAACCGGCTGGTCGCGCCCGCCGCCGTGCTGGACTTCACGGCCGAGGCGCGGGAGAACCCGGACTTCCTCGTGGAGGTCGACCATGTGAAGGCGTGGGAGGCGGAGCACGGGCCACTGCCCGACGGCGGCTGGCTGTTGGTGCGCACCGGCTGGGACACGCGCTCGCACGCGCAGGAGCCGTTCCTGAACGCGGACGAGAACGGCCCCCACACCCCCGGCCTGTCGCCGGAATGCGCCCGCTGGGTCGCACAGGAGTCGCCCGTCATCGGCCTCGGGGTCGAGACGGTGGGCACCGACGCCGGTGGGGCCCACTCGTTCGACCCGGCCTTCCCGTGTCACTCGTACCTCATGGGCAGCGACAAGTACGGGCTGACCCAGTTGCAGAACCTGGCGGTGCTGCCGGCGACCGGCAGTGTCGTCGTCGCCGGGCCGTTGCCGATCGTCACGGGGTCCGGGTCTCCCGCGCGGGTGCTCGCCCTGGTGGAACGTTCGTGAAGGTCGCCGAGGCCGTCGGGCGGGCGCTGTACGCGGCCGGGGTCGGTCAGGTCTTCGGCGTGGTCGGCTCGGGCAACTTCCATCTCACCAATGCCATGGTCGCGGCGGGTTCGCGGTTCGTGGCCGCACGTCATGAAGGCGGCGCGGCGACCATGGCCGACGCGTACGCCCGGATCAGCGGAACGGTGGCCGCGCTCAGCGTTCATCAGGGACCCGGTCTGACGAACGCCATGACCGGCATCGCCGAGGCGGCCAAGAGCCGTACGCCGCTGCTCGTGCTGGCGGCCGAGGTGACCGAGCCGCGCTCCAACTTCTACGTCGACCAGGAGGCGTTGGCGCGATCGGTGGGCGCGGTCACGGCGCGCGTCACGTCGGCGGAGGACGCCGTCGCGCAGGCCACGGACGCCGTTCGGCGAGCCGTGTGCGAGCGGCGGACCGTTCTGCTCAACCTCCCGCTGGGCGTACAGGCCCTCGACGTACCCGAAGTACCTGACGTATCCGATGCATCTGATGTGCTCGCCGGTGAGTCGACCCTCGCCGTCGTGCCGCCCGAACGGGCGCCGGTGGAGCCGGAGTTCGCCGAAGTCGAGGCGCTGGCGCGGGTGCTGGAGGAGTCCCGGAAGCCGGTTTTCGTGGCCGGCCGGGGAGCGCGTTCGCCCGGCGCCCGGGACGCACTGGCGGCGCTCGCCGAACGCCATGGCGCGCTGCTGGCGACATCGGCGGTGGCCCGCGGCCTGTTCCACGGCGATCCATGGTCGCTCGACGTGTCCGGAGGCTTCGCTTCGCCACTGGCAGCCGAACTGATCCAGGAGGCCGACCTGATCGTCGGCTGGGGCTGCGCGCTGAACATGTGGACCATGCGGCACGGCCGGCTGATCGGCCCGGACACCACGGTCGTACAGGTCGACGACGACGCGTCGGCCCTCGGCGCCCACCGGGAGGTGCACCTCGGAGTCACCGGGGATGTGGAACTCACGGCCCGGCGCACGCTGGAGACGGACGACCCGAACGGGCAGGCCCAGCAAGGCGAACAGGCCAAGCAAGGGCAACAGGTCCAACAAGGCCAACAGTCTCAGCGAGGCCAACTGGCCCGCCAGGGCTTTCGGACCGCCGACATCGGCGCGTCCATCGCCGCACGCGTGCGCTGGCGGGACGTTCCGTACGAGGACACGAGCACCCGCGAGCGCATCGACCCGCGCACACTGAGCATCGCGCTCGACGACATCCTCCCGGCGGAGCGGGTGATCGGCGTGGACTCCGGCAACTTCATGGGCTACCCGAGCATGTACCTGTCGGTGCCGGACGAGAACGGCCTGTGCTTCACCCAGGCGTTCCAGTCGATCGGCCTCGGCCTGGCGACCGCGATCGGCGCGGCACTGGCACGGCCGGACCGGCTTCCCGTGGCCGCGCTCGGTGACGGTGGTGCGATGATGGGCGCCGCGGAACTCGACACCGTACGCAGGCTCGGACTGCCCATGGTGGTCGTCGTCTACAACGACGACGCCTACGGGGCCGAGGTCCACCACTTCGGGCCGGACGGACATCCCCTGGAGACCGTCGAGTTCCCCCCGACGGACATCGCCGCCGTGGCTCGGGGCTACGGCTTCGAGGCGGTGACCGTACACACGCGGGCGGATCTGAAGGCCGTCGAGGACTGGCTCGGCGGGCCACGCTCCGCGCCCCTGCTCATCGATGCCAAGGTGGTCGCGGACCGAGGTGCCTGGTGGCTGGAGGAGGCGTTCCGCGGACACTGAGCGACGGCCGGCTGCCGGCCGGGGGCGTGGTCGACACATGCGGGGGTATCGGCGTGACCGGGGCGATGACGAGGTCGGGTCGCTCACCCGTGTACAACAACACCTCGCGTCCCTTGGGCAGTTCGACGGCGAGGGTGCCGTCGTCCGCCGTGTGGGTGCGGGCCGGGGTGCCGTCGTCCAGGACGCCCTATGTGCTGGGTCAGCGGTCGGTCGTGGAACCGGGGCGGAGGCGGCGCAGTGCACGGAGAAGCAGCGGGGGCAGCAGCGCGCACTGCACCGCGACCGCGGTCCAGAAGAGACCGGGATGCCCCGAGCGCTCGGCCAGTCCGTAGCCCTCGCCTCCCGCGATGCCGCTGGCGAAGGCGCCGATTCCCGCGGCCAGCCGTTGGTGGCCGAAGACGACGGCGGGCGCGCGGGGAGAACGGGCCAGGGCTTCGAGGTCGTTCTTGAGGAAGAGCACGATCTCGCCGAGGCAGATGAGCAGGGCCCCGGCCAGCAGGGCGGCGGGATGACCGAGAGCGAGCGTGGCCATGCCGGCGGCCAGCGCGGCGAAACCGAGTCGCAGGGCACGGGCATACGGCATGCGGGCGATCCGGCCCGACAGGAGCGGCTGGGCTACCACCAGGAGCACGGCGTAGAGGGCGAGGACAAGACCGTAGAACTCCGTCGAGGTCCGGGGTACGGCGTACACCGCGAGGTAGTGCTGGAAGAACATGAAGACGTAGACGCTCAGGACGGTGACCGCGAAGGGCAGGACGGGCAGTCCGGCGAACGCCTTCTCCCGGCGGCGGGGCGGGAGTTGGGCGTCCACGCTTTTCTTCGGCTCTCTGGGTTCCTCCGGTCGTGCCGGCCCTTCCGGGTGGTGGCCGGCGGTCTCTACGGGCAGCAGTGCGTGGCCCACGGTGATGGCCGCGAACAGCGCGGCGACCGCGGTGAAGAGTCCGGCGGAGGCGCTGAGCACGAAGGGGGCGGCGGCGATGGGGCCCAGTGTGATACCGGCGTTGAGGGCGGAGCCGCTCGCCGACAGCAGCAGCGGGCGCCCCTCGTCCGCGACGCGGTGCACCAAGTACGCCTTGTTGGCGGGCAGATAGAGCGCGGCGCCGCAGGAGACGAGGAAGAGTGCGGCGACGGCCGCGGCGGGATGGGCGAGCCCCGGCACGAAGCCGGCGAAGCCCGCCGTACGGACCACCAGGGCGAGCAGCATGGTGCGTTGCAGCCCGATGCGCTCGGCGACCACCGCCCCCACGACACCACCGGCGAACTGTACGAACGAGGCGATGGCGAGCACCACGCCGACGACGCCGAGCCCAATCCCCAGCCGCTCGTGCAGCAGCACCGACATGAAGGGCAGCACCGCGAAGCTGCCCAGCGGGATGAGGAACGATCCGGCCAGCAGGAAGTACTGCGGGCCGCTGAGGCCGGTCAGCCCTTTGAGGCCTTTCAGTCCGGTGAGCTGTGCCGGGCGGGATCGAAGTCGGCCGGGCGGCCCGGACGGCGGTGTCACCCCTCGCCGTCGGCCGCGACGACCGCGCGTACGCTCCCGGCCGCGCTGAGCGCCCGGTGCAGGGCCAGTTCGGCGGTCGCGGCCTCGGCCAGCACGATCCCCGTACAGCCTCGCTGGTCAGACAGGTGCTCCACACGCCGGCCCGGGACGGCGGTGGGGTACCACTCGGGCGAACCGGGGAAGGCGGACAGGGTGTCGAGGCCGGTCCAGCCGGTGAGCGTGCCGCGCCGGTCCGGGTAGACGAGGACGAAACCGGTGGAGGGACCGGTGTCGGGACCGAAGGCGGGACCGGAGGCGGAATCGACCGGGCGGTCCAACAGCGCGGGGCGGCGGCCGAGAGCCGTGTCGACCATGGCCTCGTAGACATTGGTGCCAAGGGCCCGGCACAGCGCCTCGCCGACGAGGGCCCCGCCGATACGGCGGTTGATCTCCACCAGTTCCGGACCCTCGGCGGTGAGGACGAACTCCACATGCGCGAAGCCGGAGTCATGACCGGCGGTCACCAGCACACGCCCCACCCAGTCCTGGAGCAGGCCGAGTTCGGGATCCGGGAAGGCCACAGGGAAGGCCGCGGCCTCCTCCCTGACGGACGGCTCGGGGGACATCTGGCGGCTGAGGACGCCCAGCAGCCGCGTCTCGCCCTCCCAACTGAGGGTCTCCGCGCTGTAGACGGGGCCGGAGAAGAAGGGCTCCGCGAACAGCCGCCCGGCGAAGGCGTGTTGGGCGGCCTCGGCGAGGGCGGCGTGCAGCTGCTGCTCGTCGCGTACCGGCCACACGTTGCGGGAGGAGGTGCCCGCCGAGTCCTTCAGGACCGCGGGCAGACCGATCTCGCGGAGGATCTCGGCGGCTGCGGAGGCCGCGGAGGCACGGGCGGGGGCGGATGCACGGGCGGGGTCGGAGGGATCGGCCGGATCGGTGGGGACGGTCAGGGCGCGGCCGCGACTCAGGCCGCGTTCGTGCAGGAGCGTACGCACGCGGCTCTTGTCACGCAGCAGCCGGACGGCGGCCGGGTCCGGCCCGGGGAGGCCCAGTTTGGCGGCCAGGTCGGCGCCCGGAACGCTCCAGGTGTCGGTCGAGTTGACGAGCCCTCGCAGGTCGGGCACGGCGGCCAGCGCGGCGGCGCAGGCGGACTCGTCGAACGTGTCGACGTCGACGATGTCGAGCACCGCGACCGCTTCGGGCGTGAGGTGGGCGAGTTCGTGGCGGTAGACGGCCCGGTCTCCGGTGAGCAGGCACAGCCGGTGCCCGGCGCCGCCGGCCGCCTCCGCCAGGCGGCCCAGTCCGAAGGTGAGTGCTTCCAGGGCGGCGATGGTCACGATGCCCGGCCCTCCTTGTTCGTTGCGGTAGTTGATACGGCGGTTGATGCGGCGGTCGATATGTCAGTCGAAACGCCAGCCGATATGTCAGCCGATACGTCGGTCGATACATCGGTCGATGTGGCGGTCGGCGCGGCGAGCGGCACCGGAACCTGTGCGGGCGCGGTGGTCCGGCGCACGTCGTAGCGACGCCGTTCCCACGCCATCACCGACCAGGGCGGGGCGAGATCGGCAAGGCCGGTGATCTGGTGGGGCTTGAGGACGTTCGGGTCGAGGGCCTCCTGGTGGCGGGCGAAGACACGCTCGGTGTAGCGGTGTCCGGTGTCGGCGCCGATCACCACGTGCACCCGCTCGGGGCGGCGCGCGGCCTCCCAGCCGGCGACGAGGTGGGCCGCGCCGGTGGACAGGCCGGCGAACACGGCGTGTTCCCGCAGCAGACCGACGGCACCGGCCATGGCGTGGCGGAAGTCGAGCCAGTGCAGCGTGTCGTAGAGGTCGTGGCGGACGTTGTCGAACTGGATCGAGCTGCCGATGCCCGCGATGATCGCCTCGGGGTCGCTGAACCCCTCGCTGCCGAAGGTGACACTGCCGAAGGGCTGCACCCCCAACAGCCGTACGGCTCGGCCGCGTTCGCGCAGCGGATCCACCAGACCACCGGTCGACGACCCCGTGCCCACGGCGCCCACGACGGTCAGCGGGACGTCGGGAAGCGCCCGGTCGATCAGGTCGGCGAACTCGCGGTAGCCCGTGTAGTGGACGGCGTCGTGGTACTGCCGCATCCAGTGCAGACCGGGCCGCTCGGCCAGCAACTGCCGTACCCGGCGCACCCGCCGCTCCTGGTCGAGTCTCAGATTCTGTGAGGGCGGCATCTGGTCCACGGTCGCTCCGAGGATCTCCAACTGGGCGCGCATCGCGGCGTCCACGGTGGTGGAGGCGACGATGTGGCAGTTCAGCCCGTACCGGTGACACGCCATGGCGAGGGCCAGTGCGTAGATGCCGCTGGAACTGTCGACGAGGGTCTGGCCCGGCTGGACGGTCCCGCGCTCCAGCAGGGTGCGGACCGCGCCGAGGGCGGCGTAGACCTTCAGGGTCTCGAAGCGGGCGAGCACCACGTTGTCGGACAGCCGCAGCAGGTCGGGGGCCTTCATCGCGTCGGTGATGTGCTCGTGGACCGGGGGAGTGGGTGCGGGAACGGCAGCGGGAGCGGCTGCGATATGCGTCGGAGTCACCGTCACCGCCCGACCGAGCGCAGGTAACGGCCCAGGTCCTCGGCGCCCTTGACGTTGCGGGGGCCGCTGACGGCGTCGCCGTACGACATCACGAAGAAGCGGTTGTCCTTCACCGCTGGTACCGACTTCAGGCTCTTGAGCGACTTGAGGTAGGCGATCTTGTCCTTGGCGGGCTGGTCGGCGTAGTCGACGATCACGATCACTTCGGGTTTCGCCTCGATCACCGGTTCCCAACCGACCGTCGTCCAGCCCTTGTCGAGCCCGTCGAAGACGTTGGTCGCTCCCGCGCCGGTGATGATGTCGTTCGGCGCGGCATGGCGGCCGGCGGTGAACGGCTGGTCGGTGCCCGAGTCGTAGACGAAGACCTTGGCCGGGTCGCCCTTCTCGGGCCAGGTCTTCTTCAGCGCGGCGACGCGGTCCTTGAGGTCGGTGACGAGTTCGTCGGCCCGCTTCTCGACGCCGAAGATCCGGCCCAGGTTCTCCAGATCGGTGTAGAGCGCGTCCAGCGGTTTGGCGTCCACGCTCTTGTCGCCGTAGTCCCAGCAGGTCTCCGTGTGCAGATAGCTGGCGATGCCGACCTTCTCCAACAGGGCCGGTGTGATGCCCCGTTCCTCGCTGAAACCGGAGTTCCAGCCGGCCAGCACCCAGTCGGCCTTGGCGTCGACGACGATCTCCCGGGTGATGCGCTCGGTGCCCAGCCGCTCGACCCCGGTGTAGTCCTCGCGCCAGGGCGAACCCTTGATGGCCGGGTCGCCGAGCTTGTTCATGACGTAGCCGCGCATCCGGTCGGCGAGGCCGAGGGAGAACATCTTCTCGGCGCCGCTGACGTCGTACGCCACCGCGCGCTTCGGGCGGGTGTAGGTGACGTCCTCGCCGCAGTTGGAGAGGGTGACGGTGTCGTCCTTCTTGTTCTTCGCCGCGGACTGGACCTCGGCGCCGCAGCTGGTGGTCAGGAGCCCGGCCGCGAGCAGTACGGCGGCCAGGGTCCGGGGCAGCGGTGGTCGCATCATGAGTGCCGTCCTTCTGGTGGAGCGTCGGGGAGTGCGGAAAGTGCCGCGGCGGTCAGGTCGTGGATGCCGTGGCGGTCAGGTCGTAGATCAGGTGGGGTGCGCCGGTGCGCGGGTGGTGGACGACCGTGACGTCGACGCCGAACACCTTGCGGACCAGCTCGGGGGTCAGGACCTCCGCCGGGTCGCCGGTGGAGACCAGGGAGCCGGAGTTCAGTACGGCGATCCGGTCGCAGGCGGCGGCCGCCAGGTTGAGGTCGTGCAGGGCCGTGAGCACGGTCAGTCCGGAGCCGCGCAGGAAGGACAGCAGCTCCACCTGGTGCCGTACATCGAGGTGGTTGGTGGGTTCGTCGAGGACCAGGACACGGGGTTCCTGGACCAGGGCGCGTGCGACGAGGACGCGTTGGCGCTCCCCGCCGGAGAGTGTGAGCACACTGCGGTCCGCGAGGTGGGCTACGTCCAGCCGTTCCATCGACTGCCGGCACAGCTCGCGCTCGCGGGCCGTGAGAGGGTGATTGCCCCGGGCGTGCGGAGTCCGGCCGAGGGCCACCACCTCCTCGACGGTGAAGTCGAGTTCGGTCTGGCTCTCCTGCGTCAGGGCGGCGATCGACCGGGCGCTGTCGCGCAGTTTCAGTGACGTCAGGTCGGTGCCGTCGAGCAGGACGGCGCCGGACGTCGGCCGGAGCGCCCGGTAGACACAGCGCAACGCGGTCGACTTGCCGCTGCCGTTCGGACCGACGAGCCCGACGATCCGGCCGGTTGCCACGTCGATGTTCAGTCGGTCCACGAGAGCACGCCCGGCCGCCTCGACCGACAGGTCACGCAGGGACAGAACCATCTACCGGCCTCCGAACAGATAGCCGCGGCGGCGCATCAGCGTGATGAACACCGGCACCCCGATCAGCGCGGTGATCACCCCGAGCGGCAGTTCCTCGGGCGCGAAGGCGGTACGGGCCACCAGGTCGACCCACACCATGAAGCAGGCCCCGGCGAGCGGAGTGACCGCGAGCACTCGGCGGTGCGTGGAGCCGACGAGGATCCGCACCACATGGGGCAGGACGAGACCGACGAAGGCGATCGCGCCGCTGACCGCGACGATCAGCCCGGTGACGGCAGCCGTGAGCAGGAACAGCCCGCGCCGCAGCGCGTCCGCGTCCACGCCCAGGCTGGCCGCGGTCTCGTCGCCCAGCGCCAGCACGTCCAGCGACCGGCTCTGCCGCAGCAGCACGACGATCGCCACCAGGACCGCCGCCGTCACCAGCGGCAACGACTCCCAGGACGCCGCCCCGAGGCTGCCCAGCAGCCAGAACAGCACCGTCCGTGCGGCCTGGCCGTTCGGGGAGAGGAAGACCAGGACACTCATCAGCGCCTGGAAGCCGTACGCCAGCGCCACTCCGGTCAGCACCAGCCGCAGCGGTGTCAGCCCCAGCGGGCCGCGCGCGGCCAGATAGACCAGCAGCGTGGCGCCGAGCGCGCCGAGGAACGCGGCGGCCGACAGCGCGTAGACCCCGAGGCCCGCGAAGACCCCGAACACCACCACGGCGGTCGCCCCGACGGACGCGCCGGACGAGATGCCCAGCACGAACGGGTCCGCGAGGGCGTTGCGCACCAGCGCCTGGATGGCGACGCCGACGACGGCCAGCCCGGCTCCGACGACCGCTGCGAGCAGCACCCGCGGGGTGCGCACATGCCAGACGATGGAGTACCCGGTCACCTCGTCGGCCCCGATCCCGCCGCCGGTGAGGGCCGCCCACAGGAAGTGCACGACATCGGCCGGCGGCACGACGGTCGGCCCCAGCGCGATCCCCGCCAGGACGGAGACCACCAGCGTCACGGAGAGCACCACCAGCGCGGTCAGCAGCCTGCCGCGCCCCGCACCGCCACCGTCCGCCTCCTGACGCGGCTCGCGAAGCGGCTCCTCGGGACGCGCCTCATCGCGCGAGGGTGCGGCGGTTCCGGGCGCGGCGGAGGGTGTCCCGGATACGGCTTCGGCCATGAAGTCCCTTTGTCCGTACGGCAGTTCGGGCGCGGGCAGCCTCAAACGCCGCCCGCTCACCAGTAGTCGGCCGCGACCGCCTCAGAGTTCCCGCACATCGGCGGAGAGTTCAGGACGGGTCCCTCGCACGATCAGCCGCTTCGCGTGGTTGTCGTACGGGCCGCCGTCGAAGTCGCCGTAACAGCACACGTCGGTGAAGCCGGCCGCCTCGAACATCGTGCGCAACTCGGCCGCGCTGTAGAGGAACGAGGTGATCGACGCCTCCCGCGCGATCCCGTCGCGCACGAGCGTCCAGTCGGTGCGCAGCCGCGTCCAGCTGTCCAGCACGGTGTCGCGCTGCACCACGTACGCGCCGCCGTCGAGCTCCACGACCTGGGGTCGGCCGATCCAGCTCGCGAGGACCTCCTTGCCCATCACGTCGATGAGCAACTGGCCGCCCGGCACGAGCGAGTCGTACGCGTTGTGCAGCACCCGCTCGTTGTCCTCCGGAGCGTCGAAGTAGCCGAACGAGGTGAAGACGTTGAGCACCACGTCGTACGAGCGGGGCTCGACGTGCGTCAGCATGTCCGCCCGCACCAGCCGGACTTCGGCCCCGGCCTCCTCGCACACCGCACCGGCACGCTCCAGCATGACGGGGCTGAGATCCACCCCTGTCACCGCGTATCCACGACGGGCCAGGGGCACCAGATACACACCGGGTCCGCAACACAGGTCCAGCACCCGGCTCCCGGGCGGGAACTCCAGCAGTGGCGACTTGGCGACGATGCCCTCCGTCTCCGCACGCCTGCGCCCGGAGAACATGGTCTCGGAGAAGTCCGACCAGAATCCGTCGTCCTCGTACCAGTGCATACAGCTGCAACCTCGATCCAGGGCCGGACGAGAGCTGCACACCACACCACAGTGCAACGGCCTCGTCAGTGCGGGGCTTGTTGTTGCAGTGGTCGGACGGGGGTGCCCTGGAGTTCCCGGCGGTTCCCGGCGGTGCCCGGTGGGTGCCGGCGGATCGTGCGCGCCGCACGCACTGGGCACCCTCGGGACACCCGGCCGTAAACGGGGCGTGCCACGCTGCGCCGATGGACATGACCCCGCTGGCGCGCTCCCTGCTGGAACCGATACCGGCGCATCGGACCGCGGGCGTCGAGGTGCTCCGGGCTGCCGACGGCGCGGCCGAGGTCGCGTCGGACACCCCCGAGGCACTGACGAACGTCATCGGCTCGCTGCACTCCAGCGGCCTCATCACCCTCGTCGACGCGGCCGGTCTCGGAGCGATCATCGCCGCCGCGGCGCGCCCCGAGGACTTTCAGGGGGTCGTGCCCCTGGGAGCGGCCGCCTCCCTGGCGTTCCTCGCCCCGGCTCGCGGGCGGCTCGTGGCCACCTGCCGTCTCACCGACGAGGCTCAACGCGTACTGCGTCCGCTCCTCGACGGAAAGGCAGACCGGGCGCGGTTCGCCACCAGTGCCGAAGTCACCGACGCCGAGGGGACTTCGGTGTGCCGGGGGACCTTCGACTGGAGTGTCCGGCGGACCGCGCCCCCGGCGACGCGGCACCACCCGGAGTGAGGGAACGAGGTTCCCGGCGCCCGTCGGGACACCGGGAACCGGTCAGGCCTCGGCTCGCTTGCGGACCACGAGCTTCTTCAGGAGCGGCCAGGTCAGCAGCAGCACGATCACCGCGTACACGGTCACCGAGAAGGGCGTGTTGACCAGGCCCGTGACGCTGCCGTCGCTGATCTGCAGGGCACGCCGGAGCTGTTGTTCGGCGTTCGGGCCGAGGATGACGCCGATGACGGCCGGCAGCACCGGAAGCCCGTAGCGCCGCATACCGAAGCCGATCAGGCCGATGATCAGGAGGATCACCAGGTCGATGACCTCGCCGCCGACGGCGTACGCGCCGACCGCCGCGAAGAACATGATCCCCGAGTAGAGGTACGGCCGCGGGATGCGCAGCAGCTTCGCCCACACCGGGGCCAGCGGCAGGTTGAGCGCGAGCAGCAGCACCATGCCGACGAAGAGGGAGGCGATCAGGCCCCACACCAGGTCGGGTTCGCGCTCGAAGAGGAGCGGGCCCGGCTGGATGCCGTACTGCTGGAAGGCGGCCAGCATGACCGCCGCGACCGCCGTGGTCGGCAGCCCCAGGGTCAGCATGGACACCAGCGTGCCCGCCGCCGAGGCCGACGCCGCCGACTCCGGCCCCGCCACACCCTCGATCGCGCCCTTGCCCCAGTCGTCCTTGTGCTTCGACAGACGCTTCTCCGTCACGTACGACAGGAAGGTGGGGATCTCGGCGCCGCCCGCCGGGATCGCGCCGAACGGGAAACCGATGACCGGTCCGCGCAGCCACGACTTCCAGGTCCGCCGCACATCGGCCTTGCCCAGCCACGGCCTGCCCACCGGTATCGGCTCGCCCGGACTGCGCCGCAGATGCGCCGCCACCCACAGGGCCTCGCCGATGGCGAAGAGACCGACCGCGACGATCACCACGTCGATGCCGTCGGCGAGTTGGAGCGAGCCGAAGGTCAGCCGCTGCTGCCCGGTCATCTGGTCGAGGCCGACCAGCCCGATCGTCAGTCCGATCAGCAGGGACGCGAGCCCCCGGATACGGGACGAGCCCAGCACGGACGTCACGGCGATGAACGCGAGCACCATGATGGCGAAGTAGTCCGGCGCACCGATGTCCACCGCCAGTTCGGCGACCGTCGGCGCGAGCATCACCAGCAGGATCGTGCCGATCAGGCCGCCCGCGAAGTGGCCGATGGCGGCGGCCGCGAGCGCCTGTGCGCCGCGCCCCGACTTGGCCATCGGGTTGCCCTCCATGGCCGCGACCACGGCGGCGCTCTCGCCCGGCGTGTTCAGCAGGATCGAGGTGGTCGAGCCACCGAACATCGCGCCGTAGTAGATCCCGGCGAACATGATGAACGCGCCGATCGGGTTCAGGCCGTACGTCACCGGCAGCAGCAGGGCGACCGCCATCGCGGGGCCGATACCGGGCAGCACACCGATCGCCGTGCCGAGCAGCACGCCGATGGCGGCCCACAGCAGGTTGATCGGGGTGAGCGCCGTACCGAACCCGTCCATCAGGGAGTTGAGGGCGTCCATGTCACAGCACTCCCATCAGCGGGCCGCCGGGAAGCGGTACCCCGAGCAGGTTGTTGAAGATCACGTACGTGGCGAGGGAGAGCACGGCCGCGATGAGCGGGTCCCGGTCGAAGCGGCGGCTGCCGAGCGCGAAGGCCGCTCCCCAGAAGAGGAGAGCACCCGCGACGGGGAAACCGACGGGCTCGATGAGGACGGCCGCGCCCAGGAACACCCCGGCCAGCAGCAACACCGTGCGCCAGTCGGCCGGTTCGGACAGATCGATGTCCTCACCGCCCTCGGCCTCGCCACGTCCGCCGCGCAGTACGTCCACGGCGAGCAGGGCGGCGATGACGAGCAGCCCGATGCCGACCACGATCGGCACGGTCTTCGGCCCGACGGGACCGCGCTGGGTGATCTCCACGTCCATGGTGAGCGCGTCGCCCAGGACGAGCGCGCCGAGGGCCAACAGCAGGACGCAGACGCCCAGTTCGGAGTGGTCGCGCAGCCACGAACGCCGTTCGTCCGTGGGCGGCGTCGGGGAGGCTTCGGTGGTCGGCGTCGTCACAGTCCCAGCTCCTTCAGTACCGAAACCACGCGCTTGTCCTGGGCGTCGAGGAAGTCACCGAACTTCTCGCCGGTGAGGAAGGCGTCGTCCCAGCCGTTCTGCTGCATCGACTTCTGCCACTCGGCGGAGTCGTGCAGCTCCTCGACGAGGCGTACGAGCTTGTCGCGCTCGGCGTCGGACAGGCCGGGCGGGGCCACGATGCCCCGCCAGTTGGTGAAGTCCACGTCGTAGCCGGACTCCTTCAGCGTGGGAGCCTCGGACAGTTCGTCGACCCGCTCCGGACCGGTGACCGCGAGAATCCGCAGCTCGCCCGCCTTGATCTGGTCGAGGTACTCGCCGACACCCGACACCCCGAACGCGACCTTGTTGCCGAGGATCGAGGCGAGCAGCTCGCCACCGCCGTCGAAGGGTATGTAGTTGACGTCCTTCGGGGCGATACCGGCGGCTTTGGCCATCAGCATCGGCGCGAGGTGGTCGGGCCCGCCGGGCGAGGAACCGCCGCCCACCGGAAGCTTGCCCGGGTTCTTCTTCCATGCCTCGATGAGCTGGTCGATGGTCTTGTACGGGGAGTCCTTGCCGACCACCACGACGTCCTGCTCCTCGGTGAGCCGGGCGATCGGGGTGGTGTCGGCGAGCGTCTTGGGCGCGTCGTTGGAGCGGACCGCGCCCACCACACCGAGGCCCATCGACATGGCGAGCTTGCCGTTGCCGTGCTCGCTCACCAGCCGGCTCAGCCCGACGGTGCCGCCGGCGCCGGGCAGGTTGAACACCTCGATGTTGTGCGTGAGTTCGGCGTCCTCGGCGTTCTTCGCGGCCGTACGGGCCGTGATGTCATAGCCGCCGCCGGGCGTGTTGGGGACCATGAAGCGCAGGCCCGGGATCTGTGTGCCCGTCGCGGAATCGCTGCCCGCCGTGAGCAACGGAGGGCCCACGAGCACGAGCACGGCGGCCCCGAACAGGGCGAGGAGGGTGCGCAGGCGCACGAATGCCACCACCTGTCGGTACGTCGATGAGGTCGGGGGAAGCCCTGTGGGGAGGGTGACGTGGGCCACATGTTGCACCTACGCCCGCCGCCTGTCTCTCTTCCGGAACCAACGGAGGTTGTGGTCTTTGTGGCCACCGGCGCCGGTCGCGTGCACGGATCGTACGGCGCCTCTCCCGTCCCGGCTCCCTGCTCACCCCTTTTCCCGGCCACGGGAGAGGTCCATGATGGGGCGATCCCCCAGACGAGCCGCCCAACGCCGTGTCGGCCCGAGAGATTGAGTACGTCGTGGTCGCCACCTTCCGCCGTCAGACCCTCGCGGGCGAGATGCTGGTGCTCCAGCTCGCCATCGTCGTGGTGGTGCTGCTGGCCGTCGCCGCGGTCTCCCTCGCGCAGTCGGAGGCGACCTTCAACCGCGTGGAGGGCCGCCGGGTCGCCGCGCTGGCCGAGCAGCTCGCCGCCAACCCCCTGGTCCGCAGCCAGCTCGTACGGCCCGCGCCGCTGGAGGCCCTCGCCCCGCTGGTGAACTCCACACAGACCCAGTCCGGGGTCACCTCCGTGACAGTGACCGACGCCGACGGCCGGATCGTCAGCTCCACGAACCCCACGGCGCTCGGCGACCGGCTCGCGCTCGGCGAGGGTGCTGCCGAGGGCCGCGGCTGGTCCGGCTCGCTGACCCTGGACGGCAGCCGCCAGCTCGTGGCCCAGGTGCCGGTACTCGGCGCGACACAGCAGAACCTCGGTCAGTACCTGGGCACGGTGATGATCGGCGAGGCCGACCCGACCGTGTGGCAGCGGCTCAACGGCGCCTCCTCGTACCTGCTCGCCTATCTGGGCATCGCCAGCGGACTCGGCCTGGTGGGCTCCTGGCTGCTGGCCAGACGCGTCAAACGGCAGACCCTGGGCCTCGAACCCCGCGAGATCGCCGGCCTTGCCGAACACCGCGAGGCGATGCTGTACGGGATCGCCGAGGGCGTGATCGCCCTGGACCCGCAGCACCGGCTCACCCTGGCCAACGACATGGGCCGCCGCCTGCTCGACCTTCCCGAGGACTGCGTGGGCCAGAGCCTGGCCGAACTCGGCATCGAGGGACGACTGCGGGACGTCCTGGTGGGCGACCGGAAGGGCGCGCCCCACGAGCGCGACGAGGTCGTGATCCGGCACGGCCGGGTGCTGGTGATGAACCGGATGACCGTCACCAAGGACGGCCGCCTGCTCGGCTCGGTCACCACCCTGCGCGACCGCACCGAACTGGCCCGCCTGGAGCGGGAGATCGGCTCCTTCCGCAGCTCCTCCGAACTGCTGCGCGCCCAGGCCCACGAGTTCGCCAACCAGCTGCACACCATCTCCGGGCTGATCGAGATCGGTGAGGAGGACGAGGTCGTGCGCTACATCCGCGCCTTGAACCAGCGCCGCCAGTCACTGGACGTCACCCTCAGCCGCCGTGTCCGCGACACCGCCGTCGCCGCCCTGCTCATGGCGAAGGCATCCCTGGCCGCCGAACGGAAGGTGCGGCTGCGGATCTCCGACAGCACCGCGCTCGACCGGCTCGTTCCGGAGGACGCCGCCGATGTGGCGACCGTGGTCGGCAACCTCGTCGACAACGCCGTGGACGCCGCGTCCGTCGCGTCCGTCGCCGGGGTCGCGGGGGTCGCGGGTGAGGCGGACGGCCACGAGGCCTGGGTCGAGGTCGAACTGCGGCAGGACGCCTCCAGCGTGGAGATCGTGGTCCGCGACTCCGGCCCCGGCGTCGCCCCGGAACTCGCCCGCGAGGTCTTCCTGCACGGCTTCACCACCAAGGCGGCCCAGGAGGGCGAGCGGGGCATCGGCCTGGCGCTCACCCGGCTGGTCTGCGAGCGTCACGGTGGTGAGATCTCGGTGACCAACACCCCCGAGGGGGCCATGTTCACCGCACGCATGACCGTCAGCCACCTCACCGACGCGGTGGCGGAAGGAGCGGCCCGATGAAGGGGATGAAAGGCACGTCCGACACGCCAGAGACACCCCGTGGGCCGGGCACGTCCGTCGCGACCGACACGATCGACGTGCTCGTGGTCGACGACGACTTCATGGTGGCCCGCGTCCACCGCACCTTCGTCGAACGCGTCGAGCCGTTCCGGGTCGTCGGTGTCGCCAACACCGGCGAGCAGGCCGCGCACGCCGTCGACGAACTGCACCCGGACCTCGTCCTGCTCGACCTCTACCTGCCGGACGTCTTCGGCCTCGACGTCATCCCCCGCCTGCGCACCTCCGGCCACGACTGCGACGTCATGGTCATCAGCGCCGCCCGGGAGGCCGACACGGTCCGCGGCGCCGTCCGCCACGGCGTCGTCGACTACCTCCTCAAACCGTTCGAGTTCGAGGACCTGCGCGCCCGCCTGGAGCGCTACGCCGTCCAGCGGGGCCGCCTGCTCGCCACCGTCGTGCACGGCCAGGCCGACGTGGACCGGGTCCTGGCCGGAGCGTCCGTCCCGGCCTCGGCCGCCGGCACCCTCCCCAAGGGCATGAGCGTCGAGACCGCCGAACTGATCGAACGCACCCTCCGCACCGCCGAGGGCACCCTCTCCGCCGCCGAATGCGCCACCCTGGCCGGCATCTCCCGCGTCAGCGCCCGCCGCTACCTGGAGCACTTCCACACCATCGGCAGCGCGGACGTGACGTTGCGCTACGGGGCGGCGGGGCGGCCTGAGCGGCGGTACCGGTTCCAGGGGTAGCCGGTTCCGGTGTGGTGCCTCAGACGGCGACGACCGTGACGCCCGCCTCCTCGAACCGCCGCACCATGTCCTCGCCCACCGCCACGTCCGTGACCAGCGTGTCCACCGACTCGGCCGCGCAGATCCGGGCGAAGGCCCGCTGCCCCAGCTTGCTGGAGTCGGCGGCGACGATCACGCGTTCGGCCCGCTCGCAGAGCAGGCGGTTGATCGCCGCCTCCGCCTCGTCGGTCGCCGCCGCGCCGTGGGTCACGTCGAGGGCGACCACGCCGAGGACGGCCACGTCGAGGGTGACCTGGCCGAGCACGCCGTCGGCGAGGGGGCCGACGAGTTCGTACGACTGGGCGCGGGCGACACCACCGGTCAGCACGATCTTGAACTGGGGCCGCACCGCCAGCTCGTTGGCGATGTTGAGGGCGTTCGTGACGATCGTCAGGGCAGGTGAGCCGGACGCGAGATCACCGCGTACGGCCAGCGCGCGGGCCACCTCCGTGGTGGTCGTGCCGCCGGTCAGGCCGACCGCCTCGCCGGGCGCGACGAGGTCGGCCACCGCCTTCGCGATGCGCTGCTTCTCGGAGGCGTGGCGGGCCGTCTTGTAGCGCAGCGGCAGCT
This sequence comes from Streptomyces sp. NPDC050988, assembly GCF_044456225.1. Lineage (NCBI taxonomy): Bacteria > Bacillati > Actinomycetota > Actinomycetes > Kitasatosporales > Streptomycetaceae > Streptomyces > Streptomyces sp. NPDC050988. Next base: position 160,273 of record NZ_JBITFQ010000003.1, on the reverse strand, counting down.
CGTACGAGACGCCGTGCACGACCGCGCCGCCCCGGGTACGTACGAGCATCTGCTGCTCGGCGAGCTGGTCGAAGTCGCGCCGGATCGTGGCCGCCGACACCGCCAGCTCGGCCGCCGCCTCCTCGACATCCAGTCGGCCCCGCTCCACGAGCAGCTCCAGCAGCGCCTGCCAGCGGGCGTCGCGCGACATCCGCACTCTCCGTCCTCGTCGGTCCGTGCAGCGACCGTTTGCTGATCTTTCGGCGACCCTAACGCACACCGTTCACCTGGGAATGCTTGATTGTGCTCGAAAGCTGGCTATATCTTGCAACAACAATCATCATGGCAGGGAGGTCGCGGCGTGAGCCACGTCGAGAACGAGCTGAAGAGCCAGCCCGAGTGCTGGGCGCGGGCCGCGGGGGAAGCCGCGGTCCACGGGGACGTGCTACCCGCCGCCGGGGAGCGGGTAGCCGTCGTCGGCTGCGGCACGTCGTGGTTCATGGCGCAGGCCTTCGCGGTGCTGCGCGAGCAGGTGGGGCAGGGCGAGACGGACGCCTTCGCCGCCTCCGAGTTCCCGCACGGCCGCGCGTACGACCGGGTGGTCGCCCTGACCCGCTCCGGCACCACCACCGAGGTGCTCGAACTGCTCGGCCGGCTGAAGGGGCGTACACGGACGGTCGCGATCACCGCGGATCCGCGAACTCCCGTGATGGAGGCGGCGGACGACCTCGTCGTGCTCGACTACGCCGATGAGAAGTCCGTGGTGCAGACGCGGTTCGCGACCACCGCGCTCACCCTGTTGCGGGCCCACCTCGGGCTGCACGGCGACGCCGTTGTCGCCGACGCCCGTACCGCGCTGGCGGAGCCACTGCCCGAAGGGCTCGTCGCCTGCACGCAGTTCACGTTCCTGGGGCGCGGCTGGAGCGTGGGGCTCGCGAACGAGGCCGGGCTCAAGATGCGTGAAGCCTCGCTCGCGTGGACCGAGGCCTATCCGGCGATGGAGTACCGCCACGGGCCGATCAGCGTGACCACCGCGGGGACCGCGACCTGGATGATGGGCGAGGCGCCCGAAGGTCTGGCCCAACAGGTGCGTGACACGGGCGCGTTGTGGGTCGGGGGCAAGCTCGACCCGCTCGCCGAACTCGTCCGCGCCCAGCGCCTCGCCGTGGCCGTCGCCGCGGCCCGGGGCCTCGATCCCGACCAGCCCCGCCACCTCACCCGCTCGGTCGTCCTCACCACGCCCTGAGATCGCCACGCCCTGAAACCGTCACGTCCTGAGATCGCCACGTCCCGAAACCGTCACGTCCTGAAGGGAGAGTCCGTGCCTCTCGCAGCAGCCGGAGAGCTGGTCGCCCGGGCGGCCGCGTCCCGCACCGCCGTCGCGGCGTTCAACGTCATCACGCTGGAACACGTCGAGGCCGTCGTCGCCGGAGCCGAGGTCGCGGACGCGCCCGTCATCCTCCAAGTCAGCGAGAACGCGGTGAAGTTCCGCGGCGGACGACTGCTCCCGCTGGCCCACGCCGCGAGCGCCGCCGCCGAACACGCCTCCGTACCCGTCGCGTTGCACCTCGACCACGTCCAGAGCGACGAGCTGCTGCGGCAGGCGGCCGACGCCGGATTCAGCTCCGTCATGTACGACGCGGCCCGTCTCCCGTACGCCGAGAACCTCGCGGCCACCCGGGCCGCCACCGACTGGGCGCATGCCCAAGGGCTGTGGATCGAGGCCGAGTTGGGCGAGGTCGGCGGCAAGACGGGGCAGCCGCCGCTGGACGCCCACGCGGCGGGCGCCCGTACCGATCCGGCCGAGGCGCGCGCCTTCGTCACCGACTCCGGCGTGGACGCCCTGGCCGTGGCTGTCGGCAGTACGCACGCCATGACCACCCGCACGGCCGCCCTCGACCACGACCTCCTCAAGCGTCTAGCCGCGGCCCTCGACGTGCCGCTCGTACTGCACGGCTCGTCCGGTGTGCCGGACGCCGAGCTGAGGGCGGCCGTCGCGGGCGGCATCACGAAGGTGAACGTCGGCACCGCCCTGAACATCGCGATGACCGGAGCGATCAGGGACTATCTCACCGCCCATCCCGAGGCGGTCGACTCGCGCAAGTACCTGACCGTGGGACGGGCGGCGATGGCGGAGACCGTGACCCGGATCATCCGGGTCCTGTGCGCCACCGGCTGACACCTCAGCCCGCGTCCACGAGCTTCTCGAAGAAGAACTCGTGCTTGAGGAACGACACGTCGTACTCGCTCCCCGGGTACGGCGGGATCAGCTGCGCCGCCTGGAACAGCCGCCAGCCGTCCCGCAGGGCGTCCACCCCGGACCTGTACGGGGGTTCGTCACTGTCCCCGGTGGTGGGAGACGTACGCCCGGTGCCGTCGTACACCGACCAGCCGACCACCGGCGAGTCCAGCGCCGACGTACCCAGATAGAGCACCAGAACCTGCTGACGGATCGTCATACGGCTTCCTCCTGAGGGCGGTTGGAGACGCGGGTCACCCAGTGCTCCAGGTCGAAGGACTCGTCGCCGGTCAGGGACCGCCACAGCAGCACGCGGTTGTAGATCTCCAGCCGGCCGGTGGCGGGCTCGTACCAGGGGAACGTCGTCGCCAGCTCCTCGGCAACCCGGGGATCACCGAGGTCCGAGGTGTCCCACAGCCGTCGCTGCCGTACGGCCGGATTGAAGCGGATCTTGAACATGTACCGCACCGCGTCACTGTCGTTGCGCCGCCCGCCGTGCCACAGGCCGTGGTGCAGAAACACCACGGTGCCGGCCGGGCAGACGAGCCGGGACTGGCCGAGCAGGTTCTGGTAGCGGCCGGTGTCCGTTTCGTTCGTACGCCGCAGATGGCTGCCCGGCACGCTGAGGGTGCCGCCCATGTCGAGGGTCACGTCCTGCGGGTAGTACATCAGCTGGACGTCGAAGGCATCGGTGCGGACGTCGATGATCGCGTCACCGTGCAGCGGCTGCGCGGACCCCTCGCGGGGCTCGCGGACGTGCACCGCGTGGTGGTCGACGCGCGGGTCCGGGCCGACGAGGCTGCGCAGGGCCCCGGCCACGGCCGGGATGTCGAGGAGCCGCCGGGCGAAGGAGCCCTCCGGGTAGGCGACCGCCACCGCGCTGCCGTAGGGCACACCCGGGACGCCCCCGCCCAGGAACCCGATCGCCTCGGCGTTCATCTCCGCAGGCACCACCGCGTCGAGGCGCAACGAGCCGTGGGCCACGAAGTGCGCCATCCGCACCGAACTCAACAGCGGAGGGACAGGGGGAGAGGCAGCGGGAGGGCTAGGCGGCGGGGGATGCTCGGGATTCGTCATGCTCCGAACGTACGGAGCGGGGCCCGTCCGGCGCGTTGGCCCGTTTCACCACCGCTGGTAGTTTTTCACCATGCGGGAGACGGAGATCCACCTCGGGGAGCCGCCCGTCGTCGCCAACGCGGGCGTCGGCGTGCACGGCGTCGCGAGCCGTACGGACGTCTTCCGGCTGCCGGAGCTGTGGCAACTGCATCTGTACCAGTACGAGGCCGAGCTGACCGTCGACGGAACGGCGCACGTCATCCGCCCCGGCCGAGTCAGCCTCGTACCGCCCGGCGCGACGGTCCGCTACCGCTACCGGGGCCGCTCGGAACACCTGTACGCGCATCTGCGCATCGCCCCCGCGGGGTCGCCGCGCACCGTGCCCGTGATGCAGGACGCCGGACCCGAACTCCCCATGCTGACCGGGCTGTTGCTCCAGGCGGTCGCCTCCGTGCCGGGCGAGCCGGAGCGCACCCGGGCCGAGGTCTGGACCGCACTGTGGCGTATCGCCCATCTCGCCCCGGCGGCCGAGCGGCCCGGACCGCACCCCGCCGTCACCGCCGCGATCGCCCACATCGAGGCGAACCTCGCCGCCCCGCTCACCGTGCCCGCCGTGGCCCATGCCGCGGGCGTCTCGCACAACCACCTGACCCGGCTCTTCCGCTCCACCACGGGCGGCACAGTCCTCGCGTACATCCGGCGCCGCAGGCTCGACCGCGCCCACCACCTGCTGCGGGCCTCGACCCTGTCGATCCCGGCGGTCGCCGCGTCGGTCGGCATCCCCGACCTTCAGGCCTTCAACAAGGCGTGCCGACGCGAACTGGGAGCGTCCCCGCGAGCCCTGCGCGGCGAGACGAGCGCCGCCTGAACCGCCTCGCGGGCCTGGGCACGGCTCTCAGGACTCCGCGGACTCCTTGACGGCCTTCAGAACCACGAACTTCGCGTCGCTCGCGACCAGTTGGCTGTTGCCGAAGAGGCGCCGAAGCTTCACGTGGTAGCCGAGATGACGGTTGCCGACCACCCACAGCTCGCCGCCCGGACGCAGCGCCCGGCGCGCCCCGGTGAACATCCGCCAGGCGGTGGCGTCGGACGTCGCCTGGTGCGAGTGGAAGGGCGGATTGTTGAGCACGAGGTCGACGCTCGCGTCCGGAACGCCCTCCAGCCCGTCGCCGACGCGGAACTCCGCCTTGCCGTACTCCACCGTGTCGTCGGTGTTCGCCCAGTACGTAGCCTCCGCCGAGGTCACCGCCTGGTACGACTCGTCCAGGAACAGGGTCTCGGCCCGGGGCTGCGCCAGCGCCATCGCCGTTCCGACGACTCCGTTGCCACAGCCCAGGTCCACCACGCGCTCGGCCCCGCCCTCGTACGGCAGGTGCTGGAGGAAGAACCTGGTGCCGATGTCGAGGCGCTCGGCGCAGAAGACGCCCGCGTGGTTGACGACCCTACGGCCGGAGGCGGGACCGATTCCCTCGGGCAGCGTGTAGCTGTGCGGCCACGGGTTGGCCTGTCTGGTGATCCCCGGATTCGGCGTGCAGAAGATCAGCCGGGCCTTCTTCTCGGCCAGCGAGGTCCGGGTGGGGCCGAGGATCCGCTCGAACAGCTTCAGCGTCGAGGTGTGGATCTCCTTCACCATGCCGGTGCCGATGACGACCGTCCCCTCGTGCACGGCGGGCGCCAGGCGCAGCAGCTGGTCCTCCAGGAGCGCGAGGCTCTTCGACACCCGCACCAGCAGCACGTCGACACGGTCGACCGGCGGATCCTGGGTGGTGAGCAGGCGTACGGAGTCCTGGTCCGCGCCGTTGCGCGCCAGATTCGCGCGGGTCGCCTCCCGGGTGAGGAACGACTCGGTGATCTGCACCGGCCGATGGGCCCGGAGGGCCGTGGTGAGGGCGCCCCACCGGTCGCCGACCACGACCACCGTGCCGTCGAGTGCCTGGTCGCTTTCCGCGAGATGCTTCAGCAGATACTCGTCGGAGGCGTCCCACGCACGGAGCTGGTCACGGGAGTCCTCGGGGAAGCGGGCCAGCGTCAGCTCGGCCGAGGGGGTCGTCATACGGTCGGTCATTGGGTCCAGGCTATCCGAGGCGCAGCTCAGGGGGTTTCCGGCGTCCATCAGGGGCCGTGCGCGAGGATGGGAGCCATGGACGCCGAGCTGTTTCCCCGCGCCCGTACGGAGATCGCGCCGGGCGCCGTGCACCTGCCGGACTGGCTGACCGCCGAGCGCCAGAGCGAGCTTCTCGACGCCTGCCGCGCCTGGGCCCGCCCGCCCGCGGGGCTGCGCACGGTCCGCACACCGGGCGGCGGCACGATGACGTCCCGGCAGGTCTGCCTCGGCTGGCACTGGTACCCGTACGGGTACGCGCGCACGGTCGTCGACGGGGACGGGGCGCCGGTGAAGGAGTTCCCCGGGTGGCTGGGGGAGCTGGGCCGCCGAGCGGTCGTCGACGCCCTCGGCCCGGAGGCGGCCACAGCGGCGGCGTACGACATCGCACTGATCAACTTCTACGACGCCGACGCCCGCATGGGCATGCACCGCGACAGCGACGAGAAGTCCGACGCCCCGGTGGTGTCGCTGAGTCTCGGCGACACCTGCGTCTTCCGCTTCGGCAACACCGAGTCGCGGACCCGCCCCTACACGGACGTGGAACTGCGCAGCGGCGACCTGTTCGTGTTCGGCGGCGACGCCAGGCTCGCGTACCACGGGGTGCCGCGCGTGCACGCGGGCACGGCGCCGCCCGAGTTGGGCCTGACCGGCCGCCTGAACGTCACGCTGCGGGTGAGTGGTCTCTAGGCCGGTGGGTTCAACCGGCTCGTCAGGTTCGTTCGGGTCGTTGCCCTGGCCACGGGACGACCGGATCATGGGAGACTCGCCCTCATGAGCGGCAATGCGGCCCCCAGAGCGGCGGGAGAAGGAAGCACCAGGACACGCCTGGACCGGGGGCGGGGTGCGCTCGGGCCCGCCCTGGAACTCGTGCACACCGGACGCGCGCCCACGCGGGCCGTACTCACCGCCGAGCTGGGCGTCACACGGGCGACGGCAGGCGCGGTCGCCGCGGAACTCGAAGCGCTCGGACTGATCCACGTCGACGCGCGCCCCGGCGCGGCCGCCGGCTCGCAGGGCCGCCCCTCGCACCGTCTCGAACTCGCCGAGGACGGCCCCGTGGCGCTCGCCGCCCAGGTGCACGCCGACGGCTTCCGCGCCGCCCTGGTCGGCCTCGGGGGCCGTCTCGTCGCGACCGCCCCCGGCTGCGTGACCGTCGACGCCGACCCGGCCAAGGTGCTCGGCTCGGTCGTCGAGGCGGGCGCCGAACTGCTCCGGGAGACCGGACGCCGCTGCGTGGGCGCGGGCCTCGCCGTACCGTCGGCCGTCGCCGAACCCGAGGGCACCGCCCTCAACCCTCTCCACCTGGCCTGGCCGGCGGGCGCACCCGTACGGGAGATCTTCGCGGAGCGCGTCCGCGCCGCCGGGATCACCGGACCGGCGTTCGCGGCCAACGACGTCAACCTCGCGGCACTCGCCGAGCACCGGCACGGCGCGGGCCGCGGCTCCCGCGACCTGCTGTGCGTGGCGACCGGCCACCGGGGAGTCGGCGGCGCGCTCGTCCTCGACGGGCGTCTGCACATGGGCAGTTCGGGGCTCGCGCTGGAGGTCGGACACCTCACCGTCAATCCGGAGGGGCGGCCCTGCCACTGCGGCAGCCGCGGCTGCCTGGACGTCGAGGCGGACCCGCTGGCGTTCCTGACGGCGGCGGGCCGCGACCCCGGCCCCGAGGTGTCGCTGCTCCAGCAGTCCAACGACCTGATCCGCGACCAGTACGCCGACCCGACCGTACGCACGGCCGTCGAGGCCCTGATCGACCGGCTTGGCCTGGGCCTCGCAGGCCTGGTCAACATCCTCAACCCGGACCGCATCATCCTCGGCGGCCTGCACCGCACCCTCCTCGACGCGGACCCCGAGCGGCTGCGCGCCGTGGTGGCCGACCGAAGCCTGTGGGGCCAGAGCGGCGGCGTCCCGATCCTCGCCTGCACGCTGGACCACAACAGCCTGGTGGGAGCGGCCGAGTTGGCCTGGCAGCCGGTCCTCGACGACCCGATCGCGGCACTGGCCCAGGTCTGAGACCGCCCCCTTGGGGCGCGGGGAACTGCGCGATCAGCCACAGTCGGTCCGCACTCGCGGTACGCGCTCGCGCAAACACACTCGCAGCGGCCAGAGGAAGGAGTCCATGCCCTCGGGCGTGTGCCAAAGATAGAACGGCGCGTACTGGTTGACCTGTGAGCCGTGCACTCCGCGTTCGCGCAGCAGGTAGGCCTTGAGGCCGAGTCCGTGCCAGGCGTCGAGGAGGTGTCCGACGCGGGCCACCTGGGCGCGGATGATGTCCATGTCGTAGTCGGCGGGCAGGGTTATCTCGTACTGCATGGCGTGCATCGATGCCTCCCATGGCTGACGGCCCACGGCTGACGGCCTTACGGTTCGGCGGCTGTAACCGGCTCTAGGCTCCAGCTTCCGTACGGGCAGGGGAGTTGAGGGCCAGCAGCGACAGCAGTCCGCGAACTCCCGCGTCGAAGGCGGCCGTCGAGCCGGACGCCCGGGCCAGGACGTACCCGCCCTGGACCGTGGCGACGATCGTCGCGGCGATCTCCTCACCGTCCAGCGAGGGCGCGAACTCGCCCCGCTCCTGCCCCTCCTCGACAAGCCCCGCGAGCCGCTCGCGCAGCCAGTCCAGCGTCTCGTCGACGGGCGCGCGCAACTCCTCGCTCGCGACGACGTCCGGGTCCATGGTCAGCCGCCCGATCGGGCAGCCGCGCAGCCCATCTCGCTCGCGACGCAGATACGCCTCGACACGCTCGTACGGAGAACCAGGGCCGCCGAGTACTCCCTCGGCGGTAGCGCGCATCTCCTCCGCCGTGCGCCGGATAGCGGCGAGCGCGAGATCGGGCTTGCCCGCGAAGTGGTGGTACATGCTGCCCTGACCCGCCCCGGCCTGCCGCTGGATCGCCTTCGGGCTCGTCCCCACGTACCCCCGCTCCCACAACAGCTCGCGCGTGGCCTCGATCAACCGCTCCGGAGTGCTCATGAAATCACTGTACATACTAGTAGGTACAGAATCGAGAGAGTGGATCGAGGGAGCGAGGGAGTAGCCGGGGGAGCAGTGGAGCACCCCTTTCCTACTCCCGCGGAGGTACGCGTACTGCCGCTGGCCGTACGACGACCCGGACCCCCTCCCGGGGCGAGTCTCGAAGCATCACCGGAACACCCACCGAGGAGATGACTTCAGATGCAGACCCTGGCGCACTGGGACGGCGGGCCCGGCCCGTGGATCCTTCTCTTCCCGCTGATCTGGGCGGCCGTCGTGATCGGCGTCGTGACCGTCCTGCGCCGTACCGTGTGGCGCGGCCGTCGTGGCCCGTGGCGCGGCATGGACCGCACCGCGACGGACGTCCGCCCGACCGGCGACTCGCCGATCGCGATGCTCGGCCGGCGCTTCGCCGCTGGCGAGATCGACGAGGACGAGTACTGGCGTCGGCTCTCCGTCCTGGACGAGCAGTTCGGTCGCACCGACTTCGGCCGCACCGACCTCGGTCGTACGGGCAAGGGCGGTGCGGCATGAGCACCGCGACCGCCACGAGGGCCACGCGGACCGCGGCACGTGTCGCCGACGCCGTGAAGGTGTACGGCAGCGGCGACACCGCCGTCCGGGCCCTGGACGGGGTGAGCGTCACCTTTTGGGCCGGACGCTTCACCGCGATCATGGGGCCCTCGGGCTCCGGCAAGTCCACCCTGATGCACTGCGCGGCCGGCCTGGACACCCTCACGTCGGGCGCCGCGTTCATCGGCGACACCGAGCTGAGCAGCCTCGACGACCGCCGTCTCACGCTGCTGCGGCGCGACCGCATCGGCTTCGTCTTCCAGGCGTTCAACCTGGTCCCGACGCTGACCGTCGCGGAGAACATCACGCTGCCCATGGACCTCGCGGGCGGCCGGGGTGACGCCTCGGCGCAGGAGTGGATCGATGCGCTCGTCGACGTGGTCGGCCTGCGAGACCGGCTGCACCACCGGCCCTCGGAACTCTCCGGCGGTCAGCAGCAACGCGTCGCCGTGGCAAGGGCGTTCGCCGGGCAGCCGGACGTCGTCTTCGCCGACGAGCCCACCGGCAACCTCGACTCGCGCTCCGGCGAGGAGGTCCTGAACCTCCTCGGCCGGGCCGTACGCCAGATGGACCGCACGGTCGTCATGGTCACCCACGACCCGGTCGCCGCCGCACACGCCGACGAGGTCGTCTTCCTCGCCGACGGCCGCCTCGTCGACCGGATGGAAGCCCCCACGGCCGACAAGGTCCTGGACCGCATGAAGGCCTTCGACAGTAAGGGAGCGCCGCCGTCATGAACGCCTTCGACAGCAACAGCGAGGGAGCGCAGTCGTCGTGAACGCCTCCGTGCGCATCAGCGTCTCGTCCCTGCGCGCCCACAAGCGCCGCTTCGCCGGTACGTTCCTGGCGGTGCTCCTCGGCGTAGCCTTCCTGGCCGGCACGCTCGTCATGGGCGACACCCTGCGCGCCAGCTTCGACACGATGTTCGGCAACGCCACGAGCGGCACGGACGCCGTCGTCCGCAGTGCCGGCACCATCACCACGCCGGGCGAGAGCCAGGGCGTACGACAGCCCGTCGACACCGGCCTGGTGTCGGCCGTCGAGAAGGCCCCTGGTGTCGCGGCCGCCGAGCCCGACATCCAGGGCGTGGGACAGCTCGTCGGCGCCAACGGCAAGCCCATCGGCGGTCAGGGCCCGCCCACCCTCGCGGGCAACTGGATCGACGACCCCAAGCTCAACTCCTACCAACTGGCCGAAGGGCGCGCCCCGTCGAAGTCCGGCGAGGTCGTCGTCAACCGGGGCGCCGCCGAGAAGGGCGACCTGAGGATCGGCGACACGACGACCCTGCGGACCCCCGACCCGGTCAAGGTGACCATCGTCGGCCTCGCGACCTTCGGCGGCGAAGACGGCATGGCCCAGGTGACCTACACCGGCATGACCCGATCGGACGCCGAGAAGTATCTGACCGCGAAGCCCGGCGAGGCCGCGAGCATCCTGGTGCGGGCCGGGCCCGGCACCGGTCAGCAGGAACTCGTCGACGCCCTGACTCCCGTACTGCCCAAGGGAGTTGAGGCGATCACCGGTCAGGAGCTGGCCGCGGAGAACACCGACATGATCTCCGGGCAGTTCCTGTCGCTCTTCACCACCTTCCTGCTGGTGTTCTCCGGCGTGGCGCTGCTGGTCGCGACCTTCTCCATCCACAACACCTTCGCGATCGTCGTCGCCCAACGCACCCGCGAGAACGCCCTGTTGCGTGCTCTCGGTGCCTCACGCCGGCAGGTCACCGCGTCGACCCTGGTCGAGGCGAGCGTCGTGGCCGTGGTCGCGTCCGCCGCCGGTCTCGCGGGCGGGATCGGCATCGCGGCCGGACTCCAGGCACTGTTCCCGGCCATCGGATTCCCGTTCCCCGAGGGCGACTTGGTGATCAGCGGGCTGTCCATGGCCCTGCCGCTCGCGGTCGGCATCGTGGTCTGCCTCGGCTCCGCGCTGCTGCCCGCCGTACGCGCCGGGCGCACCGCACCACTGGCGGCCCTGCGCGAGACGGCCGTCGACCAGTCCGGGGCGTCCCGCACCCGTGCCGTCGTGGGCACCGGTCTCGCCGCGCTGTCGATCGCCGTCACGCTGACCGGCGTCATCGTCAGCCCGTCCCTGTGGCTCGCGGGGAGCGGCGCGATCCTGGCGCTCGCCGCCTTCGTGGTCCTCGGCCCGGTCGCCTCGACCACCGCCGTACGCGTCCTCGGCAGCCCGCTCGACAAGCTGCGCGGAGTCACCGGCGGCCTGGCCAGGCGCAACGCCCTGCGTAGCCCCAAGCGGACCGCCGCCACCGCCAGCGCGCTGATGATCGGCGTCGCCGTCGTCTCGCTGTTCACCGTCTTCGGCGCCTCGCTGAAGGCGACCATGGACCAGACGGTGTCCCGGTCCTTCGCGGGCGACGTCGCGGTGAGCACCCCGTCGTTCGGCGCGGGCGGCAGCGGACTCAGCCCGCGGCTCGCCCCAGCGATCGCCGAGCGGCCCGAGGTCGACACGGCCGTCGGACTCGGCCGAGGTGTCGCCGAAGTCGACGGCCAGGGACGGGCGTTGACCGTCACCGACCCGGTCGCGCTGGAGCGCACCTTCGACCTCGGCGACGTAAAGGGCTCGATGCGCGACCTCGGCGACGACGGCATCGCCATCACCGAGAACGAGGCCGACGAGCAGGGCCTCAAGACCGGTGACACCGCCCAACTGGCCTTCACCGACGGCAAGAAGCAGACCTTCACGGTCCGCGCGGTCTACGGCCAGTCCGAGCTCGCGGGCGAGTACGTCATCACCCGTGACGCCTGGGCCCCGCACCGCACCCAGGACTCCGACACGCTCGTGGCCGTCACCTTCAAGGACGGTGTGAGCGCGGCCGACGGCAAGGCGGCGGTCGAGAAGGTCGCGACGGCGTACGGCAATCCGGAGGTGCAGACCCGCGACGAGTACGCGCAGTCCTCGGCCGGCGGCATCGACATGATGCTCACCCTGGTCTACGCGCTCCTCGCGCTCGCGGTGCTCATCGCACTGCTCGGCATCGCCAACACGCTGACCCTCGCGGTCCACGAACGGACCCGCGAACTCGGCCTGTTGAGGGCCGTCGGGCAGACCAGGGCGCAACTGCGGGCCATGGTCCGCTGGGAGTCGGTGCTGGTCGCCGCCTTCGGCACGGTGGGCGGACTCGCACTCGGCGGGTTCCTCGGCTGGGTGCTCGTCAAGGCATCCGACGGGGCGTCCGACAGCGCCTTCGCCTTCGCGATGCCGCCGTTCCAGCTCACCGTGGTGGCCCTGGTGGGGGTCGCGGCCGGAGCCCTCGCGGGCCTGCGCCCGGCCCGGCGGGCGGCACGCCTCGACGTACTGCGCGCCATCGCCACCGAGTAGACGGGTGGGCGTGCCCGCCCCGTCGAATGGACGGACGGACGCGCCCTCGCCACCGAGTGGACCGAACAGCGGACCTTCGGCACCGAGCGGCGGACCTTCGCCACTGATCGGCGCAGGAGGCCCCGGTCACCGCCCGGTCAGCCGGCAACGGCCGACCGGGCGGGAGCGTGTCCGGTCCTGAGCGTGCCGGCGGCGTGCTCCACCTCCGCGAAACTGCGGGCGGGCGACTCGGCGGCCGCGCCGTACGGAGGACAGGCCGGCAGACCCGCCGTGGCGGAGGCGGCCGGAAGGGTGAACCACACGACCTTGCCCGACTCGCCGTCCGGCCGCACACCCCAGCTCTCGCTGAACGCGGCGACCATCGCGAGACCGCGTCCGCAGGTCGCGGAGGAGTCGGCCTCCCGCACCTCGGGAAGGCGCGGGTCGTTGTCGTGCACCGAGACCGTGAGCCGGTCGAGCAGCAGCTCGATCTCCACGGTGCACAGCTTGTCGGGCACGGCGTGCCGGTGGACGTTGGTCAACAGCTCCGTCACACCGAGCGCGGCCCGGTCTATCAACGGATCAAGATGCCAGTAGCGCAACTGCGCAGATACGATTCTGCGGACCTGGCCGATCCGCGACGGCAGGGCTTGGAGCTCCACCGTGCAATGCCTGCTTGGCTGGCTGATCACGGCTGCGACTCCCCGAATTGAGGTCCGGAAGAAGACGGAGTACGGATCCAGCGGGCGGCCTGAGTGCAAACGACCGCCCGCGGTTGGTGCCCGGCGGGCTGGTTCGCAGCGTTATCGCCGGTAAACCCAGAGTGACGTGAGAACAGCGTGACGCAGGAGGTGCGGTCTCGCAACTCGCGGTGTCCCCGGCGGTGTCCCTGGTAACCGGACCGACAACGTGCAGGCCCTCAGCGCCCGCGCCCCGCCGCCTTGCGCACGGCCTCGATGAACCGGCTGGCAGCCGGTGGGCCCGGTTCCCCCGGAGCCGGATCGTGGTCCCCCAGCGTCAGGAGATAGCGCGTGCCGTTGACGTCCGCCAGAGCCCGGTCGTCATGGGCGAACCAGGGCTTCGACGCCCGGACCGCCTGCACCGGCGCGCTGTCGATCTCGCTGCCGTAACTGGTGAGCAACTCCAGCCTGCCGTCGCTGATCCGGACCTGTCCGGCCCGGGTGAGCGAACGCAGCCTCTTCCCGATCCGCACGCCCGTGGCCGTGAACTCCGGCTCCGCCATGTGCCCCGCCCCCTTGTGCGCTTCGGCCCGTGTGCTTCGGTCCTGCCAGGCCTGCTTCGGTCCGGCCACGCCGTGACCCGGGTGGATCCCGCTCCAGTGTGCGTCCCCGCCCGGACCGGCGTCCCATGCGGTGCAGTCTGCCCGCCTTCGGTGTCGAGCACCAGTGCGCATGACGACGTCACGGGTGCTCTCCGGCGCACTCGCGCGAATGCGCCCCCCATCGCCCGACGCTGGCTGCGCCAGGGGTTCCTTTGAGGTGCTCAAAGGTGTGTTTATGCAGGTGAGGAGCGTGCGGAAGGTGCATATGATCGAGGTGTCCGACCGCGCGAACCGGCGTCGGCGCAACCGAAGGAGCCCCGCCGTGACCACCCCACAGCAGGCCCGCACCCATGAGCCGATGGCCACACTCGATGTCGATCACAGCGACGCGGAGTACCGGCACTGGCTCAAAGAAGCCGTACGGAAGGTCCAGGCCGACGCGAACAGATCGGCCGACACCCACCTCCTGCGCTTCCCGCTGCCCGAGGGATGGGGCATCGACCTCTACCTCAAGGACGAGTCCACCCACCCCACCGGCAGCCTCAAGCACCGACTGGCCCGCTCGCTGTTCCTGTACGGCCTGTGCAACGGCTGGATCCGCCGCGACCGCCCCGTCATCGAGGCGTCCAGCGGCTCCACCGCCGTCTCCGAGGCGTACTTCGCGAAGCTGATCGGGGTGCCCTTCATCGCCGTCATGCCCCGCACGACCAGCCCCGAGAAATGCCGCCTGATCGAATTCCACGGCGGACAGTGCCACTTCGTGGACGACCCGCGGACGATGTACGAGGAGTCGGCGGCCCTCGCGGCCGACACCGGCGGGCACTACATGGACCAGTTCACCTACGCGGAGCGGGCAACCGACTGGCGCGGCAACAACAACATCGCCGAATCGATCTACCGCCAGCTGGAGTTGGAGCGCTACCCCGAACCGGCCTGGATCGTCGCCACGGCCGGCACGGGCGGTACGTCGGCGACCATCGCCCGGTACGTGCACTACATGCAGCACAACACCCGTATCTGTGTGGCCGATCCGGAGAACTCCTGTTTCTTCGAGGGCTGGACCACGGGTGACGCGGACGTCACCACAGACTGCGGCTCGCGTATCGAGGGCATCGGCCGGCCGCGAATGGAACCGAGCTTCGTGCCCGGGGCGATCGACCGGATGATGAAGGTGCCGGACGCGGCGAGTGTGGCCGCCGTGCGGGCACTGGAAGCGGCCATCGGGCGCAAGGCGGGGGGTTCGACCGGTACGGGGTTGTGGAGCGCGCTGAAGATCGTGGCGGAGATGGTGGCCGCGGGGCGGACCGGGAGCGTGGTCACGTTGTTGTGCGACCCGGGGGATCGGTATCTGGACAAGTACTACTCGGACGAGTGGGTGGCCGGTCAGGGGCTGGACATCGAGCCGTACGCTGCGGCGATCTCGTCGCTGTTGGCGACGGGGGTTTGGCCGGATTGAGGGGCTGTGGCGTTTCGTCGCCGTCTGCAGGGCAGTGGGGGTTGCTCGCGCAGTTCCCCGCGCCCCTTCAGGGCGCGTGCGTGGAACTCAGCCGTCGGTCCAGCTTCGTCACCGCGTCGCGGAACGCCCTGCCCAGGCCCGCTCGGCCCAGTTTTATCGCGAAGCGGAACGGGGCGGTTCCGTCGGCAGCCCAGGTCCACTGGACTCTCGTACCCGTGCCGTCCCGGGTGAGGCGCCACTCCTCGACGAGGGCGCGGGTGCCGGGAGCGTTCGTCACGTCGACGCGGTAGGTGTAGACCTCGGAGGGCTCGGCCGCGAGGATCGTCTCCTCGAAGCGTGTCCCGCCCTTCAGCCGGACCTGCCGCCCGGTCCCGTCCTCGGTCGGTCGGGCCGCTCTCACCGCCGAGAACCACTCGGACCAGCCGGTCACGTCCTCGGCCAGCGCATGGTAGACGGTCTCGGGAGAAGCGGTGATGCCTCTCGCGAACACCAGGCGCAGGGGAGCGGTCTCGACGAAGTCGAGTCCCACCGGACGCAGTCGGTGTGCCATGTACGGACCCCCTCGCGGGAAGAACTCGCGGGAACAAACGGGGAACGAATCCGAACGCAGCCCCGCAACGCGGCGGTTGACGAGGCATCGTCACCATAGCTGGCGGCCCATCGGATGTCTGTACCGCCCACAGATGTCCCGCCGCCGTCAGGCCTCCGTCGTCTCGCTCTCGTCCTCGGGCTCGCCCGCCACCACCAGGCGCCGCAGATGCTCGGAGATCTCCGCGCGCGCCCCGGCGGGCAGCCCGTCGTCCGTGACCAGCGTGTCGATCTGTTCCAGCGCGGCGAACGAACTCAGGCCCACCGTGCCCCACTTGGTGTGGTCCGCTACCACGACGACACGCCGTGCCGACTGGACGAGCCGCCGGTTGGTCTCGGCCTCCGCCAGGTTCGGAGTGGACAGGCCGGCCTCCACCGATATGCCGTGCACACCCAGGAACAGCACGTCGAAGTGGAGCGCCGCGATCGCCTGGTCCGCGACGGGCCCCACCAGCGAGTCCGAGGGCGTGCGCACGCCACCGGTCAGTACGACCGTCGCCGCACCCTGCCGCTGTCCCGAGGTGCGCTGCGCCGCGTGGAAGACGTCGGCCACCCGCACCGAGTTGGTCACGACCGTCAGATCCGGCACGTCGAGCAGCTGATGGGCGAGCGCGTACGTCGTCGTGCCGCCCGACAGGGCGATCGCCGTGCCCGGTGCGACCATCGCCGCGGCGGCCCGCGCGATGTCCTCCTTGGCGGACAGCTCCAGACCCGACTTGGCCTCGAAGCCGGGCTCGTGCGTGCTCGCCTCGACCACCGGGACCGCTCCGCCGTGCACCTTCTCCACCACGCCCTGGCGGGCGAGCGCGTCGAGATCGCGGCGGACCGTCATGTCCGACACGCCGAGTTTCCTGGTGAGTTCGTTGACGCGGACACCGCCGCGCCGCCGGACCTCGTCGAGGATCAGAGCGCGCCGCTGCTCCGCGAGGAGGTTCTGATTCTCACTCACGTCCGCTCCGGTTCCCTTCGCCTCGACACGTCCGGCAACCCCCCGAACCCCCTCCGACAAGGACATTCACCCTCACCTCCGGTCCATGGGATGCCCCATCCTCGCACGGGTCACCGCAGGTCGCGCCACTGCCTGTGGCGACGCGCACACGTCACGCTGCCATCTTCCGTGCGTCACTGTCACACGGATCGGGGAGATTCCGTGACGAGTGGTGCGCAACGCCCCGCGAGGCGGGATCCTTGTACCTGAACATGACACGTGCCGTACGGGCATCACGGGGGAAGAGCAGTGGAGCGTCGACAGAGGCATGCCTCGCCGCATGAGGCGCACGAAGTGCACGAATCCGAGCGGCGGCCCACGACGGCCGACACCGCACTCGAACTCCTGGTCCACGGCGTCGGCGGTACGACGCCCCAGGAGATGCTGAACGATCCGCGCACCGTCCGGATCACCGGCGACGACACGGCCGCGGTCTTCCGCCGCGCCGACGACGTCGAAGCGGAGAAGGAAGCAACGGAGCGGCTCGACCAGGACCCGGGCAAACCGGTCCCGGAGGCGTACGTCTGGTGCAATCTCACCTCCGGCAACGGCTCCCGCGCCCTGTGGCTATTGCTCCTGCCGTTCATGGTGGTCAACCTCGCCCACTGGATGCGCCCCACGGTCAGCGACAACAGGAAGCGCACGGTACGGCTCTACGGACTACTCGTCCGCCTGGCCGGCCTGACCCTCACGGTGCTGCTGGTCGCCGCCGCCTGCGAGGTCGCCCTCGACCTGGCCGCCTGGCAGTGCGCGGGCACCGGCGGGTGCGCCCAGGAGCACTCCTGGCTGGGCTTCCTCTCCCCGGCCCGCCCGGACGCCGGCTGGTGGAGCCTCCCGGGCCGCCGGCTCGCCCTCGCCGCCCTGGTGCCCGCGGCCCTCACCGTCCTCCTGTGGTACCTCTCGCACCGCACCTGGAGCGCGTACGAGTCCCAGCCGCCGATCGAGTACGGGTCCGAGTCCGACGACGAGACCGGCCGGGCCGGACTCGGGCGCCCGGGCTTCTGGTACGGGCGCCGGCTGGTCGCCCGGCTCCGCGCGGCGCACACCGCCGCCGGCCTGCTGACGATCGTCGCGGCGGTCGGCACCTCTGCCGCCCGCTACGACCGCGAGCCCGGCGGGCCGCCCGTCCTGGAGGCGCTCGGCCGGATCGTGGAGGCCTCGCTCGTGGTGGGCGGGGTCGTCGTGGTGTGGGTGGTCTGCCGCCGCGGCCGCAGCGAGCACCGGCTCGACAGGCACCTCGACGCCACCCTGGTGCGCTGGCTGCCCATCGGCTCACTCGTCCTGCTCGCCCTCACCCTCCTGTACGCCGGCTGGTCGCGCCCCCAGTGGCGGTCGGACGGCCAACTGCCCGGTGGCGACGCGATCTTCGGCGGCATCGCACTCGTCGAGTGCCTGCTCGTGATCGTGCTCGGCGTGGTGGCGCACCTCCTGTACCGCGCCCACCCGGACCCCCGTACCGCCATGCGCGGCCTGGCCGGGCCCGCCGTCGCGATGCTGGCCTGCGCCCTGGGCGGCGTGATGTCCGGTGGGGTGGCCCAGCGCGTCGCCGACTGGCTGGACGGCACCGGAGGAACGATCGAGGGCCCGCCCGTCCTGCTGACCTGGCAGGCCTCCGTCATCCCGCCGCTGCTGATCGTCCTGCTCGCCCTCGTCGGCTGGCTGGCCAGGCGCACCGTACAACTGCGCCGCATCGAGACGGCCGCGGTGGAACTCGACTACGAGGAAGAGCCCGCCGACGCCGAGCGCACCAACCGCATCGCCCGCATGCGCGCCATGGCCGCTCTCACCGACCGGGCGCCCCGGATCATCGGCGTCACCTCCATCGTGACGCTGCTCCTGGGCGCGCTGGCCCTGGTGGGCGCCATGACCACCGACGAGACGCCGGGCGAGGCCGCGCACGGCACGTACGCCGTCGTGCAGGGAGCGGCGGAGGCCGCGCAGGCGCTCGGTTCCTGGCTGATCGGCGTCGGCTTCATACTGTTCGTCACCTGGGGACGCCGCGCCTACAAGGACCCCTCGGCCCGGCGCACCATCGGCATCCTGTGGGACGTCGGTACGTTCTGGCCGCGCGCGGCACACCCCTTCGCGCCCCCTTGCTACGCCGAGCGCGCCGTGCCCGACCTGACCTGGCGCATGGCGACCTGGACCAGCGCCGCAGAAGGCCGGCGGCTCGTCCTCTCCGGCCACTCCCAGGGCAGCGTCCTCGCGGCCGCCGCGGCCTGGCAGCTCAAGCCGTCGGTGCGCAAGCGGGTCGCGCTGCTGACGTACGGCTCGCCCCTGGAGCGGCTCTACGGGCGTTGGTTCCCGGCCCACTTCGGGCCCGACGCGCTCGGTGGGCTGCACCGAGAGGTCGACTGCTGGCGCAATCTGCACCGGGCCACCGACCCCATCGGCGGCCCCATGCGCCTGCCCGGCGACTGCGGCCCCCAGGTCGACCGGGAGGCCCTGAAGGACCCTCTCGCGTACGGCCGCACCGAGGACCACCCGCTCCCCGCGCCGATCCTCGGCCACTCGGACTACCAGGCGGACCCCGCCTTCGCCGAGGAGCGGGAGAAGCTGCTCGCACGGCTCAGGCCGGAGGTGCCGGGGCCACGGGAGGACAGCGGACCCGAGGAACCCCAGGAGTCCCGGCTGGAACCGACGCCCATGTGAGGTCGACGCCGAGGCACGCATCGCCCGTCCATGTGAGCCGGGCGATGCGGCAGAGCCTCAGGGCAGCTCCGGCAGGTCCTCCGCGTACAGGAGGGTGAGGTCGTCCTTGCTCGGCTCGGGGAGCTGGGCGACCCGCCCCGCGTGCCGCTCCACCATCGCCTCGAAGGTCTGCCGCGCCGTGCGGCCGTTGCCGAACGCGGGCCCCTTCGGGATCGCCGTGAAGTACTTGACCAGCGCCTCGCCCGCACCCGGCGCGATCCGGTACTCGTGCTCCTCGGCCTGCTGCTCCACGATCCGCAGCAGCTCCTCGGAGTCGTAGTCGCCGAAGGTGATGGTCCGTGAGAACCGGGACGCCACACCGGGGTTGACGGTCAGGAAGCGCTCCATCTCGGCCGTGTAGCCCGCGACGATCACCACCACCGCCTCCCGGTGGTCCTCCATCAGCTTCACGAGCGTGTCGATGGCCTCGCGGCCGAAGTCCCGCCCCGAGTCCTCCGGCGAGAGCGCGTACGCCTCGTCGATGAACAGCACACCGCCGCGCGCCCGGTCGAAGGCCTCCTGCGTACGGATGGCCGTGGAGCCGATGTGCTCGCCGACCAGGTCCACGCGGGACACCTCGACGAGATGTCCCTTCTCCAGGACTCCGAGCGAGGCGAGGATCTCGCCGTACAGCCGGCCGACCGTCGTCTTGCCGGTGCCGGGGGAGCCCGTGAAGACCAGGTGGCGTCGCGCCGAGGCCGCCTTCAGGCCCGCCTGCTGGCGGCGGCGGCCCACCTCGATCATGTCGGTGAGGGCCCGCACCTCGCGCTTGACGCTCTCCAGGCCCACCAGCGCGTCCAGTTCACCGAGGACGGCCGTCGACGAGCGCGCGGGCTGCTCGGGCCCCTGTGGAGCGACGAGCGGCTCCTGCTCGGTGATGCGCTGCCCGGGGATGGCCCCCAGTAGACCGGGTGACTGGCTCGTGGTCTGTACGGCGGTCTCCTGCGCCGGAGCCCGCACACTCGCGCTCTCGTCGCTCGTGCAGTCCTCGACCACGGGACCCGTGCCGGACGCCTGGTCGCCGCCGGCGTCCGCGAACTCGTAACCACCGCGCGCACACCGTTCCGTGCGGCACTTCTTCAGTGTCGTACGACAGCCGTCGAGTACGTGGAAGCCGTAGCCGCCGCTGTCCGTGACCCGGCAGCCGTGGAAGCTGCCTCGACCGCCTGCCGACACATAGAAGCCGGCCTCCGCGGGCGAGGTGACCGTGCACCGCTCGATGGTGGGGTCGGCGCCCTTGGTGACGATCACGCCCGTCTGAGTGCCGTCCACGGTGCAGCCGTTCAGCGTTCCGCCGCTGCCGTGGTCGCGGAACCAGGCACCCGTCGCGGTGTCCCGGATCCGGCAGTCGTCGAGCTGCGCGGTCGCGCCGTCGCTCACCGACACGGCCGTGTTGCGGACCTGCGAGATGTCGCTGTCGACGACGTCCGCGCGCGAGCCGCGGTCGAGGACGAACAGGGCGTCCGGCACGTCGTGCACCCGGCAGGAGTCGAGTACGACCGTCGCGCCGTCGCTGACCCACACCGCGGGGTAGTCGCCCGTACTGTCGTGGATCTCGCACTGGTTGGCGTCCACGCGCGTGCCCGGGTCCCAGACCGACAGGCCGTTGCGCCCGAACTGCCGCACGGTGGAACGGGTCATGGTGAGGACCGAGCGGGACCGCAGGTCGACCGCGTTCTCCGGGATGTCGTGGATGCGGCAGTCGGCGAGCGTCAGGACGGCGTCCGTGTCGAGCGTGACGCCGTCCGCGGTCGTGCGGTGCACATCGCAGTCGGTGAGATGTGCCGTGGCCCGGGCGGTGACCTGTACTCCGCTGCCCCTGACCTCGTACACCTCGCAGCCGATGGCTTCGAGTGCGGACTGCTCGCCCGTCGCCGACAGGCCCGCGCCCGAGGTGTGGTGGATCCGGCAGCGCTCCAGACGCGGATGGGCGCCGCCGCGCACGGACACGCCCGACTGGCCGGCCGCCACGACCTCGCACTCCTCGAACACCCCGCCCCCGCCGTCCAGTACGGCGATACCGACCCCCGCGGGGTTGTCGACGGTGCAGCGGCGCACCGTCGGACGCGCGCCGCCGCGCACCTCGATGCCGGCCGCGGAGCGGGTGACGATCCGGATGTCCATCAGCTCCGGTGTGCCCTCCTCGACGAGCAGGGCGGGCGCGGCCGAGTCCTGGCCCTCCACGAGCAGGTCCTGGACCACGGCGGAGGCGCGCACGGTGAGCGGTACCCCGTCGACGGGAGCGATGCGCACGGAACCGGGTGAGCCCTCGGGTCCGCGCAGCGTCACCGCCCGCTGGACGACGAGGTTCTCCCGGTAGGTTCCGGCGGCGACGGTGAGGACGTCACCGTCGGCCGCGGCCTCCAGGGCGGCGGCGAGCGATGCGTACTCACCCGTGCGGCGCCGCCACCTCGACGTACCGGTGTGCGTCACCTGGACCGTGCCCTGTGCCATGGCGTTGCTGTGCCCCCACCTCGTCGTACGCGGGTCCTGAGAGGCTCTTCCCGGCACCCGGCCGCGTCAACTCCGCGCACGGGGAACGAGAACAGCCTCTCACGACGGTGCCGAACATCTCGGCCAGTCCACCGTAGCGTGCGCGGAGCCGGCCGGTTGACCGGAGCGGCGAGGCCGTCAGCTGCCCGTGCCCGTCCTGCCCCAGTCCGGGCCCGCCTGCGACCACGCCTGGTCGAGGCGGTCGTACCTGCGCCGCACCATGCGCCACACCACCAGCCGCCGGGAACCCTCGACGAGTCCCGCGCACGCGACGGCTGTGCCGAACCCGGCCAGGGCGGCATGTGTCGTCGCCGTCGCCGTGTCCAGCGGCCGGCCGACTATTCGGCCGTGCAGGTCCGTCCAGACCGTGAAGTGATCGCCGCGCTGCGGGGAGTTCAGGTCCGCCATGACCGTGTCGCGCCGCACGGTGCCGTCGGGGGCCTTCCAGTCGGCGATGACGCGGGTGTGCGAGTCACGCCCCGAGGCGGTCTCGGGATCGGGGTCGAGCGGGGTGCGGTCCGCCTTCTTGACGACGATCGCCGTCACCGGATGACGGTCCAGCCGCTGCTCGCGCACTGACTTCTGCAGGGCGTCCTGGGCGAGCCCGCCGATCAGGACACCGACCAGGGGTGCCGCGACGAGGATCAGCAGCAGGGCCCCCAGCGCCAGCCACGCCTCGGCGAGATCCGTCGTACGCCGCAGCGGGTTGTGCCGCCAGCGCCAGAGTCCCCTGATGGCCCGCAACGTCCCGACCCCCTTCCGCGTCCGTGATAACCCCCACCGGAGTCGTTCACGCGCGGTGCCGGCGAAGAGAGAGCGAAGTCACCCCTCACGCCCGGCCTCTCATGAACTTCTCACACAGGCTCAACGGGCATGCCGGGCGTCGGTGTTCCCACGGCGAGGGCCTAATCGAGGAGCCTGACCGGATCGCCCACGCGGACCGAGCCGGGGGACTCCGGCACGAGATTCTGCCCGAAGACGAGCTTGTCGCCGAATCGGCGGTGGCGGGCGAGGGTGCGCAGCGGCTCCCTGCCGCGCTCGGCGGTGCTCTGGTCGGTGGTGGTCACGACGCAGCGCCCGCACATCCTCGCGACCCGGAAGGTGACCTCGCCGATCGCGATCCGGGACCAGTCGTCCTCGGCCCAGGGGGCGGTCCCCTCGACCACGACGTTCGGCCGGAAGCGGTTCATGGGCAGCGGGCCCTCGCCGGGCCGGTCGCCCTGCGCGATCAGCGCGTTCAGGGCGTCGAGCGAGCCGAGCGTGGTGAGCAGCAGGGGATAGCCGTCGGCGAAGCTGACAGTCTCCCCGGGCCGGGCGAACTCCGGGTCGATGGGCCTGCGGACGGCGGGGTCGTCGAGGTGTACGAGACGCACGCCGATGCCGAGATAGTCGCTGAACCAGGCGTGCGCCGAGGCGTCGGCGGCGACCCCCTCCACCTTGTCGTTCCAGATCTCCACCGTCGTCGTGCCGGTCGGCTCGGGCACGCGGACGGCGAGCGGCTCACGGCCGGGCGCGGACAGCAAAATACCGCCGTCGGGCTCTTGCTCGACGGCGGACAACGCCATGCGCGGCTGTGGACGTTGGGTGACGACCTTGTCGTTCTCGTCGATCAGCACCCAGCGCCGGTCACCCGCCAGACCCCACGGCTCCACGACGGCCTCGCGCAGGGCATGCCCCCCGGCCGCCTTCAGCGGATAGACGTGGATCGAGTGCAGCACCGGCTTCGACATGAGGTCATCGTGCCAGCGGACACGGACGACCTCGGCCGATATTCCTCAGTAACCGCGGTACTGCTGGTTGTTGTAGGGCTCCTGGTACGGCGCCGGGGCGGGACGCGGGGCGGCGGGACGCATCGCCTCGTAGCCCGTACCGCCCGCCATCGGACGCTGCGGCTGGGGAGCCTGCTGGCCCGGGTAGCCGCGCGGTGCACCGGCCTGCTGAGGGATGTACGGCGCGGCCTGCTGCAGCGGAGCGGGCTGTTGAGCCTGCGGGTAGGCGTACGAAGGAGCCTGCTGGGAGGGTCCGGCAGGAAGTGCGGGCAGTGCTGACGGCAGCGCGGGCAGGTGACTGCCCGTGTCATAGGCCGCGGGGACCCGGATCGGGGCGATCTGCGGGGTTCCCCGCTCGGCCACGAGGGAGTCGTAGATCGGAGTGTCCGGGAAGGAGGCGGAGTAGTAACCGCCGCCATAGGTGGAGCGGGGGGAGGTCATGGCACATAAGTTAAGCCCACGATGTGCTGGTTGGGGAGACCGATAAGAGGGTTGTTTTCCGTGTCGGCCGTGACGTGGGATCGTCAATGCGAGCGAACTTGGTGAAAAGGGGCAGCGGCCGGGACTCAGTTCATGTAAAAGCCGAGTTCCGGGCGGGTTACTCGTGGGTTGGTCGTTGATCTCCCGCACCGGGTGATGGGCGTTCGCCGCTCGGGGGATTAGGTTGGCGCAGAACGGCTGAACGAACCGAATGAACTGAACGTGACGAGGCGCGGTCGTGCGCGGAGACACCCGATGGGGGCGGACATGTCAATGCCTAAGGGATCGAACGTTCCGGTGCCGACGACCGGACTGCGAGTCGAGCTGGGATGGCAGGCGGGCCCGGGCGTGCCCGACGCCGATGCCTCGGCCCTGTTGCTGGCTTCCGGGAAGGTCCGCTCGGACGGGGACTTCGTCTTCTACAACCAGCCGGCCCACTCTTCCGGCGCGGTGCGCCACGAGGGCAAGCGGCAGGTCGACGGCCGGTTCAACGACACGCTGATCGTCGACCTCGCGCGCGTGGAGCCCGGGATCGAGACGGTGGTGCTCGCCGCGTCCTCGGACGGCGGCACGTTCGGGCAGGTGCCCGGGCTCTACATCCGGGTCGTCGACGCACAGCAGGGGACGGAGATCGCGCGCTTCGACAGCGAGGGCGCGAGTGTCGAGACGGCCTTCGTGCTCGGGGAGTTCTACCGCCGCCAGGGCGCCTGGAAGTTCCGCGCCGTGGGACAGGGCTACAGCAGCGGGCTCGTAGGCCTGGCCACGGACTTCGGGATCTCGGTGGACGAACCGCAGCAGGCGGAACCGGCCCCCGTGGCCCCGCCCGCCCCCGTGGCCCCACCGGTCACCGCCCCGCCGGTCACGGCCGCACCGGTGACACCGCCCCCGGCCCCGCCCGCACCGCCCGCCCCTCCGACGGCCCCGGTACGCCTGACCAAGGTCACGCTCACCAAGGAGGCCCCGTCCGTCTCGCTGACCAAGCAGGGCGGCACCTCCGGTGTGATGCGCGTGAACCTCAACTGGCAGGTGCGCAAGCAGTTCTCTGGGTGGCAGGCCAAGCTGGGCCGGGCCGTCGCGATGCACGCGGACCTCGACCTCGACCTGTGCGCCCTGTACGAGCTCTCCGACGGGAGCAAGGGTGTCGTCCAGGCCCTGGGCAACGCCTTCGGAGCACTGCATCAGCCGCCGTTCATCCATCTCGACGGCGACGACCGCACCGGGGCCTCGACGAGCGGCGAGAACCTCAGCATCAACCTCGACCACACGCGGAACTTCCGTCGCGTCCTGATCTTCGTGACCATCTACGAAGGGGCGCGTTCCTTCGCGGACCTGGACGCGACGGTGACCCTGCAGCCGCTGCACGGGGCGCCCGTCGACTTCTCGCTCGGCGAGTGCACGGTCCCCTCGACGGTGTGCGCGCTCGCCCTCATCACCAACACCGGCAGCGACCTCGTCGTCCAGCGCGAGGCCCGCTTCCTCGTCCCCGATCGCGGAGTGAGCCCGCAGCGCACCGTCGACTACGCGTACGGGTGGGGCATGAACTGGACGCCCGGCAGGAAGTGACCGGCGGGAGCCGTCCGGGCCGGGCGTGACAGTTCAGGGCTGCTCGGGCGCCGCGTCGGGGTGGGTATCGGGGCGGGTGTAGGTGCGGCCCTTCCAGGCCGCACCGCGTCCCCTGTAGTGCTGCACCGCGGAATCCACCGTCATGAGGAGATAGAGGAACGCGGTGACGGGGAGCGACGGGGCGATCCAGAGCGGCTGGCGGTAGTACCGGAGCATCGGCAGATACGTCACGGTCATCAGCAGCCACGCCAGCCCGCCCGCCACCGCAGCAGTGGCGTTGCCGGCCGCGAGGCCCGCGAACAGTGCCACGGGCGGCACCAAATACACCACGGCGAGACCGGCCACCGTCCCGGCCAGCACCAGCGGGTTGTGCCGCAACTGGGCGTACGCGCTGCGCGAGACCATCCGCCACAGATCGTGCAGCCGCGGGTAGGGGCGCACGCTGTCGACATGTTCCGCGAGCCCCAGCCAGATGTGCCCTCCGGAGCCCTTCACCGCCCTCGCCACCGCGACGTCGTCGATCACCGCGTGCCGGACGGCGTCCGGAATCCGCGCCCGCTCGGCGGCCTCGGTACGCAGCAGGACACAGCCGCCCGCCGCGGCCGCGGTCCGCGACCCCTTCACGGCGATCCACCGGAACGGATACAGCTGGGCGAAGAAGTACACGAACGCGGGCACCACGAGCCGCTCCCAGACGCTCTCCACCCGCAGCCGGGCCATCTGGGACACGAGATCGAAGCCCCCGGCACGGGCCGAGGCCACCAACTCCCGCAGGCTGTCCGGCGCGTGCGCGATGTCGGCGTCCGTCAGCAGCAGATACTCGGGTGCACGCGCGCGTGCCAGACCGATGCCGTGGCGTACGGCCCAGAGCTTGCCGGTCCAGCCCGCGGGCGGCTCCCCGGGCGAGCCGACGGTGAGCGGCAGCCCGCCGTGCCGCACCGCCAGTTCACGGGCCAGCTCCCCGGTGCCGTCCGAACTGCCGTCATCCACCAGGAAGATCTCGGCCCGCCCCGGATAGTCCTGCGCGAGGAGCGAGGGCAGGCTGTCCGGCAGCACGGCCGCCTCGTCCCGCGCGGGTACGACGACACACACGGACGGCCAGTCGTCCGGCTCCCTCCGCGGCGGCAACCGCATGTCCGTACGCCAGAAGAAGCCCTGGCCAAGGAGCAGCCACAGCCAGGCGGTGAGGGATCCGACGGCGGTCCACACAAGGGCGCTCACCCGTCGCAGTCTGCCCCACCCCGGCGGCCCGTCGAGGCGGATCGTCTATGGTGACCGGGTGAAGATCGCGCTCATGGACTCCGGAATCGGACTGCTCGCGGCGGCCACCGCGGTACGCCGTCTGCGGCCCGACGCGGAGCTCGTTCTCTCCTCGGACCCCGGCAGCATGCCGTGGGGACCCCGCACGCCCGAGGACGTGACCGCCCGCGCCCTCGCCGTCGCCGAGGCGGCCGCCGCGCACCGGCCCGACGCCCTGATCGTCGCCTGCAACACCGCCTCCGTGCGCGCCCTGCCCGCGTTGCGTGACCGCCTTGAGCCGGGGGTGCCGGTCATCGGCACGGTCCCGGCGATCAAGCCGGCCGCCGCGGGCGGCGGACCCTTCGCGATCTGGGCGACGCCGGCCACCACCGGCAGCCCCTACCAGCGCGGCCTCATCCGGGAGTTCGCCGACGGAGTGACCGTCACCGAGGTGCCCTGCCCCGGCCTTGCCGACGCCGTGGAGCACGCGGACCAGGCGGGCATCGACGCCGCCATCGCCGCAGCCGCGGCACGTACCCCCGACGATGTAAGGGCCGTCGTCCTGGGCTGCACCCATTACGAACTGGTCGCCGAGCGGATCCGTACGGCCGTGCAGCGGCCCGGTGCCGCCCCGCTCGTCCTGCACGGCTCCGCGGGCGCGGTGGCCGCCCAGGCGTTGCGCCGGATCGGCGAGCACCCGGCCCCGGAGGCGCCCGCGCACGGCAGCCTGATCGTGTTGCTCGGCGGACGCGAGGGGACGCTGCCCGAGACAGCGTTGACGTACGACGAGGGCCGTCTGCTGCAGGCGATGAGCCCCGCCCGCTGAGCCTCCCGCCACGAAGCGGACACTCCGCGTCCACCCGGAGCAGTGACAGCCCGCAACCTGGTGCCCGCACCGCGGAACCTGAGTACGCTCTCTGGCATGAGGGACCACTCCCACGGCGAACCGGGCGCTGCCGACGCCCCGCACCCCGAGGTGTGGCACGGCCGCGCCTCCAATCGTGTGCAGTGGCTGCTCGCGAGCGGTGGCGCCGCCTGTCTGGCGCTCGGTATCGAGCTGGCCGTCGACTCGACCTGGACGTCCGGCGTAGCCCCCCTCGTCATGTCCGTCGTCGGCTGCATCGCCGCAGGACTCCTGGTGCTCTTCGGAACCCTCGCGTTCGTCCATGTCGCCGTGAAGGTCGACCAGGACTGCCTTGAGGTGCGCTGCGGCCACATGGGCCTCCCGCGCCGCCGCATCCCGCTGTCGCACATCACCGGCGCCGAGTTCGCTCCGCGGGTGACGCCCCGGCAGTGGGGCGGCTGGGGCTACCGCTGGCGGCCCGATCAGGGAACCGCCGTGGTCGTCCGGCGTGGCGAGGGCCTGGTGCTCCGGCTCGGCGACGGTCATACGTTCACGATCACGGTGGACAACGCGGAAGCGGCCGTACGGGACATCCGCCGCCGGCTGAAGGCGGCCGCCTCGGGCACGACCCGCTGACCGAGGAACAGATCCCGTCCGGCCGACTGCGGAAAGCGGTTCTCGGCGTCCCGCAGCCCTCGGTTCGGCGTCCAGCGGGTCTCAAGGGGACAGTGGGTCCCTTCGGGCACGTCCACCGGGCTCCATCGCGTTCCGCGGCGCCTCTTCGATCATGGGACGTGCCGTGGCGAGGCCCGCGAGCAGGCCCGCGCCCGCCGTCACCGAGGTGAAACTCAGCGCGTTGCCGACCGCGGCGATCGCGGCCAGGGCCGTCAGGGCCGCACCCGCCGTGAGCACGACCGGCGTCGGGCGTGGCGACCGCCACAGGGCGTACAGGACCCAGCAGAACACCGCGGCAAGCAGTGCCACGCCGACCACGCCCTGTTCGGCCGCCTGCTGGAACGGCGCCGAGTGGGGTTTGCCGTCGGGCAGCAGCGACTGTGTGACGGTCGGGCTCAGTTCGGAGAACCGGCCGGGCCCCACGCCCAGCCCCGGCTCACGGCCTGCCATGTCGAGCGCGTCCTGCCACAGCAGTACGCGGTGCTGGGTGAGCTGCCCTTCGAGAGACGTGGTGAGACCGTCCGGCAGCACGTTCTCGGCGACCGCCCAGGTCGCCCCGGTCACCAGGACTGCGGCCACGGCGAGACCGCCGAGCCCCAGCCCACGGTGGTGCATACGGTCGGCGGCCAGGGAGCACAGCAGCACCGCCAGACAGGCCGCGAAGCCCGACGTCGACCCCAGGACGGCCGCGGTCGCCGCGATACCGGCGGCCAGCAGACGGAACACGAGCTGCAGTCCCGGCGGGCGGGCCGCCCAGGCCGCGCAGCACGCGGACCCCGCGGAGATGGCCAGCAGCGCGGCGGTGGCGCCGGTCTGCCCCAGAGGCGAGATCACCTGCGGCCCCTGGGTGGTGTGCGGGGAGGCCACCGCCAGACCGAGTCCGGCGAGCGCGCCCGCGCAGGGCGCGGCGACCGGCAGCAGTTCTCCGCAGATCCGTCCCGAGGCATAACCGGCGGCGACGGCGAGCACCGCGAGGAGCACGCCTTCGGGGCGCCCGCCATGCGCGGCGGCCGTGATCAGGGACCAGGCCGCGCATGCCCCCAGCACGACCACGCCCGTCGCGTCCGACGCGCTGCGTCTCTCGTGCGCCGACGCCGGACCGGCCGCCGACGCCATTCCTGTGGACCCCACCCCGTCGCCCCCGGCCTGTGAAGGGCCCCGACCGCCCGGCCGGCCTGCCACGGCCCGTACGTCAGAGGCTCCGGCACACCGTAACGGGTGATGCGCCGGTTTGTGGACGAGTTGCGCAGAAACGATGCAGCAGGTGGGAGGGGGAGTGTCCGGGCAGGTGATCAGGGCCGCGCTGTCGGCGCCGTGACCACCCGCCGTACACTCCGGGGGTGACCGTCACAGCAACCTCCGTAGACGAGCCGGAACAGCTCGAACCGCAGGCCCGGCCCGTTTCGCGTGTGGTCCGGCTGATGCGGCGGCTCGCTCCGGCCGCCACCGCGGCACTCTCCGGAGTGCTGCTCTACGTCAGCTTCCCGCCACGCACGCTGTGGTGGCTGGCCCTGCCGGCCTTCGCGGTCTTCGGCTGGTTGCTGCGCGGCCGCACCTGGAAGGCGGGCCTCGGCCTCGGCTACCTCTTCGGCCTCGGTTTTCTGCTGCCCCTGCTCGTGTGGACCGGCGTGGAGGTCGGGCCCGGGCCGTGGATCGCGCTGGTCGTTATCGAGGCGGTGTACGTGGCGCTCGTCGGCGCCGGTATCGCGGCCGTGTCGAAGCTGCCCGGCTGGCCCCTGTGGGCCGCCGCCCTGTGGATCGCCGGCGAGGCGGCACGCGCGCGTGCCCCGTTCGGCGGCTTCCCCTGGGGAAAGATCGCCTTCGGCCAGGCGGACGGCGTCTTCCTGCCGCTCGCCGCGCTGGGCGGCACCCCGGTGCTCGGCTTCGCGGTCGTCCTGTGCGGCTTCGGCCTGTACGAGATCGTCCGCCTGGCCGTCGAGACGCGGCGCACCGGTGCCGTACGGCGCGGGGCCGCCGCGGTGGCGCTGCTCAGCTTCCTCCTCCCCGTGCTCGGAGCCTTCGCCGCGAAGCCCCTGGTCAGCGACAAGGCCGAGAACGGCACGGCGACCGTCGCCGTCATCCAGGGCAACGTGCCGCGCGCGGGCCTCGACTTCAACTCCCAGCGGCGCGCCGTCCTCGACTACCACGCCCGGGAGACCGAACGCCTCGCCGCGCAGATCAAGGCGGGCAAGGTCGCCCAGCCCGACTTCGTGCTGTGGCCGGAGAACTCCTCCGACATCGACCCGTTCCGCAATCCCGACGCCTACGCCGTGATCGACAAGGCGGCCAAGGCGATCGGCGCGCCCATCTCGGTCGGCGGCGTCGTCGAGAAGAACGGCAAGCTCTACAACGAGCAGATCCTCTGGGACCCGCAGAAGGGGCCCGGTGCCACCTACGACAAGCGGCAGGTCCAGCCGTTCGGCGAGTACCTCCCCCTGCGGTCGCTCATCGGAGCCATCAACGACAACTGGACCTCCATGGTCCGCCAGGACTTCAGCCGAGGCACCGAGCCGGGCGTGTTCACCATGGCGGGCACCCAGGTCGGCCTCGCGACCTGCTACGAGGCCGCCTTCGACTGGGCCGTGCGCGACACCGTCACGCACGGCGCACAGATGATCTCCGTGCCGAGCAACAACGCCACGTTCGACCGCAGCGAGATGACCTACCAGCAGCTCGCGATGTCCCGGATCCGCGCCGTCGAGCACAGCCGCACCGTCACCGTCCCGGTGACCAGTGGCGTCAGCGCCGTGATCATGCCGGACGGGAAGATCACCCAGCGGACCGGCATGTTCGTGGCGGACTCCCTCGTCCAGAAGGTGCCGCTGCGCTCCTCCGAGACGCCCGCCACGCGGGTCGGAATCGCGCCGGAGATGCTCTTGGTGCTGATCGCGGCGGGCGGCCTCGGCTGGGCCGTGACGGCCGGGGTGCGCGCACGACGCGCCGGTGACGCGTAGCCGTACGCCCGTAGTGCGCTCCTGCTACACGTCCGGAACGCGCCGAACCGGCGAAACCGGGCGGCTAGGGTCGGCCCATGGCTACTCCTGACTTCATTCGTACGATCCGGGCCACCGCCGGCCAACAACTGCTCTGGCTCCCCGGAGTCACCGCCGTCGTCTTCGACGACGACGGCAGAGTGCTGCTGGGGCGTCGTGCCGACACCGGCAAGTGGGCTGTCATCGCCGGAATGTCGGACCCGGGGGAGCAGCCCGCGGTCTGCGCCGTGCGGGAGGTGTACGAGGAGACGGGCGTCCGGTGCGTCGCCGAGCGCGTCGTGCTCGTACAGGCCCTGACGCCGACCACGTACCCGAACGGCGACATCTGCCAGTTCATGGACATCACCATCCGGTGCCGGGCCGTCGGCGGGGAGGCCCGTGTCAACGACGACGAATCGCTGGAGGTGGGCTGGTTCGACGTGGACGCGCTGCCGGAGCTGACCGAGCACGGGCTGTTCCGGATCAAGCAGGCGCTGTCCGACGAGCCCACGTGGTTCGAACCCATGCCCTGAGCGCGAAGTGTGGGTTGCGGCCACATCGGTCGGGGCGTGGCCGCTGCCTAGGGTCGGGGCATGACCGCGCCCAGCGCCCTCGCAGGCCCTCACGCCCCGTCCCTCGACCTCGGCGGCCGTACCGCCCTCGTCACCGGCGCCGCGGGCGGCATCGGCCGCGCCTGCGCACTGCGGCTCGCCGCGGCCGGGGCCAAGGTACGGGCGGTCGACCGGGACGCCGGGGGACTGGACACCCTCACCGAACAGGCCCGCAGCCTCGCGGGCACGGTCGAACCGCACGTCCTCGACCTCACCGACCTGGACGCCGCGGAGTCCGCCGCGGCCGGCACCGACATCCTCGTCAACAACGCCGGGCTCCAACTGGTGCGCCCCATCGAGGAGTTCCCGCCCGACACCTTCCACACCGTGCTGACCGTGATGCTGGAGGCCCCGTTCCGGCTGATCCGCGGGGCACTCCCGCACATGTACGGGCAGGGCTGGGGCCGCATCGTCAATGTGTCGTCCGTCCATGGTCTCCGCGCCTCCCCCTTCAAGTCGGCGTATGTGGCGGCGAAACACGGTCTGGAGGGACTCTCCAAGACCGCGGCCCTGGAGGGCGCCCCCCACGGAGTCACCTCGAACTGTGTGAACCCCGCCTATGTGCGCACCCCACTGGTCGAGAAGCAGCTCGCCGACCAGGCCGCCGCCCACGGAATCCCGGAGGAGCGCGTGCTCGGCGAGATCCTGCTGCAGGACAGCGCGGTCAAGCGCCTCATCGAACCGGACGAGGTCGCCGAGGCCGTGGCGTACCTCTGCGGACCGGCCGCGTCCTTCATCACCGGGACCTCACTGGTCCTCGACGGCGGCTGGACCGCGCACTGAGCACGAGTTGTCCACAGGGCTGGTCAGGCTGTCGGTGCGACGGGTAATCCTGGTGGACATGTCTCGCGATCAATTGCAGTCCGCCGAGCGCTCCGAGGCGAGCGCCGAGACGCCGTTCCTGGAGCTGCTGGCCCGGGGCGCGTCCGCCGACGCGTACGAGCAGCCGGTGCTGCTCGCCCGCGCGGACGGGCTGCCGCCCGACCGGATCTCCGCCCTGGAGCGCGCCAAGCTCCTCGCCCTGCGCGTGCGCTCGGAGATGGAGGGGCGCCGCAGACGCGAGGCCGAGCTGTCCGCCCTCTTCGAGACGGCCCACGACCTGGCGGGGCTGCGCGACCTCGACGCCGTGCTCCAGGCGATCGTG
Organism: Streptomyces sp. NPDC050988; assembly: GCF_044456225.1. Classification (NCBI taxonomy): domain Bacteria; kingdom Bacillati; phylum Actinomycetota; class Actinomycetes; order Kitasatosporales; family Streptomycetaceae; genus Streptomyces; species Streptomyces sp. NPDC050988. The sequence goes on along the minus strand of NZ_JBITFQ010000003.1, from coordinate 127,241 downwards.
CAGCGCGCCCGCTCCCTGCTGGGCACGGACATCGCGTACCTGAGCCTGAACGACCCGGCCGAGGGCGACACGTACATGCGGGTCACCGAAGGGTCGGTCGCGGCGCGCTTCCAGCAGCTGCGGCTCGGCATGGGGGAGGGCCTCGGCGGGCTCGTCGCCCAGACGGCCCGCCCCTATGTCACCGACGACTACTTCCGGGACGACCGCTTCCAGCACACCTCGACCATCGACGCGGGCGTGCGGGACGAGGGCCTGGTGGCGATCCTCGGCGTGCCGCTGATGCTCGGGCCGCACGTCATCGGTGTCCTGTTCGCGGCCGACCGCCGGGCGCGGGTCTTCGAGAGGGAACAGATCGCGCTGCTCGGCTCGTTCGCCGCTCTCGCCGCCGCCGCAATCGACACGGCGAACCTGCTCACGGAGACCCGGGAGGCACTGGCGGACCTGGAGCGGGCCAACGAGATCATCCGTGACCGCAGCGGGGTGATCGAGCGGGCCTCCGACGTCCACGACCGGCTGGCCGAGCTGGTGCTGCGGGGCGGCGGGGTCCACGACGTGTCCGCCGCGGTCTCCGAGATCCTCGACGGCAGTGTGCAGTTCGCCGACGCGGGCACCGCACCCGGTGACGCCCTGGAGGTGTCACGGGCCGAGGGGCACGCGGTCCGGCACGGGCACGACTGGGTGGCGGCCGTGACCGCCGGCGGCGAGCTGCTCGGCGCGCTGGTGCTGCGCGGCCATCCGGGGCTCGACCCCGTCGACCAGCGCACTCTGGAGCGGGCGGCCATGGTCACCTCGCTCCTGCTGCTCGCCCGGCGCTCGGCCTCCGAGGCCGAACAGCGCGTCCGCGGTGAGCTGCTGGACGATCTGCTCGACGCGCGGGACCGCGATCCCCGGCTGCTGCGCGAGCGCGCCGCCAGGCTGGACGCCGACCTGGACGCCACCCACGTGGTCCTGGCCTCCCGCCTGGACGCCACGGCCGCCGACGCGGACCACGAGGCCGCGGCCCGCCGCAGACTGTGGTCCGCCGCCTCCCACCTCGCCGCCACCCGGCACGGACTGGCCGCCGCACGCGACGGTGGCACCGTCCTGCTGCTGCCCCTGCGCCCCGGTGACACCGCGACGGAGCTGGCCCGCCGCACGGCCAAGGAGCTGGGCACCGCCGTGCACGAAGCGGTCACCGTCGGCGCCTCGGCACCGGTCCAGGACCTCGCTGCCCGCCCCGACACGGTGGCCGAGGCCTACACCGAAGGTCAGCGATGCCTCGAAGCGCTGCGGCTGCTCGGCCGCACCGGCGACGGCGCCGCCGCGGAGGACTTCGGCTTCCTGGGGCTGCTGCTCGCCGGGAGCAGGGACATCTCCGGCTTCGTCGAGCGCACCATCGGCCAGGTCGTCACGTACGACGAGAAGCGCGGCACCGATCTCCTGCACACCCTCGACGCGTACTTCGCCTGCGGCATGAGCCCCGCGCGTACCAAGGACGAGCTGCACGTCCACGTCAACACGGTCGCGCAGCGCCTGGAGCGGGTGGGCCGCCTGCTCGGATCCGACTGGCAGAGCCCCGCCCGTACGCTGGAGATCCAACTCGCCCTGCGGCTGCACCGGTTGACGTTCACCGGCCAGCACTGACCCCCGTACGAGCGGGTGACCCCCGTACGCGCGGGCGCACGGGGGTCGGTCCGGGGCCACCGACTCAGACCGGACGAGTCAGACCGCACGGGCGTCAGCGGTGCGGGCGGACGCCTTCGCGGCCTCCGTGCCGGGGCCGGCCTCGCCCGCCACGTCCGCGAGGTCGCGGTGCCGGGTCTCCTTCGCCACACCCACCGCGATCAGCGTCAGTACGACCGCCCCGATCACGTACAGGGAGATCGGCGTGGAGCTGTCGTAGTCCGCGAGGAGCGCCGTCGCGATGAGCGGTGCGGGCGCGCCCGCGGCGACCGACGCGAACTGGGCGCCGATCGAAGCGCCGGAGTAGCGCATGCGCGTCGCGAACATCTCCGAGAAGAAGGCGGCCTGCGGTGCGTACATCGCCCCGTGCAGGACCAGGCCCACGGTCACGGCGAGGATCAGGTTCCCGAAGGTCCCGGTGTCGATGAGCGAGAAGAACGGGAACATCCACAGACCGATACCGGCCGCGCCGAGCAGGTACACCGGCCGACGGCCCACGCGGTCGGACAGCGCGCCCCACAGCGGGATGACCGCGAAGTGGACGGCGGAGGCTATGAGCACCGCGTTCAGCGCGGTCTGCTTGGACAGACCGGCCGAGGTGGTGGCGTACACGAGGATGAAGGCGGTGATCACGTAGTAGCTGATGTTCTCCGCCATGCGTGCGCCCATGGCGATCAGGACGTCCCGCCAGTGGTGGCGCAGCACGGAGACCAGCGGCAGCTTCTCGGCGGCACCATCCTGGGTCGCCTTGCGCGCCTCGGCCTGTGCGAGGGCCGCCTTGAAGACAGGTGATTCGTCGACAGACAGACGAATCCACAAACCGACGATCACCAGCACGCCCGACAGTAGGAAGGGGATGCGCCAGCCCCATGAAGTGAAGGCGGCGTCCGACAGCACGGCCGTCAGCAGCGACAGGACGCCCGTCGCCAGCAGCTGCCCGGCGGGGGCCCCGGTCTGCGGCCACGAGGCCCAGAACCCGCGCCGCCGCGCGTCCCCGTGCTCCGACACGAGCAGCACCGCGCCGCCCCACTCCCCACCGAGCGCGAAGCCCTGCACCAGGCGCAGCACGGTCAGCAGCACCGGCGCCGCCGTACCGACGGTCGCGTGGGTGGGCAGCAGCCCGATCGCGAAGGTCGCCCCGCCCATCAGCAGCAGGCTCAGGACCAGCAGCTTCTTACGCCCGAGCCGGTCGCCGTAGTGCCCGAACACGAGCGCCCCGAGCGGCCGCGCGGCGAATCCCACCGCGTACGTCAGGAACGACAGCAGCGTGCCGACGAGCGGGTCGGAGCCCGGGAAGAACAGCTTGTTGAAGACGAGCGCGGCGGCGGATCCGTACAGGAAGAAGTCGTACCACTCGATGGTGGTGCCGATGAGGCTCGCGGCGACGATGCGCTTGAGGCTGGCGGGAGATGGGGGAGCGGTTGCTGCGGAGGCCATGTGCACCACTTCCGGACAGTTGCGGGGACGTGTACGTGTCGGCACAACCTAGAAAGGCGCATGTCCACGGCACATGTGGTGGGACACCATAGTTCTGGGTGGGGAGATGCGTGCGACCACCATGAGGACGCCGCAGCCGCACCGTGCCGGCTCCTGACGATCCGTCCCGTTGCCGACGAGAGCCGTTACTGGTGGGAAACGGGAGTCGGTTGGGCGCGAAACATGTATCGCTCAGGTTTGTCCGTGTCTGCGAGGGCGTCGTCCTGCACGTGTGACGGCGGGGACGGTTCCATCGGCCTCACGTCGGCCGAACTCGCGCTGTGGCAGGTGTCGTTCCGCGTCGCGTGCTGGAGCGTGGCCCGGGCGGGTGTGGCACTCGTCCGGCAGGCGTGGCCACCCCGGACCGCCGCACATCCTCCGGGCAGGAGCGCGTTCCTGCTGGGAGAGGTGGGCGGCGGGCTCATGGTCACCGCCATGGCCGTCATGCTCGGCCTGCCCTGACGGCCATGGCGGCGCGGGGGAGTGCGCCCGCATGAAGTCCCCTTCACCGGCGTGGAGTTGGGGGAGGAGGGCCGCGGTTGGGGGAGGTCGCACCGCGGCCCTGGGGAATTCGGCCCTGTTGCTCTGGATCTCGATGTGCAAGGATTGGATCCACAAATTGGATCCAAGTAATACTGAATCGGATGCATGAGGTAGCGATGCTGAGACGCGAGGACAACGAGCGCGTTACGCGCACCGGCCCGGGCACCCCCCTCGGGCAGCTCATGCGTGCCTACTGGCAGCCCGTCGCCCTCGTCTCGGAAATGTCCGGCGAACGACCGGTCAAGGCGATCCGGATCATGAGCGAGGACCTGGTCCTCTTCCGGCGGGACGACGGCCCCGCATCCGACGCCCCCGCGTCCGACGGCCCAGCATCGGACCTCCCTGTACCGGACGGTGACGAGACGGGACGCCCTCAGAACTCAGCCGGGGCCGGCCCCGGACCGTGGGGTCTGGTCGGCCGGTACTGCGCCCACCGGGGCGTCGACCTCTCCTATGGACGCCGGGAGAACGGCGGACTGCGATGCCTCTACCACGGGTGGCTGTACGGCCCGGACGGCCGCTGTCTGGAGCAGCCCGCGGAACCCGAGCACAGCAGCTTCGCCGCCAAGGTGCGTATACCGAGCTACCCCTGCGTGGAGCGCAACGGCATCGTCTTCGCCTACCTCGGCACCGGAGACCCGCCGCCCTTCCCGGCGTACGACTGCTTCCGTGCTCCCGAGGAGTACACCTTCGCCTTCAAGGGCTGGTGGGAGTGCAACTGGCTGCAGGGCGTGGAGGGCGGGATCGACCCGAGCCATGTCTCCTTCCTGCACCGCTTCGTCGGCGAGGACCGGCGCGAGGTGTACGGGCAGCAGTTCAGCGAGGAGGTGGAGGGCACCGGGAAGAAGCTCTCCGAACTGGTCGGCGACAACTTCCGGCCGGACATCGAGGTGGAGCTCGCCGAGCACGGCCTGCGGGTCTTCGCGTCGCGCGAACTCACCGAGGACGTCAGGCACGTACGGATCACCAACCTGGTGTTCCCCAATGCCTTTGTGGTGCCCTTCGGCAACGGCAAGGTCTTCTGCCAGTGGCACGTCCCGATCGATGACGAGAACCACTACTGGTTCATGATCCTCTACGACTTCGAGGAGGTCACCGACAAGGAGACACTGCTGGCGCAGCGCCTCGCGGAGGTCTCGCTCCCCGACTACCGGCCGCTGCGCAACCGCTCGAACGACTGGGGCTTCGATCCCAAGGAGCAGCGGGAACTCACGTACACCGGCATGGGGTTGGACATCAACGTCCATGACCAGTGGGCGGTGGAGAGCATGGGCCCCGTCCAGGACCGGACCGTCGAGCGGCTCGGTGTCTCCGACCGTGCCGTGACCGCCAACCGCAGGCTGCTGCTGAAGGCGATCGCCTCCTTCGAGAGCGGCAATCCTGTTCCTGGGCTGCCGCTCGACGACGAGGCGGCCGAGGAGCTGACCGGGCCCCTGGCCATCGACACCATCACGCCCACGGATGGCTGGGAAGAGGCCTGGCGGCAACGGGAGTCGGAGCGGCGCGCGCGGTCGCCGTGGGCCGGACGGGAGGTGCACAGTGCGCAGCGCTGACGAGCGGCCGCGGGCGCACGGCGGCGACGGACCCGGCGCCCGCCCGCTGGCCTCCGCCGGAACCGGCGGCTTCGTCGAGCGGCACGGACTGTGGGACGAGCGGCAGCACGTGGCCGCCGGACAGGTCCGCCGGGTGATCGACGAACTCGGCCTGGACAAGGTGCGGTTCTCCTTCGCCGACCAGCACGGCGTGCTGCGAGGCAAGACCCTGACCAGGGAGGCGGTGCCCGGCGCACTGCGCTCGGGAGTCACCGCGCCGTCCTCCCTGCTGCTGAAGGACACCTCCGGCCGGACCGTCTTCCCCGTCTTCTCGGGCGGCGGCTTGGCCGACGGTCGCTTCGCCGGGGTCGGCGACATCGTGCTGGTACCGGACATGACGACGTTCCGGGTACTGCCGTGGGCCGAGCGGACCGGCTGGATCCTGTGCGACCTCTACCACCCCGACGGCACCCCCGCGGCGTTCTGCTCGCGTGGTCTGCTGCGCGGCAGGCTGGCCGCGCTGGCGAACGCGGGGTATGACCTCACGGTGGGTGTGGAGCTGGAGTTCCACGTATACCGTCCCGCCTCGGAAGGGTCCGTACCGGTGGCGCCGGGACGGCCGGGCGCACCCGGCCCGGCACCGGAGGTGGCACAGCTGAGCAGCGGCTCGCAGTTGCTGCACGAGGAGGGATTGGACCGGCTCGACGACCTGGTGGATCTGCTGTACCGCGGGCTCACCGGACTCGATCTGCCGTTGCGTTCCCTGGAGTTGGAGTTCGGGCCCAGCCAGCTGGAGCTGACCCTGGACGCGCGGGACGCGGCGCAGGCCGCGGACGACGCGCTGCTGGCTCGTGCGGCGGTGCGGCAGATCTGCCGCAGGAACGGCTACCACGCGACGTTCATGTCCCGTCCCGCCATGGCCGAGACCGCGTCGAGCGGCTGGCACCTGCACCAGTCACTGCGCCACCGGGCGACCGGTGAGGCCGCCTTCGACCCGGTGCCCGACCCGGTGCCCGACCCGGCGCTCGATCCGGCGCTCGATCCGGCGCGCGGCTCGGAGCCCGGCTCGGTATCCGGCTCCGCGCCGGGGGAGCCGCTGTCCCCGGTCGGCCGGCACTACCTCGCCGGGCTGCTGGAACACGCGCCCGCCGCCACGGTCTTCACCACGCCCACCGTCAACGGCTACAAGCGGTACCTGCCGATGTCCCTGGCCCCCGACCGCGTGGTGTGGGGCATCGACAACAAGGGCGCCATGGTGCGGGTCGTCGGTACCCGGGGTGAGGGAGGCGCCCGGCTGGAGAACCGATCCGGCGAGCCGGCGGCGAACCCGTATCTCTACATCGCCTCGCAGGTGGTCAGCGGGATGGACGGGATGGCTCGGCGGCTCGACCCCGGCCCGCCGACCACCGACCCGTACGACGCCGGAGCCCGCGGTCTGCCCGGCTCGCTCGGCCAGGCGCTGAACGCGCTCGACGTGGACCCGGTCTTCGCCAAGGCGCTCGGGCAGGACGTCGTCTCCTGGTTCACCACGATCAAACGCGCGGAGTTCGCGCGCTATCTGGCGCATGTCTCGGACTGGGAGCAACGCGAGTACTTCGACCTCGTCTGACCGCACCCCGGCCCCCACGGCCGGCCCACACCTCACGGAAGACGCCATGACCACGTTCAAGGCCCAACCCGCGCCGCTGGAACCCTTCCTCGTCGACGGCCGGTGGATCGCCCCCGGCGACCGCCGGACGTTCCCCGTCGTCGATCCCGCCTCGGAAACCGTCCTGAGCCGGGTCGCACAGGCCACGCCCCAGGATGTCGACGACGCCGTCGCCGCGGCCGCCCGGGCGCACGAGGACGGCCGTTGGCGCGGTCTGCCGGTCGCTGAGCGGAGCCGGGTGCTGAACCGGATCGCCGAGCTGATCGAGGAGCACGCCGAGGAACTGGCGGTGCTGGAGACCCGCGACAACGGCAAACCCGTCGAACGCTCGCGGGCCGACACCGCGATGAGCGCCAGGACCTTCCGTCACTTCGCGGGCGCCCCCGCCCGGCTGACCGGCACGGTCGTACCCCTGGACCCGGGACACCACGTGTACACGGCGCCCGAGCCCGTCGGGGTGGCCGCGCTGATCCTGCCGTGGAACTTCCCCATCATGACCGGCTGCTTCAAGCTGGCCCCCGCACTCGCCGCGGGTTGCACCGTCGTGGTCAAGCCCGCCGAACAGACCCCGCTGACCATGCTCCGCGTCGCCGCCCTGTGCGAAGAGGCGGGCCTGCCGGCAGGAGTGCTCAACGTACTCACCGGCGACGGCGAGGTGGGTGCCGCGCTCACCGCGCACCCGGGTGTGGCCAAGGTGTCCTTCACCGGCTCCACCGAGGTCGGCAGGCTGGTGATGGGCGCCGCCGCCCCCACCGTCAAGCGCCTCACCCTGGAACTCGGCGGCAAGAGCCCCAACATCGTCTTCGCCGACGCCGACCTGGACGCCGCCGTCGTCACCGCCATGCGGGCCTCCTTCGGCCACTCCGGGCAGATGTGCACGGCCGGCAGCAGGCTGCTGGTCCAGCGCTCCGTCCTGGCGGAGATGGAGGAGCGCCTGGCCGCCGCGGTGCGCAAGGTCCCCGTCGGCAACGGCCTGGACGGCGGGATCACCGTCGGCCCCCTGGTCTCGGAGGAACAGCGCACCCAGGTCCTGTCGTACGTCGAGGCCGGTGTCGCCGAGGGCGCGAAACTGGTCACCGGCGGCCAAGTGCCGGACCGGCCGGGCTACTTCGTCGAACCGGCGCTGTTCACGGACGTCACCAACACCATGCGGATCGCCCGCGAGGAGATCTTCGGCCCCGTGCTGGGAGTGATCCCCTTCGAGGACGACGACGAAGCCGTCGCCATCGGCAACGACACCGCCTACGGGCTCGCCGCCGGAGTCTGGACCAGGGACCTCTCCCGCGCCCACCGCATGGCCGCGCGGCTGCGCGCCGGAACGGTGTGGATCAACACCTACAACATCTTCGACCCGGCGCTGCCCTTCGGCGGACTCGGCGACTCGGGCCTGGGCCGGGACCTGGGCGACGACGCCCTGTACTCCTACTGCGAGCGCAAGGCGGTGGTCGTCGCCCTATGAGTACCGATACTGCGGTTCCGGGCCCGCCGCCGACGCCTCGAAGTCCGACGCTCGACGTCGCGGCACTGCGCGCCGACACGCCCGGCATGCGCCACGCCCGCCACATGAACGCCGCCGGGGCGGCGCTGCCCAGCGCGGCGACGCTGGCCGCCGTCACCGACCACCTGCACCTGGAGTCGCTGCTCGGCGGTTACGAGGCGGCCGAGGCGCTGGCCGACCGCACGGAGCGGGTGTATCAGTCGGCCGCCCGGCTGATCGGTGCCGCGCCGCAGGACATCGCCCTGGTGGACAGCGCCTCCACCGCCTGGCAGCGGGCGCTGGGAGCCCTGCGGCTCAAGGCGGGCGACCGGGTCCTGGCATCCTCCTCGACCTACGTCAGCTCGGCCCTGCACCTGCTGGAGATGCAGGACTCGCACGGCATCGTGCTGGAGGTACTGCCGACCGACGCGAGCGGGCAGGTCGACCTCGGCGCACTGGAGACGGCCCTGCGCGAGCCGGCGGCGCTCGTGACCCTCGCTCATGTCCCCACGTCCTCCGGGCTGGTGGAGCCGGTGGCCGCCGTGGGCGCGCTGGCCGCCCGCGCGGGGGTCCCGCTGCTGCTGGACGCGACGCAGTCGCTCGGCCAACTCCCGGTCGACGTCGAGGAGATGCGCTGCGCCATCGTCGTCGCCACCGGCCGCAAGTTCCTGCGCGGGCCGCGCGGCACGGGCCTGCTGTACGTCGACCCGGGGCTGCGGGCCAGAACCAGGCCCGCAGCCCCGGACGTACGCGGTGCCGAATGGTCGTCGGCCTACCGCTACGAGGTGGTCCCGGGGGCCCGGCGCTACGAGACATGGGAGTCCTCCCACGCCCTGCGACTGGGCCTGGGCACGGCCCTGGACGAGGCACTCGACCTCGGTGTCGCGCTGATCCGCGACCATGTGACGGAGCTGGCCGAACGGCTGCGGGCCGGACTCTCGGGCGTACCGGGGATCCGTCGGACCGATCCGACGGCGGCGGCCTCGGGAATCGTGACCTTCCTGCGCGAGGACGAGGACCCGCGCCAGACCGTACGGGACCTGCGCGCGACGGGATTCAGACTGACGACCGTGCCCGCCTCGCACGGCCAGTGGGACCTGGGCCGGCGCGGTCTGGAACGGGTCGCCCGGGCCTCGCTGCACGTCTACAACAGTGCGGACGACGTGGACGCGCTCGTCGCCGCGCTGACCGCACGCGAACGGCGCCGCCGGGGAGCGCGGGTCGCGAACGTCGAGACCGTGTCGCGTACGGCTTCCGGGTTGCCGTCGGGGGTGACTCCGGGATCCCCGACGTCAACGTCCACTGCTCCCGAGCCCGCGTCCCCGACGCCAAGGTCCGCCGGTCCCGAGCCCGGATCCCCGACGCCGACGCCGACGCCGACGTTGACCGTTCCCGAGCCCGGATCCCCGGCACCAACGTCCAGCGGCCCCGAACCCGAGTCCGCGACGGGTACAGCCACTGTTCCCGAGCCCGCGTCCCCGACGCCAAGGTCCGCCGGTCCCGAGCCCGCGTCCCCGACGCCAAGGTCCACCGGCCCCGAGCCCGATCCCGGATCCGCGACGAGTACAACCACCGTTCCCGAGCCCGCTTCCGTCGGCCCGCGGCCCGCCCCCTCCTCCCGGCCGACCGGATCCGCCGGCGACCAGGCCGACGTGATCGTCGTCGGGGCCGGCATCCACGGCTCGTCCGCCGCCTGGCAGTTGGCGGCTCGCGGAGCGAGCGTGATCCACCTCGACCGGTTCCCCTCGGGCCACACCGAGGGCTCCTCGCACGGCAGAACGCGGATGATCCGGCGGGCCTATCCCGCCGAGCTCTGGGACGGCCTCGTCGACACCGCCTACAACGCCTGGCAGGAACTCGAACTCGCCTCCGGGCAGCGGCTGGTGACGACCACCGGAGGCCTGTACGCCAGGGCGACCGGAGCCCCCGCCACACTGCGCGGCCCCGGCTGCGAGAACGTGGACCACGCCCGGGCCGCGGAACTCTTTCCCGGGCTGCGCCTGTGCGAGGGCTTCTCCGCGGTCCACGATCCGGCCGCCGGCGTCATCGACGCCCAGGCCTCGCTCACCGCGCTCGCGGCGCTCGGCCGCGCGCACGGCGTGGACCGGCGGGACGGCTGTGCGGTGCTCCGCTGGCGCCGCGACGGCGAGGGCGTACGCGTCGACACGGCCCAAGGCGTCCTGCACGCGGGCCGGTTGGTCGTGTGCGCGGGCCCCTGGACCGGCGAACTGCTGCCCGCCTTCGCCCGGCCGCTGAGCGTGGTGCGGATCGTGAACCTGCACCTCGGCTCCTCTCGGCGGCACCTGCTGGAGCCCCCGCTGCTGGGCGCGTTCTCCGTCGACGTACCGGATGTCGGCCTGCTGTACGGCATCCCGGCCTTCGGCGGAGCCGGCGTCAAGATCGGCCTGGACCACGGGCCGCCGGAGGACCCGTCGGTGCCCGCCGGGCCGGTCACCGAGGCCGAGCGGGACCGGCTCCTCGGTCTGGCCTCGCGGTTCCTTCCGGCGGCCGACGGGCCGGTGGAGGAGGCGATCACCTGCCGCTACACGATGGCGCCGAAGAACCGGTTCGCCGTCGGCCGACTCCCGGGCGAGGACCGGGTGTTGATGGCCGCGGCCTGTTCGGGCCACGGCTTCAAGTTCGGGCCCGCGCTGGGCGCCGCGCTCGCGGACCTGGCGGAGGGCAAGGAGAGACCGGACCTGGACTTCCTGTCTCCGGCCGCGCTGGGCATCACCGGCCGGCCCGGACCGGGAGCCGGAGCATGACCCCCGGCACCCGCGCCTGCACCCGCACCGACAGCCGGTCAGCCGCGGAAGACGGTGGCCGACCGCTGTTCGTACCAGCGGGCCAACTGCTCGCCCGCACTGATCACATGGGCCTTCATCTCACTGCGTGCCCACTCCGCGTCCTCCGCGGCGAGAGCCTCGACGATCCGCTCGTGTTCGCGGATGTTGTCCTCGCGATGGCGGGGGTTGTCCTGGAGGACGAGGGCGGAGACGTTGCGCGGGAACGCCTCGTTGACGTCCTTGATGGCGCGGGCGAGCCGCCTGTTGCCGGCGACGGTGTGGATCAGGGTGTGGAAGCAGTCGTTGGCGGAGGTGGAGGGAGAGGCGTTCGGGGAGGTGGCGGGCGAGGAACCCGCGCCGGGCGCCGGACCGCCGCCGGCGTCGCGTACCCCGCTGCTGACCGCGCGTACCGTCTCGTTGGCCTCGCGCAGTTCCCGCAGTACGTCGGGGGTGACCGCGTGGACCGCCCGGACGCAGGCGAGCCCTTCGAGCTCGGCGCGGATCTCATAGGCCTCGCGGACCTCCCAGGGGGCGGGGACGCGGACCACGGCGCCGCGGTTGGGCAGTACCTCGATGAGGCCGCCCGCCTGGAGCTGCCGCAGCGCCTCCCGGACGGGGGTGCGGCTCACGCCGAGCAGCTCCGCGAGCTCGACCTGGCGCAGCTGTGCCCCGATGGGGATCTCGCCGGAGAGGATCCGCGCGCGGATCGCGGCCGCCGTGTCGTCGACGAGCGCCTTGCCCTTTCCTGCGGGCGAGTCCGCGTCGGGGAGCGGGGCGGTGTCCATGAGGTCTCCGTCTGGTCGGCAAAGGCGAAGGCAAGGGCAGAGGCAAAAGCAGAGGCGATGGCCGGCGGTGGCCGGGGCGGGGGAGGGCCGGGACCGAAGTCCTGACAGACCCCGAACAGCTTTATGTATCCATTCTAACGGTTGCAGGATCCAAGGCCTGTGGCCCGTGCACATGAGCGGAGCGCACATCATGCACAACCCGCCCGGAAGCGTCAGTACCCGTGTCCATGCCCGGCGTGAGCGCACCCATCCTCTCGACCCGCTGTCTCCCGCGGAGATCGACGCGGCCGTCGCCGTGGCGCGGGCCGACGGCCGGCTGGGGGAGCGGACCAGGTTCTGGGGCGCGGTACTGGACGAACGCTTCGCCCGTGAGGTGGTGGCCGGCCGGCAGGCGGCGGGAGAGGTGCGGGTGGGCCTGGTGGCGATGGACCACGACCTGCCCGGCGCCTGGGAGATCGACGTGCAACTCGGCGCGGAGCCGCGCTGCCTGGAGTGGCGGCCGGTGGACATACGGCGGCCGGGCATCACCTCGACGGAGGCACGCGCGGCGGCTCAGGCCTGCCGGGCGAGCCCGCTGTTCCGCGAGGCACTGGCCCGGCGAGGCATCCACGACGTGTCGCTGACGGTCATCGACGCCGAGTCCATCGGCGGCTTCGTGCCGGAGAAGTACAAGGACCGCAGGATCACCTGGGGTTCGGTCTGGCACCGGGTGCAGGAGGACGACAACGCCTATGTGCGCCCCGTACAGGGCGTCATCCCCCTCATCGACATGGCGACGATGGAGGTGCTGGAGGTCGAGGACCACGGCGTCGTCCCGGTCTCCGAGGAGCCGGGACCGCTGTCGGCCGGCGGGTTCGGCCCGGACCGTGAAGGGCTCAAGCCGCTGGAGGTGGTGCAGCCCGAGGGGCCCAGCTTCACCGTCGACGGGCGTCAAGTCAGCTGGCAGGGCTGGGAGTTCCGGGTCGGCTTCACCCACCGCGAGGGCCTGGTCCTGTACGACCTCGGCTTCCTGGGGCGTTCGGTGCTCAAGCGGGCCGCCTGCAACGAGATGTACGTCCCCTACCTCGACCCGAGCTCCACACAGTTCCGCAAGAACTTCTTCGACTGGGGCGAGTACGGCGCAGGACCGCTGACCAACTCGCTCGCGCTCGGCTGCGACTGCCTGGGCGTCATCCATTACTTCGACGCGGCCTACCTCGCGGGCGACGGCGCCGCCCAGGAGATCGACCAGGCGATCTGTATGCACGAGGAGGACGACGGCATCCTCTGGAAGCACAACGACCTGCGCCGCGGGGTGAGCGAGGTGCGCCGCTCCCGGCGGCTGATCATCTCCAGCTTCCAGACGGTTGCCAACTACGACTACGGCTTCTACTGGTCGCTCTACCAGGACGGCAGGATCGAGCTGGAGATCAAGCTCACCGGCATGCTGTCCGCCTCCGGTATCGAGGAGGGGGAGGAGGTGCGGCACGGCCGGGTGGTCTCGCGCAACGTCCAGACGCCCACGCACCAGCACTACTTCGGCCTGCGCCTGGACGCCGCGGTCGACGGCCCGTTCAACCGCCTGGTGGAGGAGAACGCCCAGGCGGAGGACGACCCGCGCCACGACCCGTACGGCAACGCGGTCCGCATGGTGCGTACGCCGCTGTTGTCGGAGTCGCAGGCCGCCCGCCGGACGAACCCGGCGACGTCCCGGCACTGGCGGGTGGAGAGCGCGCAGCGGCAGAACCGCTACGGGGACCCGACCGCGTACCGGCTGCTGCTGCCCAACACCACCCGGCCCTTCGCGCGGCCCGATTCGGTGATGGCCCGCCGGGCGCCCTTCGTCCACCAGCATCTGTGGGCGACGGTCTCCGACCCGGCCGAGCAGTACGTAGGAGGGCAGTACCCGAACCAGGCGGAGCCCGGCGAGGACGGCGTGCAGGTCTGGCAGCGCAAGGACCGCTCGCTGGACGGTGCCGAGCTGGTGCTGTGGCCGGTCGTGGGCAGCCACCACTTCCCCCGGCCCGAGCAGTGGCCGGTCATGCCGGTCGACCGGGTGCGACTGGTCTTCGAGCCCGACGGCTTCTTCGACCGCAACCCGGCCATGGACATCCCGGATCCGTCGGCCGGCACGGACCGCTGCTGCGGAACCTGATGAACCGTCACAAAGCATGCCTGTTGGTGCATCTCGGAAGTTAGTGCACAAGACGTCGGCTTCATGTGCTCGTAACACTCGGGACACGGCTCGGACTCGCGGGCCGGACACGATGATTTTGGATCCAATCAAGATGAGATTAGATCCATTCCTTCAAAGGAACGGTGCCCCAAGGAGGCCCTCATGCCGGATCAGTCGCAGGGAAGACCCGCACTCCACCCGGCCGAACCGCAGGTTTCCCGCCGGACCATGCTCCGCGGCGCCGGCCTCCTCGGCGTCGGAGTGGGCTTCGGGCTGACCCCGCTGCTCGCCGCCTGCGGTGTGGCCGACGACGGGTCCGGGAAGTCCGGTGGCGGATCCGGCAAGGGCGGCACCCTCACCCTCGCGATCGACTCCACCAGCGCGGTCAACGACCCGGCCTTCTATACGACGCTGGGCGACTGGATGGCGGTGGACTGTATCTGCCGCGGCCTGACCTTCATCTCCTTCGAGTCCAACGAGCCCACGCCGGACCTGGCCAAGAGCTGGAAGATCTCCGACGACCAGCTCACGTACACCTTCACCCTCCGCGACGGCGTGAAGTTCCACGACGGTACGACGCTGTCCTCCGCCGATGTCCTGGCCACCCTGAACCGGCAGTTCGACCCGGAGAACAAGACCCTGCCGAAGGGCGCCTCCAGACCGCTCGCCTCCCTCGGCAACAACGTCGCCTCGCTGACCGCCGAGGACGACCTCACGGTCAAACTGGTGCTCAAGGCGGCCGACCGGACCGTCCTGGCCCAGCTCTCCGACATCGGCGGCCGCATCATCTCCAAGGCCGCGCTCGACAAGTACGGGTCCGGCATAGGCAAGCACCTCGTCGGCACCGGTCCGTTCAAGTTCGCTTCCGCCACCTCCGGCCAGTCCATCACCCTTGAGGCCTTCGACGACTTCCGGCTCGGCCGGCCGCCGATCGACCGTCTGGTCCTGCGCCAGGTGCAGGACCCCTCGGCGATCGTCAGCTCCCTGCTCAGCGGGGACGTGTCCGCCACCCAGTTCACCCCCTACTCGGCCGTCGAACAGCTGAAGTCCGACCCCTCGGTCACCGTCCACGAGACCAAGGAGGGCTTCGACGCGATCCTGATGATCGACGCCCGGCGCGTTCCCGAGCTGAAGGTGCGCAAGGCCATCAACCTGGCCATCGACCGCAAGGCGATCGTCCAGCAGGCGTTCTTCGGCGTCGGCAGCGAGCCCGACGGCTACGCGATCCCGCCCGCCCAGAACGGCTACGACACCGGCCTCGCCGACCTGAGCACGAAGAACCTCGCACAGGCGAAGAAGCTCCTGAAGGAGGCCGGAGCGGTGGGCCGCGAGCTGGGGCTGATGGCGGCCAGCGACTCCTGGCATCCCAAGGCCGCGCAGATCGTCAAGCAGAACCTGGAGGACGCCGGCTTCAAGGTGAAGACCACCTCCGTCGACCCCGCCTCGTACTTCAGCCGGCTCAGCGACGGCAAGGACGACTACCACGACCTGATGATCTGGGAACGCAACTCCTACGTCCCCGACCCCAACAACATGGTCGGCTCCATGGCCAACCCCGCCGGTCTCTACGGCAGCACCATCACCGGCCTGGACACGCTGGACGGCGTCGACACCATGGCCGAGGACCTGCTGGAGGCCAAGAACCTGCCGGTCGGCAAGAAGCGCACCGCGGCCTACTCCAAGATCCAGCGGCGCTGGGCGGAGGAGTACATGGTGATCGCCATGCTGGCCTGCTCCACCAACCTGGTGGTCAGCGGAGCCGGAGTGAAGGGCATCAACACCGCCGCACTCGGCAACCACCGCTGTTTCATGGAGAAAGCCAGTGTCTGACCGGACGGGTTCCGATTCCGGCCTCGGCACGACCGAGGAGGCGCTCGCCGCGGCCCCCGCCTCCGGCGGCGCGATCCGAAGCGCCCGCCGGGGACAGGACCGTGACGGCCGGGATCGTGACGGGCGGAACCGTGAGCGCCGGAACCGTGACGGCCGGGACCGTGAGCGCCGGGGCCCGGTGGCGAAGCTGCGGCAGCTCGGCATCGGCACGTCCTGGCCCGCGAAGGTGTCCTGGGTGTTCCTGGTCGCGATCGTCCTCGTCGCCCTGGTCGGGCCCCTGCTGATCTCGGCCGACCCGGTCCGGCAGACCTCCTCGGCGATGCTGCCCTTCGGCTCGCCCGGCCATCTCCTCGGCACCGACGACCTGGGCCGGGACGAACTGGCCAGGCTGGTGCACGGGGCACGGCCGCTCCTGATCGTGGCGTTCGCCTCGACCGCCCTGGCCGCCGTGGTCGGCACCGGCGTCGGCCTGCTCGCCGGCTACGCGGGCGGCGCAGTGGAACAGGTGCTGATGCGCGCCGTCGACCTGGCCCTGGCCTTCCCGTCCATCCTCCTGGTCATCCTGCTGGTCGCCGCCGCCGGACCGGGCACCACCAGCCTCGTCGTCGGCGTCGGTGTGTCCCTCGCCCCCGGCCTGGCGCGGCTGGCCCGGGCGCTCGCGGCCAGGGAGACGGCCCGGGACTACATCGTCGCCGCACGCCTGGGAGGCACCCGCACCCCGCGCGTCCTGGTGCAGGAGATCCTGCCCAACATCGCCGGGCCGATGGTGGCCCAGATCGTCATGACCCTCTCGGTCGCGGCCGGCTTCGCCGCCGGCCTGTCCTACCTCGGCCTCGGCATCCAGCCGCCCACCCCCGACTGGGGCTACATGGTCCAGGCCGGACAGGAGTTCCTCTACTCGGCGCCCCGCCTGGTGGTGCTGCCGGCGACCCTGACCCTGTTGTTCGTCGTGGCCTGCAACTTCGTGGGCGACGACCTCCGGGACGCGCTCGACCCGAAGGGCAGCGTATGAGCGCCCTCCCGTTGCCGCGCCCGCGGCGCCCGCACCGTCACCGGTCCGAACGGGTCGACGCCCTGTGGGCCATGTTCCGCAGGCTCCTCGGCATCCCGGTCGTCCTGTTCGCCCTGGCGACCCTGGTGTTCATCGCGATGCGACTGCTGCCCGGCTCGCCCGCCGCCTCCCTGGCGGGCGGCGGAACGAACCTCACGGCCGCCGAGATAGCGCAGAACGAGGCCCGGGCCAGCGAGGCGCTCGGCCTCGACCAGCCACTGCTCACCCAGTACGGCACCTACCTCGACAACCTGGTGCATCTGCGCTTCGGCGAGTCGTTCTTCGGGTCCAACAGCGTCCTGAGCCTGCTGGGCGACGCCCTTCCGGGCACCATCGAACTGACCCTGGCGGCGATGACCGTGGCCGTGCTCCTGGGCGTGGTCACCGGGGTGATCGCCGCGCTGCGCAAGGGCACCTGGATCGACACCACGACCCGGACCGTGGCGACCGTCAGCTTCTCCCTGCCCTGGTTCGCGCTCGGAGTGATCGCCATCGTCGTCTTCGGCGTCTGGCTGCGCTGGCTGCCCGTGCTGGGACGGCTGCCGAGCTCGCTCGACTACCACCCCACGACCAACTTCGTCCTCCTCGACGCGATCCTGCAGAACCGCCTCGAACTGGTCGGCCCCTGGATCCAGCACCTGATCCTGCCCGCCACCACTCTGGCGCTGTCCATGGCCGGCTACATCACCCGTATCGTCCGTGCCTCCGTCCTGGACGTCCTCGGCGACGACTTCGTCAGGACCGCACGGATGAAGGGGCTCACGGAGTCCGCGGTGATCCGCCGCCATGTCCTGCGCAACTCCTGGCTGCCGATCGTGACGGTCCTCGGCCTGCAGTTCGGGTCCCTGCTGGGCGGCTCCGTGATCACCGAGACCGTCTTCTCCTACGGCGGCGTCGGCCGGCTGCTGGTGCAGGGCGTGCTCCAGCGCGACTACCCCGTCGTGCAAGGAGCCGCGCTCGCCATCGCCCTGCTGTTCGTCCTCGTCAACTACGCGGTGGACATGCTCTACATGATCCTCGATCCACGCATACGGAAAGGCTGAGCCGCATGGACATCGTGCTGGTCCACGGAGCGGGCGGACGCCCCACCACCTGGTCGGAGGTCGAGCCCCTGCTCGCCGCCCGGGGACACCGGACGGTCGCCGTCACCAACCCCCTGACCTCCCTCCAGGAGGACGTGGCCCACACCACCACCGTCGTCGAGGAGTTCATCGAGGAGACGGACGGACCGCTGCTCCTCGTCGGCCACTCCTACGGGGGCGCGGTCATCACCAACGTCGGCCGGCACCCCGCCGTCCGCGGCCTGGTCTACATCGCGGCCTTCGGCCCGGACGAGGGCGAGACCGTCAACGGCATCGTCGAACGCTACGAGCCCGCGGAGATCTCCGCGTACATGCGGCGCGGCCCGAACGGCGAGTGGAAGTCGGAGGCGAGCGAGGAGTTCTGGGCCGAGATCGGCCCCGACCTGTCTCCCGCGCAACGGGCCGTCGTCGAGGCCGAGGGACGCAAGGCGGAGAACCTCATCTTCACCCAGCCGACCGGAAAGCCGGCCTGGGGCACCCTGCCCTCCTGGTATCTGGTCGCCGACGACGACCGCACCCTGCGCCCGGAAGCGCAGCGCGACATGGCCGCCCGTATGGGGGCCGTCACCGAGCACGTCCCCGGCAGCCACTACACCACGCTCGTGCACCCGCAAAGGGTGGCCGACCTGATCCACACCGCGGCCACGGCCGTGAGCGGCACCTCGTGAGCGGGCCCGCGGCCGCCGTGCAGGGGCAGGCGAGACAGCCCGTGGTCCTGGACGTCCGCGGGCTGCGGGTCGGGTTCGACGTCCCCTCGGGCCGGCTCCCGGCCGTGGCAGGCGTGGACCTGACCCTGCGCCAGGGCGAGATCCTCGCGCTGGTCGGCGAGTCCGGCTCGGGCAAGTCCGCGCTATCTATGAGCCTGGTCGGCCTCAACCGGGGCCCGCGCACGCACATCAGCGGCGAGGTGGCCTTCGGCGGCCGCAACCTCGCCGAGGCGTCCGAGCGCGAACTGCGTTCGGTACGGGGCAAGGACATCGCCGTCGTCTTCCAGGACGCCCTCGCCGCACTCAACCCGCTGCACCGGGTCGGCGCCCAGGTCACCGAGATGATGCGCGCCCACAACCGGATGCCGTACGCGACGGCCATGGACCGGGCCGTTGACCTGCTCGGCGAGGTCGGCATCGCCAACCCCCGTGCCAACGCCCGCGCCCTGCCCCACCAGTTGTCGGGCGGCATGCGCCAGCGCGTGATGATCGCGATGGGCCTGGCCAACGACCCCGCCGTCCTGATCGCCGACGAACCCACCACGGCACTGGACGTGACCATCCAGGCCCAGGTCCTCTCCGTGCTCCAGCAGGCCGCCGCCGACCATGGCACCGCCGTCCTCCTGATCACCCACGACCTGGGAGTCGTCGCCGAGGTCGCCGACCGCGTCGCCGTGATGTACACCGGCCGTATCGTCGAGCAGGGCTCGCGCGACGAGGTGCTGTTCAACCCCCAACACCCGTACACCATCGGCCTGTTGGGTTCGGTGCCGCCGATCGACGGACCGGTCGCCGACCGGCTGCCCGCCATCCCCGGCAGCCCGCTGACCGGAGTGGACCGCCCCAGCGGATGCGCGTTCGCCGCACGCTGCGCCTTCGCGCACGACGCGTGCGCACAGCAGCCCGAACTGCTCCACCGCCACGGCGAACCCGGCCACCTCGACGCCTGCGTGCTGACCGGATCCGTACGCCAGGCAGCGCGCGATGCCGGCCCGAACGCGGACCCGGACCCGCTGCCGGACCGGGACCCGCTGCCGGGCCGGGACCCGGCCCCGCAACCGGTGCGGACGGACCGGGACTTGGCACGCAACGAGAAGGGGCGCTCATGACCTCGCCACCGGCCGCATCCGCATCCGCATCCGCCACCGCGGCCTCCGGCCCGACATCCCCGACGCCTCCGGCGCCGCCCGGGACGCCGCTCATCCGGGCCGAGAAGCTGCGCGTCGAGTACCGCGGACGCTCGGGCGGCGGCAGGGTTCGCGCGCTGCGCGATGTCGACCTGGAGATCCTCGAAGGCGAGACGCTGGGCCTGGTCGGTGAGTCGGGATGCGGGAAGTCCACCCTGGGCCGGGCCCTGCTCCGGGTGATCGAGCCGGCGTCCGGCACCATCGACTTCCTGGGTCTGAACATCACCCGGCTCAGGGGCACCCGGCTGCGCCGCACCCGCGCCGACCTGCAGATGGTGTTCCAGGACCCGTTCGGCTCGCTCAACCCCCGGCGCAAAATAGCCGACATCGTCGCCGAACCGCTGCTGCGGGCGCGCGGCGCGAGCCGGGCCGAAGCCGGGCCGGTCGTGGCGGAGTTGCTGGACCGGGTGGGCCTCGGCGCCGAGGCGGGCCGGCGCAAGCCGCACGAGTTCTCCGGAGGCCAGCGCCAGCGCATCGGCATCGCCCGGGCCCTGGCCTCCTCGCCCAAATTCGTCGTGGCCGACGAACCGGTCTCCGCACTGGACGTCTCCATCCAGGCGCAGATACTGAACCTGCTCTCCGACATGGTCCGCGAGCGCGGCCTGACCATGCTGTTCATCTCCCACGACCTGGGCGTCGTACGGCACATCGCCGACCGCGTGGCCGTCATGTACCTGGGCCAGATCATCGAGGTCGCGTCCCGGGACGACTTCTTCTCCGGCCCCGCCCACCCCTACTCCGAAGCGCTCCTGTCCTCGGTTCCGTCCCTGCGCCCCGGCGGGCGGCGCGAACGACGGGTCCTGGAGGGCGAACTGCCCGATCCCGCGAACCCGCCGGAGGGATGTCTGTTCCGGACCCGCTGCCCCTTCGCCGAGGACCAGTGCCGTACCCGCGTGCCGGAACTGCGGACCATCGCACCCGGCCGCACCGTGCGCTGTCACCTGCCCCTGGTGCCCGGTTCCACCGAGAAAGGCTGATCCCGCGTGATCATCGACGCGTACAACACCACCCAGGACGTCCGGGGACGCTCGGACTACCTCACCGGCGTCCGCAAGGGTCAGGCGCCGCCGCCGTACACCCCGTTCGAACCCCGGCGCATCCTGGACCGGATGGACGCCGCAGGCGTCGACATGGCCATGGTCTGCTCGCTCGCCCAGCGGATCGAGAACGACTTCATCAGCTCCCTGGTCGCCGCCCACCCCGACCGCTTCTTCGGTTTCGGGCAGGTCCTCCCGCAGGCCGACGACGCCATCGAGGAGATCGACCGCATGGCCGACGCCGGCCTGGTGGGCCTCAAGCTCCACCCCAGCCTGCACGGCTACCACGTCGCCGACCACGGCCTGCTGGACCCGCTGTTCGAAGCATGCGCGCGGCGCGGACTGATGGTCCTGGTCAACGCCCTGGACGACTCCTTCTGCGCCCCGCTGGCCATCGAGGAGATCGCCCGCGACCATCCCCAAGTCCCCACGGTCATCGCCCACATGGGCGCGGTGTGGAACGTTCCCGAAGCGATCATCGTCGCCGAGCGGCAGCCCCACGTGTACCTGGAGACCTCGGCGACGCTGATGAGTGACGTGAAGCGGGCCTACGCCCGACTGGGGCCGGAGAAGATCCTCATGGGCAGCGAGTGGCCCGGCTCCGACTTCGACCTGGAGCGCATGAAGATCGCGAAGGCGATACCGGATGAGAAGGACCGTGCCCTCGTCGAGGGCGGCAACATGGCCCGTCTGCTCGGGATCACCGCATGAGCGCCGCGCTCCCCGGAACGGCGCCCGCCGGCATCGCGCGCGTCGCCGTGCCCGCGTCCATGAACGACGACGACGCCGAACTGCTCACCCTGGCACAGGAGTTGCTGGCCCGCGTCTGGCGCGACGGCCGGCACGAGGTCGCGTCCGCGGTCCGTACGGCCGACGGCGCAGTGCACACCGGGGTCCACCTCGAAGGCTCCTGCCGGCGCAGCTCCATCTGCGCCGAGGGTGTCGCCCTGGGAGCGGCTCGCGGGGCGTACCCGGGCGAACGGCCGCTGGAGGTCACCTCGGTCGTCTCCGTCCAGATCAAGCCCGCCGGACGGTTCCGGGTGATCGCGCCGTGCGGCGTGTGCCGGGAACTGATCAGCGACTACAGCCCGGACGCGACGGTCTGGATCACCACGGTCGAGGAGAACGAGGTCGTCCCGGTCAGGGCCCTCGACCTGCTGCCGGACAAGAGCCGGCGCGCATGGTGAACCCCGGCCGCGAACCCGGCCGCCCGGACGAAGCAAGCACTGTGACCTCACCGGAGAAGCAAGCACTGTGACCTCAGCGGAGAAGGAAGCACCATGACACCAGCCGTCCCCGAGTTCCCCGGACAGCCGGCCGTCCCCACCGGCCTGGACGTTCCCGCACTCGCCGCCGAACTGGGCGGGTCCGGGGTCCCGGTGCGGTGGGAGGAACTGACCTGGCAGCAGGCGGAGACCACCGCGGCCGCACAGAACGCCGTGATCATCCCCGTCGGGGCCACCGAACAGCACGGTCCCCACCTGCCGTTGGCCGTCGACACCCTCATCTGCGAGGCCGTCGCCCTCGGTGTTTCCGCCCTCACCGGCGTACCGGTGGTGCCACCGCTGAGCTTCGGCGTCTCCGCCTCCCACGGCGACTTCGGCGGCACGGTGGCGCTGCGCCCGGAAACGCTGATCGCCGTCGTGGAGGACGTCATCGACTCCCTGTACGCCTCCGGAGTACGGCAGTTCATCCTGCTCAACGGGCACATCTGGAACAACGGCGCGCTCGACGTGTCCGCGGAGAAGCTCCGGGTGCGCCACCGCGACGCCCGCGTACGGGCCCTGGGCTACGTGACGATGTACCCCGGCCCCGAGGTCGACGGGCATGTCCAGTACGGCCGGGCGCTGATGCACGCCAACTTCTTCGAGACCTCGGTCATGCTCCACCTCCACCCCGAACTCGTGACGATGGACAAGGCCACCTCGCACGTCGACGTGGACTCCTTCTGGGACTACCGGATGGACCAGGTCAGCGAGACCGGCGTCTGGGGCCGTGACGTGGCCGACGCCGACGCCAAGCACGGCGGAAAGGAGTTCGACCGCTGTCTGCTCACCACCGCCCGAGCGGTGTCGGCCGCCGTACGCGAACCCTGGCCCGACCCGACCCACCGTCCTGGAGCGACCGCGTGAAGATCTACGACATCACCCTGCCCATCCACCCCGAGATGCTGCACTGGGGACGCAAGCCCGAGGTCGAGGTCGTCGAGTCCCTCTCCAACGGTGACGCCTCCAACGTCACGCGCTGGCGGCTCGGTGCCCACACCGGCACGCACGTCGACGCTCCCGCCCACTTCCGCGACGGTGCCACCCCCATCGACGAGGTGTCCTTGTACTCGCTGGTCGGGCCCGCACTCGTCATCGACCTCACCCATGTCGAGGGTGACGTGGAACCGCACCACCTGGAAGAGGGCGGGGCGGCCGGACACACCCGCGTCCTGCTCAAGACCTCCAACTCCGCGGGCCCCCTCAAGGAGACCGAGCGCGCCCCGCAGTGGGTGGGCCTCTCCCCGAAGGCCGCCGACTGGCTGATCGAGCACGAGGTCGAACTCATCGGCATCGACTACCTCACCATCGAGAGCCACCACCGCACCGACACCTGGGACGTCCACCACTCCCTGCTGGGCGCAGGCGTGCTCATCCTGGAGAACGCGGACCTCGACCAGGTGCCCGCCGGGACCTACGACCTGACCTGCCTGCCCGCCAAACTGGTCGGCGCCGACGGCTCCTTCGCCCGTGCCATCCTCACCACCCGGGACTGACCGTGGCCACGATCGCCATCGCCGCACCCCATCCCGCGGCCATCGAGGCGGCACGCCAGGTGACCGCCGCAGGCGGCGGCCTGATCGACGCCACACTCGCCGCCGCGGCCGCGCTCACGGTGGCCTACCCGCACCAGTGCTCCATCGGCGGCGACCTCGTCGCCCTGGTCCGTGACGGTGAGCACGGCACTGTCCGCGCGGTGCTCTCGGCAGGAGCCGCGGCAGCGGCCACCGACCCGGCACAGCTGCGGGCGGCGGGGGACCGGATGCCGGCCGGTGGCCCGCTCACGGTGACGGTCCCCGGAGTGGTCGCCGGGTGGGCGGAACTCGCCCGTCTCGGGGCGCGATTGCCGCTCGCCCGCAGCCTCGCGCCGGCCATCGCCCTGGCCGCCGGCGGCGTCCCGGTGAGCGAGGGCCTGGCCCGGGCGATCCACAACCGCCTCGACGTCGTACGGGCCGACCCGGGGCTGTCGGCGCTGCTGCTGGACAAGGCGGGAGACCCACTGCCCGTCGGAGTCACCCTCTTCCAGCCGGCACTCGCCGCGACCCTGGAGGAACTCTCCGACGACTGGCGCCACTTCTACACCGGGCCGACCGGCCGACGCTTGGTGGCAGGCCTGCGTGAACGCGGCAGCCTGCTCGACGCGGCGGACTTCGCCGGTCACCGGGCCGAGAACACCGACCCGCTGAGCACGACGACCGGGAACGGCGTCACCTGGTGGGCGGCCCCGCCGCCCAGTCAGGGAGCGTCCCTGCTGGCCGTACTCGGACGTGGCAGCGACCGCCTCACCGCCGCCCGGCAGGCGGAGTTGAGCCGGGACGCACTCCTCGGCGACCCCCGGTCGGGCGCCGTGGACATCGACGGCCTGCTGCTGCGCGCGGAGCGAGACATCGCCGCGCTGCCCTCCGGCCCCAGACCCGCCGGGGACACGGTGGCCGTCACCGCCGTCGACGACGAGGGCAACGCGACAGCGCTGATCCAGAGCGTGTTCCAGAGCTTTGGATCAGGCATCGCCGAACCGGCCACCGGAGTAGTGCTCCACAACCGTGGCTCGGCGTTCAGCCTGGACCCGGCGCACCCTGGGGCGCTGAGGCCCGGGGCGCGGCCCCCGCACACCCTGTGCCCGGCACTCGCCACCGCCCCGGGGCGTGTGGTGGCACTCGGCTGCCAGGGCGGCAGGGCCCAGGCGTGGATCCTGTCGCAGGTCGCCGAGGAACTTCTCCACGCCCCGGCCCCGAAAGCCCTGCTCGCCCGCCCACGCTGGGTCATCGGCTCCCGCGACCTGAACCGTCCGCGCCCCACGCTCCTCCTCGAACCCGGAACCCCCGACGCGGAGCACCTGACCACCGTCGCGGACCGCCTGGGCCTGGAGGTCGCCCGTACGGCAGGACCGCACGACGAGGCCGGCCATGTGCAGACGGCACGCCTGCGCGCGGGCGAGCCCGACGCGGCGAGCGACCCGAGGGCGGACGGGACCGCGGCGATCCTTGTGGGCCCGGCACGCCGATGAGCGGTCGCTGTTCACCGCTCGGGCTTCACAGCTCACAGCTCACGGCTGCCAACTCCCGGCTCCCGGCTCCCGGCTCACGCCAACGTCGCGTACACGATGAGGTTGTTCACCGGATGGCCCTCGGCGTCGAAGTCGCCGTCGCAGGTGACCAGTCGCAGGGCGCGGTCCTTCGTCGGGCCGTAGACCTTCTCGGTCGGGAAGGAGTCCTTGCTGACGCTCTCGGTGTCCGTGACCGTGAAGTGCGCCGTTTCGCCGCGGTCGTTGGTGACGGTGATGTCCGCGCCCTTGGTGATCTTCTTGAGGTCGTGGAAGACGGCCTTGCCGAAGCGGGTGTCGTTGTGGCCGATGATCACGGCGGGACCGACCTCACCGGGCACGGAGCCGCCGATGTACCAGCCGGCGGTCATGCCCTTCTCGGCCGGGGGGACCTCCACGGTCCCGTCCGTGTTGCGACCGAGCTCCATCAGGGAACTGGTGGTCCCGATCGACGGGATGGCGACTTCGGTAGGGACAGCCGACTGCGTGGCCTCCGGAGCGCCGGGCGAGGCGATACCGGCGGCAGCAGGGGTGTTCGGAGAGGCCGGGGCAGGCTTGTCGGCGGCCGACGAACAGCCGGTGAGCACGGCCAGGACCACGGGTACGACGACGGCGAGGCGGGCACGGGCGGGCAGGGTGCCGAAGCGCCGTACCGGATGGGGTGCAGGTGACACGACGGACTCCAGAGCAGAACCGAGAGCAGAGGCAGAGGACCTGAACGGTTTACGGGACCAGGCGCACACGCGGTGGCGCCGCCCGGAGACGGGCGGCGCCACTGTTGTGCCCGGTGGGGCCGTGCCGAGCGTCAGCCGTTGTGGCGTCCGGCGGCGCGGCGGCGCAGGACGATGGTGCCGGCGCCCGCGAGCAGCAGAGCGCCGGTGGCCGAACCAACGAGGGTGCTGGTGCTGGTGCCGGTGTCTTCGGCCGGGGCCTCGCCCGCGGCGACGCCGCCCTTCGGAAGGTCCTTGGCGGCCGCGGCCTTCCTGGCTTCGAGTTCCTTCGCCTTCTTGGCGTCCTCGGCCTTCTTCTCGGCCGCGGTCTTGTCTTCTCCAGTGGTCGCGGTCGGCGTGGGCGTCGGGTCGTCGGCGACCGCTGCGCCGACCGGGACGAGCATCGCGCCGGTCGCGACGGCGGTCAGAACGGCGAAACGCAGGGTGAGTTGGCGGGACATGTATCGCTCCAGTTCCAGCCCGGCCTTGGTGGTACCTGGTTGGCGAGCCGCACCAGGTTCCGGGCATGGCCCCACACTTGCGCCCACTTGTGAAGAAGCTGTCAGAAGCTCATGGTCATCGCATCAGGGCTGTCCAGGGGTCTCCCCGGCCCCCGGAATTCCGCGGTTCTTCGCAGTTCCTTCCGGTCCGTTTCCCGGTCCGGTGGCGGCTGTTTCGTCCCGTGCGACCGGCAGCCACAGGGTGAAGACCGAGCCCTGTCCCTCCGTGCTCACGACACTCGCCGTGCCACCGTGGGCCTCGGCGAGCTTGAGGACGATCGCCAGGCCGAGGCCGCTGCCGCCGGTGCTCCGGTTGCGGGACTTCTCCGCCCGCCAGAAGCGGTCGAACACATGGGGGACGTCGGCCGCGGGGATGCCGCTGCCGGTGTCGGACACCTCCACGGCCACCCGGTCCCCGGAATCGGTGACGTACGAGCGCAGCGTCACCCGGCCACCGAACGGTGTGTGGCGTACGGCGTTGGAGACCAGGTTGCTCATGGCCTGCCGCAGCCGCACCGGGTCGGCGTCGAGCAGCGGCGGCCGGGGCGCGTCGGGCGGCGCCGCGGGGACCGCCAGGGTGACACCCGCGGTCTCGGCCAGTCCCTGGTGTGCCGCGGCGACCTGGCCGAGCAGGTCGTCGACGCGTACCGGCTCCAGATGCAGGCGCAGCGCGCCCACGTCGGCCGCTCCCAGGTCCTGGAGATCGTTGACGATGTGCTGAAGCTGTACCGCCTCCTCGTGCAGCGAGGAGACGAACGCCGGGTCCGGTTCGGCCAGACCGTCCTGTGCCGCCTCCAGCCAGCCACGGATGTTGCTCAGCGGAGTACGCAGCTCATGGGCGACGTCGCTGACCATCACCTTGCGCTGCTCCTCCAGCCGCGCCCGGTGCGCGGCCATGTCGTTGAAGGCCGCCGCCAGCCGTCCGATCTCGTTGTCCGAGCCGACCGGCACGGGCGCCGAGTCCATGCCGTCCCGCATCCGCTGGGCGGCGCCGGTGAGCGCGTGCAACGGGCGTACGAGCCGGGCTCCGGCGATCACCGAGGCGCCGACGGTTAGGGCGAGGACCAGGGCAGTGACCCCGGCGATGCGTGCGGTGTTGGCCGGTGAGAGATCGAAACCGGGCACGCCGGCGGCAGCGTCGGTGCTGTCGATGAACAGCAGTGCGGGCGCGGCGACATAGGACGTGAGCTGTTCGCGGCGGGCGCTGCCGACGCAGGCGGCTATGGCCCGGTCGTGCTTGCTGCTGTGAGCCGCGGGCACGCGCCCGTCGTCGGTCGCCCGCTGCTTGATCGCCCTCGCCAGCGCCGCCTTCTCCTCGACCGCCTTCTGCTCCGCGGCCCGCTGCTGGGCATCCGCCTCCTGCTTGCTGAGGCCGGCCGTGGGAAGCGCGGCCGGTATGCCGGTGTCCGTGTCCGTGCCTCCCGACCCGTATCCCCGCTCCCAGGACAGGTCCAGGTTCAGTTTCACGCCCGTGCGGCCCTGCCGCTTCAGACAGGCGTCGGTCAGTTGGTTGAGCGCGCGCAGGGCCTTCCCCTCGGTCGGCGTGGGCCCGGACGCGTAGGACGCCAGACACTTCATTTCCATGGAGCGGTCGGTCTCACTGCTCACGAACTGGACGCGGGACCGCCCGCTCGGGCTCTCGACGACGTCCGCGGCGATGCCCGCCGCACCGAGGCACTTCGCGCTGTCGGCGCTGGCCTTCCGCAGGAGCGTACGTTCCTGCGCGGGCAGCAGGAACGGCCCCACCGCGCGTGGATCGACGCGGTCCGCACCCGCGGAGGCGGTGTCGGGCACCAGCACGGTGTCGACGGACAGCGGGTCGACGACCGCCGAGGCCTGCGGTGGCAGCGGGGCGGCGGTGGAGGAGGTGCCGTTCGAGTCGTCGGAGGAGTCGAAGAGGGGGCGCTTGTCCTGGGTGGTCAGCACGATCCGGCGCTGGGACTTCCCGGCGAGTTTGCGCACGGTGCCGTCGACGCCCTCCCAGCCCGGGTGGGTCGCCGCGTACCCCAGCAGGGTGTTGTAGATCTCGGCATCGGCGCTGAGGTTCTGGCCCTGCTCCTGGCGGATCGCGCCGGAGGTCGTCTGCACGGCGAGCCAGGCGGTGGCGGCGACCGAGCACGAGGCCACCAGCGCCGACACGGTCAGCAGCCGCCCGAGCAGGCTCTTGCGGAGCGGCAGCCGCGCCCGCTCGTCACGACGACGCACGGCGCACGCTCTTCGCGTCGGTACTCGTATTGGTCCTTTTGCTCCTCGCGGGATCCGTCAGCTTGTAGCCGACGCCGAAAACGGTGAGCAGCCGGTCCGGCCGCCGGGGTGCGCGCTCGATCTTCTTGCGCAGATTCATGACGTGTACGTCGACCGTGCGGCCGCTGATGTACTTGTCGAAGCCGTGCAGTTCCTCCAGGAGCCGCTGCCGGGTGAAGACCCGGTCGGGCTCCGCCGCCATCGCGGCCAGGATGCGGAACTCGCCAGGCGTACACACGACCGGCGTCCCCCCGACCGACACCTCGTGCCGGGCCGGATCGACTCTGAGCGCGCCCACCGACAGCGCGCTGTCCCCGGCGGCGCCGGGCGTGGGGTCGGGGGCGCCCAGGGCGGGCCCGTCCGAACTCCGGTTGCGGCGCAGGAGCGTACGCACCCGGGCCACCAGCTCACGCGGGCTGAACGGCTTGGTCACGTAGTCGTCGGCACCGAGGTCAAGCCCGAGCAGCAGATCGTCCTCGGTACTGCGGGCCGTCAGCATCATCACCAGCACCTCGCGGCCCTCGGCGCGCAGAATCCGTACCACGTCGAGGCCGTCGGCTCGGGGCATCATCACATCGAGGACGAGCAGGTCGGGTTCCCGGCGCCGAACCTGCTCAAGAGCCGTACGGCCGTCCTCCACCACCGTGACCGTGTGTCCCTCGTGCTCCAGATAACGGCGCACCAGTTCGGCCTGCTTCGTGTCGTCTTCGGCGACCATGATGTTTGCGCACACGCCGGAGAGAGTAACGAGCGTGGAGCCGGGGACGGTGGTGAGTGACCTTTTCGGGCGGGGAGTTCAGGCCACCGTCGTGACGTCGGACCGCGTCGGCGCGGTCGCGGCGAGGCCCCGCCGGCCGACGATCGGCGCGTGCTCCGGCGCGGCTTCCCGTACGTCCGCACGCTCGCGTCGGCGGGACGGCCCGGCCCGGCCGCGTACGCCGTCGACGAGATGCCCGCCTCCACCAATCACGGCGGCCCGGTCTCCGAGGAGATCGGCCCGACGGGGAAGCGAACCGGGAACGACCGCGGGCCTTCACACGCCTGGCCTGACCACAGCCGTCCTGCCGATCGAGGACCAGGCGGGCGCTGCCGGCGGGCACGGGCCTCGTACGAACCCACAGGACGGGACGGCGGATGCCGTTGCAGCCCCCGGAGAAACCACTGGCGTCCGTTTGGCGTGCACATGTGCAGGAACCGCGGGATGCTGAGGGGGAGCGCTGCCCATGACCTGACGAGCAGTGGTGGTGAGCGCCATGGCTGGGCTGGAGGAGAACGGTCCGGAACCGACCACGTCGTGCACCGATCCCCAAGGAGACCCGTTCCTGCACACGCGGTTCGCGATACCCGCGCGTCCCGCGACGTTCCTGCGACGGGAGCGGCTGGTCAGGCACCTCGACCAGGCTCTGCGGACGCCGTTGACCATGATCAGCGGGGCGGCGGGCGCCGGCAAGACACTGCTGGCCGCCGACTGGGCCGCACGAGGTGACCGGTCCGTCGCCTGGCTCACCAACGACGCCGCGGCCCAGGGCTGCGGCATGTTCTGGGCGTACTTCCTCCAGGCCCTGAGCGCCTCAGGTGTACCCCCGTCCGCCGAGGTCGGCTCGCCGGCCGACGCGAGCCGAGTCGACCAGACGCTGCTGACGCGCCTCGCCGCGGGCATGAGCGACCGGGACCGGCCCGTGGTCGTGGTGCTCGACGAGTACGACCGTGTGACGGCGCCGGAGATCGCGGAGCAGCTGGAATTCGTCCTGCACCACGCGGGACGGGGCATGCGCCTGATCCTCGTCACCCGCACCGAGCCCCTGCTGCCGCTGCACCGCTACCGGGCGGTCGGCGACATGACCGAGATCAGGGCCGCGGAGCTGGCCTTCACCCCGGAGGAGGCGGCCGCGCTGCTGGAGCTGCACGGGCTGCGCGTTCCGGTGTCCGCCGCGCGGACCCTGGTGGAGCGCACCCGGGGATGGGCCGCCGGACTGCGGCTGTGTGCCCTGGCCGCGCAGGAGAGCCCGGATCCGGAGACGTACCTGAAGGAGTTCGAGGTCGATCGCACCACGGTGGCCGACTTCCTGCTGGCGGAGGTGCTCAAGCGGCAGAGCCCCGGGGCGCAGGATCTCCTGCTGCGGGTCAGCGTCCTCGACCGCTTCGGTCCGGAGCTGGCGAACGCGCTGACCGGGCGCACCGATGCCGAGTCCCTCCTGGCCGGGCTGCACCGCGAGAACGCGTTCGTCGAGTATCTCGGGCACGACCGGTACCGGCTCCACCCGCTGTTCGGGGAGATCCTCCACGCCCATCTGCGGATGCGTTCGCCCGGCCTGGAGCCCGAACTCCACCGACGGGCCGCGACCTGGCTGCGGGACTCCGGATCCCTCGCGGAGACGCTCGGCCACGGTGCCGCCGCGGGCGACTGGGAGTTCACCGCCGGTGCCCTCGTCGACGACCTCGCCATCGGTCAGCTCTTCACCGGTCTCCGCTCGGACCATCTCGCCGAGCTGTTCTCGGGGATGGGCCCCGAGGCCACGAGCCCCGCCACGGACCTCGTCCGGGCGGCCCGTGAGCTGGCACGGAGCGACCTCGACCAGGGCCTGCCCCACCTGCGGCACGCCGAGCAGAGCCTGGCGGAGGAGGAGCGGACACCGGGCGGCCAGGGCTTCCGGCAGGGCGCTGCTCCCGGCCCCGCGGCGGCCCGGCTGAGCTGCGCCCTGCTGGAAGCCCTGGCCGGCCGCCTGACGGGCTCACCCGCGAGGGCGGAGACGGCGGCGGAGACGGCCGAGGAACTCCAACAGGAGGTGCCCGCCCAGCTCCTGGACGCGCATCCCGAACTCGCCGCCCTCCTGTCGACCCATCTCGGCTCGACGCGGCTGTGGGCGGGGCGTTTCGAGGAGGCAGGCGACGCCCTGAGCACGGCGGTCGCCTGTTCCGGGGGTGCCTCGACGGCCCTCCCGCGCGAGGAGGCCCTCGGTCACCTGGCCCTGATCGACTATCTGAACGGCTGGCCCGGCAGGGCGGAGCGCAAGGCCCTGGCGGCGGTCACCGAGACCGAGCGGTTCGGGCTGCGGGAGGAGTCCGGCTCCGGCATCGAGCTGCTCGTCCTGGCCGCCGTGGCCGTCGACCGCAACGAACTCGACCGGGCCCAGGCCCTCCTCGACACGGCGGCCGACTCCCATCACGCGATGCGGGACCCGGTGATGCGGGCGGGGCGGGCCCTCGCCACCGCGCGGCTGCTCCTGGCCCGCGGCGAAACGCACGCGGCGCTCGAAGCGGCGGATGCGGGCGTCGCCGCCGACGTGGTCTCACCCTGGTCGGAGGCCCACCAGGCGCTGGTGACCTCGGCCGCGCACCTGGCGGAAGGCCGGCCGGAGACCGCAGCCGAGCTGCTGGAAGAGGTCTCCGGCGACCAGCCGGCGTGTGTCGTGGGGGCCGCACGGGCCCAGCTCGCCGCGGGTAGGCCCGGCCACGCGCTCGACCTGCTCGACCGAGTGCGCCCCGAGGGCCGTACGGGTCCTGCGGTGACCGTCCGGGCCTCGCTGGTGCGGGCCCAGGCCGCGGACCGGGCCGGGGACTCCGCCACCGCGCGCAGACTCGTCGCCCATGCCCTCCACGAGGCTCGGCGCGAGCGGCTGCGGCGCCCCTTCCTCGAAGCCGGACCGTGGATCCGGCCTCTGCTGGGCACGGCGCCGCTGCGCGGGCTGGCCGAGGGCTGGCTCACCCCCGGACCGCCTCCGCGCGACGCGCATCGGGCACGCCCGGGGGGCCGGCCGTCGGCACCGGTCGTGGAGGAGTTGAGCGGGCGTGAGCACGACGTACTGGAACGGCTCGCCCAGATGATGTCGACGGAGGAGATCGCCGCCGATCTGTATGTGTCGGTGAACACGGTCAAGACCCACCTCAAGAGCGTCTACCGGAAGCTGTCCGTGAACCGGCGCCACGACGCGGTGCATCGCGCACGGGAGCTGCGGCTGCTGTGAGCGCGTGGCTGCGCCTTCGTGGCCTGCCCATCCGGGGACTCCTTGCCCATCAGGGGACTCCTGCCGTGCGCCCCTGCCCCGCCGGGGGCCCTCGGACCGCGCCCGGCTCGCCCGTGCGGGGTGAGGCGCGGGGCGGGTTCTCCGGGTGCCATGGGGGTGGCGGCAGCGCATCGGCCGGCCGCCGCCCGGTGGACTCCGCCGGGCCCCGGGGCGACTCGGCGAGGTGGGCACCTTGAGGCACTGGCGGGCGCTGATGGTCCTGGGTACGGCCCAGTTCCTGATGGTCCTGGACACCTCCGTCATGAACGTGTCGATCAGCCAGCTGGTGGAGGACTTCGACACCGAGGTCACCGCGATCCAGGCAGTCATCACGTTGTACGCGCTGGTCATGGCCGCTTTCATGATCATCGGAGGTCGGCTCGGAGACATCTTCGGACGCCGTCGCCTGTTCCTGTTCGGGCTGGTCGTCTACGCCACCGGGTCGGCCCTGACCGCCGTGGCCCCCACCCTGTGGGTCCTCGCACTGGGCTGGTCGGTCATCGAAGGACTCGGCGCCGCGCTGGTGCTGCCCGCGATGGCCGCCCTCGTGGCCGAGGCGTACCGCGGGCGGGACAGAGCCGTCGCGTACGGCGTCATCGGCGGACTCGCCGGAGCCGGAATCGCGGTCGGCCCGCTGCTGGGCGGCTGGGTGACGACGTACCTCACCTGGCGGCTGGTGTTCGCCGGTGAGGTCGTGGTCGTCCTGATCGTGCTCTGCTTCCACCGGGCGATCACGGAAGAGCCCAGGACCGGTCCGAGCCCCCGCCTGGACGGGGTCGGCGCCGCACTCTCGGCGACCGGGCTCGCGCTCGGCGTGCTCGGGGTGCTGCAGAGCGGCTCCTGGGGATGGGTGCAGCCCCGCAACCCGCCCTTCACCGTCTTCGGCTTCGCGCCGACCCTGTTCGTCGTCGCCGCCGGTGTGGCCGTGCTGGCCGCCTTTGTGCACTGGGAGAAGCGGCGGGAGGCGACCGGCGCCGAGCCCCTGGTGCATCTGCCCCTGCTGCGCAAGCCCGCGCTGCGATCCGGCCTGATGACACTGGTGAGCCAGAACCTCATCCTGCTGGGGCTGTTCTTCACCATCCCGCTGTATCTGCAGGTGGTCCAGGGCTTCGACGCCTTCCAGACAGGCCTGCGACTCCTCCCCGTGTCCATCACCATGCTCGCGGCTTCCATGGTCGCCGCCCGGCTCGGTCGGGCGGCCGGACCGCGCCGGGTGGTCCGGCTGGCCCTGGCGACCCTGGTCGGCGCTGTCGTATGGCTGCTGGCCACCATCGACCCGGTCATCGACGACGCGCAGTTCGCCGGAGCCATGGCCCTGCTCGGCGTGGGCATGGGCCTGCTCGCCTCGCAGCTGGGCAACGTCGTCCAGTCCAGCGTGGGCGAGGAGGAACGCAGCGAGGCCGGCGGGCTGCAGTTCACGGCCCAGAACCTGGGCTCCGCGCTGGGCACAGCCCTCATCGGATCACTGCTCATCGGCGCCCTGGCCCATGCCTTCACCACGCAGGTGGAGAAGAACCCGCAGCTGTCGGAGGAGGCCCGGCAGCAGACCGGTGTCGCCCTCGAAGCAGGCATCACCTTCGTGCCCACGGACCAGGTGCGCTCGGCCGCCGAACGCGCCGGGCTGCCGCCGTCCGAGGTCGACGCCCTCGGTGACTCGTACGCCTCGGCGCAGCTCAACGGCCTCAAGGCGGCGATCCTCGCCACCGGCGGAATCACACTCGCCAGCTTCCTGGTCACGCCGCATCTGCCGACCCGAGGGGCCGGCCGTCCGAAGCAACCCGACGTCGGCGCGCCCACCGCGCCCACCGGGTCGATCGGCTCGACCGGCTGACCGATCGGCTCCGCCGGCTGACTCCGAAGGACGAGGGAGGTCGCGATGTCCGAGGCCGAGCACGCCGAGGCCCGAGCGCGCGGCGCCGAGCGCCGGGAGCGCGCCGACTACACCGGTGGCGTCTACGGATCCATGCTCGCCGCCTCGGTGATCGTCGGCGCCGGCTCGCTGGGCGAGTTCCCACGGCTGGAACTGGTGTTGCTGCTGTTGCTCACCGGCGTGGTGTTCTGGATCGCGCATGTGCACGCCCAGCTGTTCGGGGCGCGCCTGGCCGAACTGAGTCTGGACCGCGCGATCGTGCTGCGGGTGTGCCGTGACGAGTGGCCGATCGTCAAGGCCGCCGTCCCTCCCGCCGTCGCCCTGGCCGTCAGCCCCCTCCTGGGCCTCGACCTGTCGGGCTCCCTGTGGCTGGCCCTCGCGGTCGCCGTGGCGGGCCAGGTGGGCTGGTCGGCGGCCGCAGCACGGCGGGCCGGTGCCTCCTGGCGCCTGGTGGCCACCACCGCCTCGGTGAACCTGCTGCTCGGGCTGCTGATCATCGCGTTCAAGATCTACCTGACCCATTGACGCAGGTGAAGCGCGTGCCGACCGCCGTATCACCTCTACGGGGTGAGGCCGGGTGGTCCGCCGAGGCGGAGGATCGCAGGGTAAGGCCGCAGCCCGCCTGTCCCAGGCCACCCGCGGGAGGGCAGCTCATGCGCTACGAGATCCGCGTCGACGGACACATGTCGGAGACGCTGACGGGTGCCTTCCCGGAGCTGGATCACGTGCTGATGTCCGGTCAGACGGTCCTGTACGGCTCCGTCATAGACGAGGCACACCTGTACGGGCTGCTGGCCCGCTGCCGGTCGCTGGGGCTACGGGTCCTGGAGATGCGCCAGCTGCCGGAGTGACGCCTCCGCCGGAAGCCCGCTCCTTGAGTCCTGGAGTCCTACTCCGGCGGTGGCTCCCGGCCCTGCCGTCGCAGGCCCGCCCGGACCGCGCCCGCGAGCACCTTGGCCGCGATGCCCACGAGGATCAGTCCGCCGAACATCTGGAGCATCGTCACCACGCGTCCTGTCTGGGACAGGGCCGTGATGT
The DNA here is from genome assembly GCF_044456225.1 of Streptomyces sp. NPDC050988. Lineage (NCBI taxonomy): Bacteria > Bacillati > Actinomycetota > Actinomycetes > Kitasatosporales > Streptomycetaceae > Streptomyces > Streptomyces sp. NPDC050988. The sequence goes on along the minus strand of NZ_JBITFQ010000003.1, from coordinate 91,609 downwards.
CGCCGAACCCGACGGTGGTGAACGTGGTCAGGGTGAAGTACAGCGCGTCGGTCCTCGTCAGCGGTTCGCTGAAGGAGCCCGCGGAGGAGTGCTCCAGCAGGTAGTAGGCGGACGAGAACAGCACCAGATACAGCGCCAGCGTGACGGCCAGTGCCTCGACGGCCTTCAGACGGGGCGAGGTCGAGCGCGTGATGGCCCGCACCTCCCACAGGAAGACCAGGACGACCGCCAGCAGGCCGCACGTGAGCAGCGTCGCGGTGCGGGCCGTGCCGCGCCCGTCCAGGGGCAGCAGGTAGTACGCGGTGACGAGACCCGCCGCGATGCCCACGGCTCGTACGACGGACACGGCTGTCTCCCGCCGCCCCGGACCCGGTCGTTTCCGGTACGCCGCCTGCTCGGACCGGGCTGACTCGGTAGGGGCGGCCGAGGGATCGCTCCCGGCAGCCGCTCGATCATCCATCTCGTGTCTCTTCGTCCCGCGCGCCGCACGTCGGCGCGTGTCCTCCGGCCCCCACCTCATCTCTCCGGCGGCCCGCACGGATCACCCGCCGGGGGTGACCCGGTGACCGGCGACGGGCGGGACGCTGGCCGTGCGATCCCCGTGTGCCGCCTCGCCGGCGGCCCGGGAGCGACCGTCCCGATCGCGCGGAGGAGGAGCCATGACCGTGTCGCGTGATCCGGCACCGGGCACCGGACCGGCCCACACGCCCGACGGACCGGGCCACACGCCCGACGGACCGGGCCATGCGTCCGACGGGCCGGCCCACACGCCCTACGGGGCGGCCCCCGTCCCCGCCGCCGACCCCGCGGCGGTGCTGGCGAAACTCGGACGCTCCTGGACGTGGGTCCTGGGCTCCGCGATCGCCACGCTCGTGCCGGGCATCCTGATCCTGGTCTGGCCGGAGGGGACGCTGCACGTCGTGGCGGTCCTCATCGGCCTGTATCTGCTCGTGACCGGGGCGTTCCGGTTCGTCGAGACCTTCGCCCGGGAGGACCACGGCGAACGGCTGCCCGGACTGCTCCTCGCCGTGCTGTACGTCCTCGGCGGGGTGCTGTGCCTCAGAAACCCGCTGCAGACCATCGCCGCGCTCTCACTGATCGTCGGGATCGTCTGGGTGGTCTCCGGCATCCTCACCCTCTACACGGCCCTCGCCGCCCGGGACCTGCCCCACCGGGGCTTCGTCCTCGGCATCGCGGTGATCGGCATCGTCGCGGGGATCGTGGTGCTGGCCCTGCCCTCCGAGTCCGCCCGGGCACTGACCCGGCTGCTCGGACTGTGGCTCGTCCTGCTGGGCCTGGCCGAGGTGGCCCTCGCCCTCGCCTGGCGTGCCGCACTCCGCAGGGCCGGTGTCGCCGGGTCGCACGACCCCGCCCGGACCGCCTGAGGCCCCGCCCGGCTCCCCTCACCCGCCTCGGGTGAGGCCGCCCGGTCCTCGCCATGGGCAGGCTGGAGGCGACAGACAACGGCCGGCGGGCGAAGGCCCGGGACGGAGGAAAGAGATGAGCGGGTCGACGTACCTCGCGTACGACTATCCCCTGCTGAGCGTCTTCTGGTCCATGCTGGTGTTCTTCGTGTGGATCATGTGGTTCGTTCTGCTCTTCCGGGTCGTCGTCGACATCTTCCGTGACGACAAGATGAGCGGTTGGGCCAAGGCCGGCTGGCTGGTGTTCACCATCGTCCTGCCCTTCCTGGGCGTTTTCGTCTACGTGATCGCCCGTGGCAAGAACATGGGCCGCCGGGAGGCCGCGCAGGCACGCGCACAGCAGGACGCCTTCGCGAGCTACGTCCGGGAGACCGCCAAGGGCGGCGACGGCAGGCCCAGCAGCGCCGACGAACTCGCCAAGCTCTCCGAGATCCGCGGCCGCGGCGACATCACGGACGAGGAGTTCCGCAGGGCGAAGGAGCTGGTCCTGAGCGGCCACGGCCCGTCGGAACGCGCGGGCGGCTCCGCCTCCGGCGGCTGACGGCACTCGCACCGGCCGAGGGCACAGCACGAGACCGAATCGAGGCAGCACGATGACCGCCACACATAGCGCACCATCCGCATCGCACCACCCGCAGACGGCCGGGCGGCCGTGGGCCCATGGCCTGACCGCCTTCGCAGCCGTCATGCTCATGATTGCAGGCGTACTGGACATCTTCCGGGGCATCATGGGGATCGCCGAGGACGACGTCTTCGTCACGACACGCGACTACGTCTTCGCGTACGACCTCACCGGCTGGGGCTGGATCCACCTCATCCTGGGCGCCGTCGCCGTGGTGGTCAGTCTCGGGCTCTTCCAGGCGTCGTTGTGGGCGCGCGTCGCCGGTATCGCCATCGCCGGCTTCATCATCATCGCTAACTTCCTGTCCCTGCCGTACTACCCGGTCTGGTCGATCGTGATGATCGCCTTCTCGGCGTTCATCATCTGGGCCCTCTGCGTGGTCCGGCAGGACGACTCGGGCGAGTTCAAAGCATCATGAGTAGGCTCATATAGGCTGCACGCTCTGTCCGTTGCAGCCCGTACCGCCTTCCCCAGGAGAGTCGCTCAGTGACCGTGGAGACCGCTCAGCCCGCACCGGCCGTCCAGTCCGCCGACGAGACACCCGGAGAAGGAACGCCCGCGGACGAGGCCTTCTGGGAGGAGCCCGGAGCGTCCGGCGACGGGGGTCCCACCGGCTCCGCGCACGGCATCGTGGCGCAGGCCACCCCGAACGATGGAGTGGCGCAGGGCTCCGAGAACGACGTGGTGGTTCAGGACGCCCGTGACTTCGGGGCGTACGTCCGGGCCGGCGGCTGGGCCTTCGCGCTGAAGGTCGCCCGCAGTGTGCGGCCCGGCGGGGAGGCGGCGGGGGAGACGCCGAAGATCTCCGCGAAGGAGTTCGCCGAGCTGGCCGGGTGCTCACCGGAGCGGGTCATGCGCTACTACAAGGCGTGGGACAAGGCGGCCGACGATGGGCTCGTCCCGTACTTCGAGGCGCTGGCCCCGGGCCAGGAGGTGGAGCTGCCGGACTCCGACGTGTGGCACTCGTACTACATCTCCCGTTCCAGCGCCGCCTCCGACCGCGGCACCGCGATCGCCGCGGCGGCCGAGGCCGAGGGCATCCGGCCGACCAAGGCGCTGGAGGTCGCGGAGAACCCCACCGCGCTGCGCGCCGCGATCCTCGCCGACCCCTCCACCGCCAAGGCGGCCCGCGCCGCCCTCCTGGACCGGCTCAAGGAAGACCCGTCCCTGCAGACCGAGTTGGCGCGCGACATCGCCCGTACCGACGATCTGAAGAAGGCGGTCGCCACCGAGACGCAGGCGGCGAGCCGGATCGGTTACGTCCGCCAGATCGTCGAGAACGGCCAGGTCAAGACCCCCGCCGGACAGACGATCGACGCTCCCGCCGAACTCCGTGCCGAGGCCGAGCGCCATCTGTCCCTCATCGACGAGCTCGACGAGGACGAGGACACCGGCGAGTGGGCCACCGACGCCTACGACACGGTGAAGGACCTCGTCGCCCAGACCGTCCAGGCCAACCCCGAACTCCGCCTCCAGGAGCGCCGGACGAAGTTCTACAGCAGCCTGCAGAAGGCGACGAAGGTCTTCGAGGAGCTGACCTTCGACGACGTGGACGACCTCGACACCATCTACGAGGACGACATGCTCCAGCGCCTGGAGGAACTCCAGCAGGCCGTCAGCATGTGCATCACGGCCCTGCGGAAGGCGGCGCCGACGGACTGACCGAGCGTCTCGCGATGGACCTGCGGCCTCGGTGGCCGCCCCGACACAGGGGCGGCCACCGAGGCCGCTGTCGTGTGGCTCGCGGACCCGGCACGCCTCACTGACTTGGTCGAACGATCCGTTCCTCCGGGATCACGGCCACGCCGAGGATCTCGATCATCGCCTCGGGCTGCCACAGGGCGGTGCAGCCGATGCCGGCCATCGCCGGGTACACGGGCCCGGCGAGCTCGCGCCAGACCCTGCCGATCTCCCTGCCGTGGGCCTGGTAGTCGGGGATGTCGGTGAGGTAGATCGTCACGCTGACCAGGTCCTCCGGCAGGCCGCCGGCCTCCCGGAGTGTCGTCAGGACGTTGCCGAACGCCTGGCGGAACTGCTCGACGATCCCCCCAGGAACGATCTTCATGTCGGCATCGAGGGCTGTCTGCCCGCCGAGATGCAGGGTGTTCCCCGCCAGGGTTCCGTGGGAGTAGCCACTGGGCGTCGGCAGGGCAGCCGGGTTCACGGGGATGTGCTTCATGCGGCCTCCGGTTCGAGGTCGGTCGCGGTCCGATCCGACGATCCGTACAGTGGCATGTATTGACAGTAAATGACGGTCGTGAAAAAAACGAGATAGCGCGAACGTGACCGAAGCCGTTTGAACCGAAGTCGTCCGAACCGAAGTCGTCTGAGCCGTCACGACGGAAACGGAGCCCCCTCCATGGAGCCCGACCTCAGCAAATACCGCCTTGAGGGCGACAACTCGATGTACCGGCTCCCCAGCGGGCTCGTCGCACCCGTGGTGACCCGCGCCGGCTCCGAGAGCGCCAACACCGCCGACTCCGGTGGGGCCGTCCGGGTCTCGGGCGTCAGCGCCCAGCACACCCCGGCCCGGCGGCTCTGGTTCGGCAAGGTCAGCAACGAACCCGGCTACCGCTCGGTGACCCACCACCACGGCGAGGCGGAGACGGGCGGCTACGTCCTGTCGGGGCGGGCCCGTATCTACTTCGGCGAGAAGTTCGAGGACTACGTCGACATGCAGGAGGGCGACTGGGTCTTCGTGCCGCCGTTCATGCCGCACATCGAGTGCAACCTCTCGCGCAACAAGCCGCTGACGTGGATGACCACCCGGACGCCGGAGAACATCGTGGTCAACCTGCCCGACATCGCGGACGCCGACCTGCGGGATTGGCTGGACCGATGACGAACGGGACACCGCCCACCTCGGAGATCTTCACCGCGGCCGTCGCACTGACACCGACCGAGCCCGAGCACTTCGACCTCGCCTTCACCGCCGTCACCCAGCCCTGCCCGTGGCCCAAGGCGTACGGCGGAGACCTGGTCGCCCAGGCGGCCGCCGCGGCCATGCGGTCGGTGACCGACGGCAAGTCCCTGCACTCCATGCACAGTTACTTCCTGCGCCCGGCCGACATCGGGGCGAGCGTGCGCTACGAGGTGGAGGTGCTGCGCGACGGCCGCGGCTACAGCACCCGGCAGGTGCGCGGCTACCAGAACGGCAAGACCCTCTACGTCTGCCTGGCCAACTTCGCCGCGGGGGAGCCCGGCCAGACCTTCGAGGCCGAACTCCCGGAACTGGCCCAGGACTTGCCCGACCCCGAGGAGCTGCCCAGCTCGGCGGCGTATCTCGCCGGGCTCAGCGGCGGCTCCATGACCGAGGAGTCGAAGGCCTACTGGTCCGGCGGCCGCGGCTTCGACATGCGGCACGTGCCCGGCCCGGTCTACCTCACCGTCGAGGGCAAGCAGGTCCCCCAACAGGCCGTGTGGCTCAAGCCGTTCGACCCGCTCAGGTCCGTAGAGGGGCTCACCGACGCCCAACGGGACCTGGCCGCGCTGGCCTACGTCTGCGACTACACGATCCTCGAACCCGTCCTGCGCGTACTCGACCTGCCCTGGGCCAAACCCGGGCTGGTCACCGCCAGCCTCGACCACGCCATGTGGTTCCACCGCCCCGAACCCGTCGGCGACTGGCTCCTGTACCTCCAGGAAGCCGGCGCCGCCGACGCGGGCCGCGGTCTCGGCTCGGGTCGCTTCTTCACCCGCGACCACCGTCACCTGGCCACCGTCGTCCAGGAGGGCATGATCCGCCCCACCTGACCCGCCGCCTCCACCGGTGGGCTCCCGGAAGGACTCCCGCGTTGACTCCTCCGTCGCCTCTCCCGATATCAGCGATCTCCGCGCACCTGGACACCTTCACGCGCGATCACCTGCCTCCCGCGCACCTGTGGCCGACCATCGAGTTCAGCACACCGGAGCTGCGGTACCCGGACCGGCTCAACGCCGCCGCCGAGCTCATCGACATCCCCGTATCGACGTTCGGGGCCGACCGTCCGGCGCTGCGTACACCGGCCGGGGAGACCTGGACCTACGGCGAGCTGCGGACCCGCGCCAACCAGGTCGCCCAGGTGCTGACCGAGGACCTGGGGCTGGTCCCCGGGCAGCGGGTTCTGTTGCGGTCTCCCAACAACCCCTGGGCCGTGGCGAGTTGGCTCGGCGTGCTCAAGGCCGGGGGAGTGGTCGTCACCGTCATGGCCGCGCTGCGTGCCCGCGAGATCGCCCCGATCGTCGAGCGCACGCGCCCCTCCGTCGCGCTGGTGGACCGGCGGTTCGCCGAGGATGTGCACGCTGTCAGGGAGGCGCAGGACGCGCATGCCGAACGGGACGCCACGTCGCCGGCGCTGACGGTCGTGGAGTTCGGCGGCACCGGCCCGGACGACCTCGTGGCGCGGGCCGGCGCCAAGTCCGGCGAGTTCACCACCGTGGACACGGCCGCCGACGACGTGGCGCTCCTCGCGCCGACGTCCGGCAGCACCGGCGTCCCGAAGATCACCATGCACTTCCACCGCGACATCCTGTCCATCGACAACACCTTCGGCCGCCATGTGCTGCGCCTGCTCCCTGAGGACCTGGTCGCCTGCAGCGCCCCCTTCGCCTTCACCTTCGGCCTCGGCATGCTGGTCGTCTTCCCGCTGCGGGCGGGCGCCTGCGCCCTGCTGACCGAGGCCGCCACACCGCTCCAACTCGCCCAGTACGTAGAGGAGTTGGGCGTCACCGTGCTCGCGACAGCCCCCACCGCGTACCAGGCGATCCTGCGGGAGGGGCAGGAGCAGCGGCTCTCCGGACTACGGGTCGGGGTGTCGGCCGGCGAGCACATACCCAAGGCGGTGTGGGAGCGGCTGAGGGACCGGCTCGGGCTGCGGATCGTCGACGGGATCGGCGCCACCGAGCTGCTGCACATCTTCCTCTCCGCCGCCGGTGACGACATCAGGCCCGGCGCCACCGGGAAGCCGGTGCCGGGCTACCGCGCCACCATCCTCGGCCCCGACGGCTCGGAACTCGGACCCGGCGAGCCGGGACGGCTCGGCGTCATCGGCCCGGTCGGCTGCCGCTACCTCGACGACGAACGCCAGAAGGGCTACACCGTGGACGGCTGGAACGTCACCGGTGACGTCTTCCACCGGGACGAGGACGGCTACTTCCACTACCACGCCCGCGGCGACAGCATGATCGTCTCCTCCGGCTACAACATCGGCGGACCAGAGGTCGAGGCCGCCGTGGACACCCACCCCGATGTGCTGGAGTCCGCCGTCGTCGGCAAGCCCGACGCCCAACGCGGCTTCGTCGTCTGCGCGTTCGTCGTGCTCCGCCAGGGCGTGCCGGGCGATGCCGCCAAGGCCAGGGAGATCCAGGACCACGTCAAACAGGTCATCGCTCCCTACAAGTACCCGCGTGACGTGCGGTTCTGCGACGCGCTGCCCCGCAACGCCAGCGGCAAGCTGCAGCGCTTCGCGCTCCGCAGGATCGTCGAGGACGAGCAGGCCGGCCCGGCCGCCGTCGAGCAGTGAGAGGAACTCCCGTGAAGATCGCGATCGTTGGCGGCGGCCCCGGCGGCCTCTACTTCGCTGCTCTCATGAAACAGCTCGACCCGTCCCACGAGATCACCGTCTGGGAACGCAACGCCCCCGACGACACGTTCGGCTTCGGTGTCGTCTTCTCCGACGAGACGCTCGGCGGCATCGAGAACGCCGACCCGGAGTTCGCCGACGCCATGGCACGGCGGTTCGCCCGCTGGACCGACATCGACATCCACTACCGGGGCCGCAGCCACACCATCGGCGGCCAGGGCTTCGCCGCGATGAGCCGCAAGGACCTGCTCCGCCTGCTGCAGGAACGTTGCCGCAGACTCGGTGTCTCCGTGCACTACTCGACGCTCGCCCCTCCGGTGGACGACCTGAGTGCCTCGTACGACCTGGTGGTGGGGGCCGACGGCCTCAACTCCCAGGTCCGGGCGGCCCGCGCGGACGTCTTCCGCCCCTCGCTGGACCGGCGGCACAACAGATACATGTGGCTGGGCACGGACCGGGTCTTCGAGGCCTTCCAGTTCTTCGTCAGGCAGACGGAGTGGGGGACTATGCAGGTCCATGGCTACCCCTACTCCGAGACCGGCTCCACCTTCATCGTCGAGATGCACGAGGACGTCTGGCGGCGGGCCGGCTTCGACGACACCGAGGAGACCGAGTTCCCGCCTGGCGCCTCCGACGAGCGGGCCGTGGAGCGCGTACGCGGACTCTTCGCCGAGGAACTCGCCGGCCACCAGGTGTTCGCCAACAACTCGAAATGGCTCAACTTCACCACCGTACGCAACGAACGGTGGCACCACGGCAACCTCGTCCTTGTCGGCGACGCCGCGCACACCGCGCACTTCTCGATCGGGTCGGGCACCAAGCTGGCCATGGAGGACTCCCTCGCCCTCGCCGCCTGTCTGCACGAACACCCCGACATCGAGGGCGCGTTGACGGCCTACGAGGCGGAGCGGCGACCTGTGGTCGAGTCCACGCAGCGGGCGGCGCAGGCATCGCTGGAGTGGTTCGAGAACATCGGCATGTACGTCCACCAGGAGCCGACCCAGTTCTGCTTCAACCTGCTCACGCGCTCGCGCCGCATCACCTATGACAACCTGCGCACCCGCGACCAGGAGTTCGCCGACCGCGTCGACGCCGCCTTCGCCGAGTCGCAAGGCATCGACGAGGTCGCACCGGCGATGTTCCAGCCGTTCCGTCTCGGGGAGCTGGAGCTGAAGAACCGGGTGATCGTCTCCCCGATGGACATGTACTCGGCCGTCGACGGCGTGCCCGGCGACTTCCATCTCGTCCACCTCGGCTCCAAGGCCATGGGCGGGGCCGGACTGGTGATGACGGAGATGGTCTGCGTCTCGCCCGACGCCCGCATCACCCCCGGCTGCACGGGGCTGTGGACCGGGGAACAGCGTGACTCCTGGGCGCGGATCGTGTCCTTCGTCCACGACCGCAGCACCGCCCGCATCGGCCTCCAGCTCGGCCACTCGGGCCGCAAGGGCTCCACACGGCTGATGTGGGAAGGCATGGACGATCCGCTGCCGGACGGCAACTGGGAGACCGTCGGCCCGTCGCCGCTCCCGTACGGCCCCGGATCGGCCGTCCCGCGCGAGGTCACGCGTGCCGACATGGACCGGATCACCGCCGACTTCGTCGCGGCCGCCCGCCGTGGCGCCGAGGCGGGCTTCGACCTGCTCGAACTGCACTGCGCACACGGCTACTTGCTGTCCTCGTTCCTCTCGCCGGTCGCGAACCACCGCACCGACGAGTACGGCGGTTCGCTGCAGAACCGGCTCCGGTTCCCCCTGGAGGTGTTCGACGCGGTCCGGGCCGTCTGGCCCGCCGCGCGGCCGATGATCGTGCGCATCTCCGCGACCGACTGGGTGCCGGACGGCAACACCGAGCACGACGCCGTCGGCATCGCCCGCGCCTTCGTCGCCCATGGCGCGGACGCCATCGACGTCTCCTCGGGACAGGTCACCAAGGACGAGGACCCCGCGTACGGCCGCTCGTACCAGACCCCGTTCGCGGACCGGATCCGGCACGAGGTCACCGCCGCGACCGGCACCGCCGTCATCGCGGTCGGCGCGATCGCCTCCTACGACGACGTGAACTCGATCCTCCTGGCGGGCCGCGCCGATCTGTGCGCCCTCGCCCGCACCCACCTCTACGACCCGCACTGGACCCTGCACGCGGCGGCCGAGCAGGAGTACCGGGGCGCCGCGGGCGAGTGGCCGGTCCAGTACCGGGCCGGCAGCCGCAAGCCGCCCACCTCGCGCACGGACGCCGTGCGCCCCCGCCTCTCGCTGCTGCGCGCCGACGACTCCGACCAGAACGTCCACCTGCGCTGGACCCCGCCCCGCGAGCCGGCGACGGTCATCTGAGCCGACGGGGGGGCACCCCTGACCTCTCCGAAACCCGTGCAGTGAGCCGTGGGGGGGGGGGGGGGGGGGGGGCGGGGCGCGGGGGGGGGGGGGGGGGGCGGGGGGGGCGGGGGGGGGGGGGGGGGGGGGGGGGGCCGGGGCGGCCCCCCCCCCCCCCCCCCCCCCCCCCGGCGCGCGCGCCGCCCCCCCCCCCCCCCCCCCCCCCCCCACGGCTCTCGTGCGTCAGGTCCGCGGGCCCGGCGTTCGGCGGGGGCGTTGCTCCGGACAGCGGAACGCCTCCCTCCTCCCGCACTGCGCCCTCGAAGATCGCACGTTAATTTGGCCATGTTTTCACCGGATAACGCCTTTCGTCCTGCCTGCCCTGGCGGAGACGGAAGAGGCCCCGCGCCCGCGCGGGGACGAAGGGTGGACGATGGCCAAGACCTTGAACGACACGCTCGCCCCGGCTGAGCGCCACGGAGCGACGCGGACCGCCCGCATCGGTCCGCGCACCGGAGACCTGGCCTGGCCGGCAGCGGTCGCGGCCGCCTTCACGCTGGCCCAACTGGCGCTCGTACGCCCCGGGATGGGCCTCGGCTGGGACGAGACGGTGTACGTCAGCCAGGTCAGCGGTCATACCCCGGCAGCGTTCTTCAGTGCCCCGCGCGCCCGCGGTGTCTCGTTGCTGGTCGCGCCGATCGCCTCGTGGTCCTCGTCCACCGGACTGCTGCGCGTCTATCTGGCCCTGCTGTCCGGACTCGGCCTCTTCCTGGCGCTGCGCGCCTGGCGCGGACTCTTCCCCGCACGGGTGATCGGCGCCGGCGGTGCCCTGTTCGCGACGCTGTGGGTGACGTTGTTCTACGGTCCGCAGGCCATGCCCAACTACTGGGTCGCGATCGGCGCCCTGGCAGGTGTCGGCTACTTCCTGCGCGCACAGGCAGACCCCGACGACCGGGCGGCCCTGTGGGGCGTCGGCGCGAGCACGGCGCTGATGGCGTGGATGCGGCCCACCGACGCCGTCTGGGTCACGCTGCCGTTGTTCGCCGTGCTGGTGTGCCTCCCTCGCTGGCGACGACCCTGGCTGTTGGCGGCGCTGCTCGTCGGTCTGGTGAGCGGGGCGGCGCAGTGGGTCGTCGAGGCGTACGTCGGTTTCGGCGGTCTGAGCGAGCGGCTCGACGACGCCTCCGGGATCCAGGGCGGCCTCGGCTGGAACATCGCCGTCCTGGACCAGCTGCGCACTCTGGGCGGACGCAGCCTGTGCCGCCCGTGCGCCGGATCGATTCCGGCCACACCGATCATCGTGTGGTGGTTCGTCCTGCCGCTGCTCGCCGCCGTCGGGCTGGTGGTCGCGGTCAGGGCCCGGCGTACGGCGGGAACCCTCCTGCCGCTGGCCTGCGCCACGACGGCGGGTATCCCGTACCTGTTCATGATCGGATACGCCGCGCCGCGCTTCCTGCTCCCCTTCTACGCGCTGCTGGTCATCCCGGTGGCCGACGCGCTCATCCACCTCGTCACCGCGTCGATCCGCAAACGGCGACCGGTGGCCGCAGTCCTGGTGGCGCTCGGTCTCGCCGGGCATCTGACGGTCCAGTTCACCGTGCTGGCGCATGCCGTGGGCCGCACCACCGCCTCGCACCGCGACTGGGCCCGCACGGCGGCCGAGCTGCACCGGCTCGGCGTAAAACCGCCCTGTCTGCTGACCGGGCACCTCGCCATCCCGATCGCCTTCTACGCGGGCTGCCGCTCCGTCCAGACGCAGGGGCACAACGCCAACATCACCGCGGCGGACATCGTCGGGGCCGCCGAGCGGCTGCCGGTCGCCGCGCTCACGACACCGAAGGGGCAGGCGCCCGAATTCGCCCGGACCTGGGAACAGCACCGGGTCGCCGGCCTGCTCCTCCACATCGCGCCCGCCGCGCGCTGAGACAACCGCGCCGACCGCACTCGGACCCTGCCGCAGACGGCCTCCGGCCGGACTGTGACGTACATCTGCGGCCTCCTGTCCGGTCAGGTCCGATCAGGAGATATCTTGATGTCGAGCAATGTTGCAGACGTGGAGCGGAGCACCCGGTGACTGACTCGACCATCATCTATACGCACACTGACGAGGCCCCGGCCCTGGCGACCTATTCGTTCTTGCCGGTGGTCCAGGCGTACGCGTCGCAGGCCGGTGTCACTGTGGAAACCCGTGACATCTCACTGGCCGGACGGATCATCGCCCTCTTCCCCGAGTTCCTGGAGGAGGGCCAGCGCATCCCCGACGCCCTCTCCGAGCTGGGTGACCTGGCCAAGACGCCCGAGGCCAACATCATCAAGCTGCCGAACGTCTCGGCGTCGATCCCGCAGCTGAAGGCCGCGGTCGCGGAACTGCAGGCGCAGGGCTACGCGCTCCCCGCCTACCCGGACGACCCGAAGACCGACGAGGAGCGCGACATCCGCGCCCGCTACGACAAGGTCAAGGGCAGCGCCGTGAACCCGGTGCTGCGCGAGGGCAACTCCGACCGCCGCGCCCCCGCGTCGGTCAAGAACTACGCCAAGGCCCACCCGCACCGCATGGGCGCCTGGACCCCCGAGTCGAAGACCAACGTCGCGACCATGGGTGTCGACGACTTCCGGTCCACCGAGAAGTCCGCTGTGATCTCCGAGGCCGGCTCCCTGCGCATCGAGCTGGTGGGCGACGACGGCTCCACCACGGTCCTGCGCGAGTCCGTACCCGTCCTCGCGGGCGAGGTCGTCGACGCGTCCGTCATGCACGTCGCCGCGCTGCGCGAGTTCCTCACGGCGCAGATCGCCCGCGCCAAGGCCGATGACGTGCTGTTTTCCGTGCACCTCAAGGCCACGATGATGAAGGTCTCCGACCCGATCGTCTTCGGTCACGTGGTGCGCGCCTTCTTCCCGAAGACGTTCGCGAAGTACGGCGAGACGCTCGCCGCCGCCGGTCTGACCCCGAACGACGGTCTGGGCGGCATCTACAAGGGCCTGGAGTCCCTGCCCGAGGGCGACGAGATCAAGGCGTCCTTCGACGCCGAACTCGCCGACGGCCCCGCGCTCGCCATGGTCGACTCCGACAAGGGCATCACCAACCTGCACGTCCCGTCCGACGTCATCGTCGACGCCTCCATGCCGGCGATGATCCGCACCTCCGGCCACATGTGGGGCCCGGACGGCGGAGAGGCCGACACCCTCGCGGTCCTCCCGGACAGCAGCTACTCCGGCGTCTACCAGGTCGTCATCGACGACTGCCGCGCCAACGGCGCCTTCGACCCGTCCACGATGGGCTCGGTCCCGAACGTCGGTCTGATGGCGCAGAAGGCCGAGGAGTACGGCAGCCACGACAAGACCTTCGAGATCCCGACCACCGGCACGGTCCGCCTCGTCGACCAGGCCGGCAACGTCGTCATCCAGCAGACGGTCTCCGCCGGCGACATCTTCCGCGCCTGCCAGACCAAGGACGACCCGATCAAGGACTGGGTCAAGCTCGCCGTCACCCGCGCCCGCGCGACCGGCGACCCGGCCGTGTTCTGGCTGGACGAGAGCCGCGCCCACGACGCCGTGCTCATCGAGAAGGTCAAGCAGTACCTGCCCGAGCACGACACCGAGGGCCTGGACATCCGCATCCTTGCCCCGGTCGAGGCGACCAAGCTCTCCGTGGAGCGCATCCGCCGCGGCGAGAACACCATCTCGGTCACCGGCAACGTCCTGCGCGACTACCTGACCGACCTGTTCCCGATCCTGGAGCTGGGCACCAGCGCCAAGATGCTCTCGGTCGTCCCGCTGATGAACGGCGGCGGCCTCTTCGAGACGGGCGCCGGCGGCTCCGCGCCGAAGCACGTGCAGCAGCTGGTCAAGGAGAACTACCTGCGCTGGGACAGCCTGGGTGAGTTCCTCGCGCTGGCCTCCAGCTTCGAGCACCTCGCGCAGACCACGGACAACGCGCGTGCCCAGGTCCTCGCGGACACGCTCGACCGCGCGACCGCCACGTTCCTGGAGAACGACAAGTCGCCGAGCCGTCGCCTCGGTGGCATCGACAACCGCGGCAGCCACTTCTACCTCGCCCTCTACTGGGCGCAGGAGCTGGCCAGGCAGACCGACGACGCGGCGCTCGCCAAGGCGTTCGCCCCGCTCGCCGAGACGCTGACCGCGCAGGAGCAGACGATCGTCGACGAGCTGATCGCGGTGCAGGGTTCGCCGGCCGACATCGGTGGCTACTACCAGCCCGACCCGGTCAAGGCGGCGGCCGTGATGCGGCCGTCCGCGACGCTGAACGCGGCGCTGGCCACGCTCGCCTGAAGCTGAGCCGTAGCGCTCCGCTGGTGGCCCGTTGTCGTCTGCGGGTGCGTTGTGGCTGGTCGCGCAGTTCCCCGCGCCCCTTTGGGGCGCGGGTCTCGCCAGATGGGTAGGACGACCATGACGGACTCGCCCGGCAGTCGGCAGCTCCAGGTGGAGGTGCATGGGCTCGATGTGATCGGTGATGCCGAGCGCAAGGGCACGCCCCGGACTCTGTTCTGGCCTTGGTTCGGGGCAAATGTCTCCATTTTGGGGCTGAGTTACGGGTCCTTCGCGCTCGGGTTCGGGATTTCTTTCTGGCAGGCGCTGGCCGCCGGGGTGATCGGGATCGTCTTCTCGTTCCTGCTCTGCGGATTCGTCGCGGTGGCGGGCAAGCGGGGGTCCGCGCCGACGATGGTGCTCAGCCGGGCGGCCTACGGAGTACGCGGCAACCGGCTGCCGTCGGTCGTCTCCTGGATGCTCACCGTCGGCTGGGAGACCGTGCTCACGGCCCTGGCGACGATGGCCACCGCGACCGTGCTCGACCGGCTCGGCTGGGGCGGCGGCACCGGGACCAAGGTGGTCGCCCTGATCGTCGTCGGGGCGCTCGTCGTGATCGTCGGAGTGATGGGCTTCGACCTGATCATGCGGCTGCAGACGGTGATCACGGTCGTCACCGGGGTCCTGACCGTCGTCTACATCGGACTCGTCGCCGACCACATCCACTGGTCGGCGGTCAGCGCCGTACCGGCCGGCTCTGCCCAGGAGTTCATCGGCGCGCTCGTCTTCATGATGACCGGCTTCGGACTCGGCTGGGTCAACGCCGCCGCGGACTACTCGCGCTATCTGCCGCGCGACTCCTCCGGCCGGGGCGTGGTCAGCTGGACCGCCTTCGGCGCCTCGGTGGCACCCCTGCTCCTGCTGGTCTTCGGCCTGCTGCTCGCCGGCTCGTCCACCGAGCTCAACACGGCCATCGCGGCCGACCCGATCGGCGCGCTGACCACGATCCTGCCCACCTGGTTCCTGATCCCCTTCGCCGCCGTGGCCGTACTCGGTCTCGTCGGCGGCGCGGTCCTCGACATCTACTCCTCCGGCCTCGCCCTGCTCGCGGCGGGCCTGCGGGTGCCGCGCTATCTGGCCGCTCTGCTGGACGGCGTCCTGATGATCGCGGGCTCGATCTACATCGTGTTCCTCACGGACGACTTCCTGGGCGAGTTCATCGGCTTCCTCACCACACTCGGGGTGCCCGTCGCCGCCTGGTGCGGTGTGATGCTCGCCGACCTCCTGCTACGGCGCCGCGACTACGACGAGGCCGACCTGTTCCGCACCCGCGGCCGGTACGGTGATGTCGAACCGCTCCCGATGCTGCTGACCCTCGCCGCCACCGCGATCGGCTGGGGCCTGGTCACCAACACGGCCGCCGGCTGGCTCGAATGGCAGGGCTATCTGCTCGGCCCGCTGGGCCTGGGCGGCAAGGACGGCTCCTGGGCCTACGCCAACCTCGGCGTACTCGCCGCGCTCGCCCTCGGCTTCCTCGGCACCCTCGCACTCGGCCGCGGCAGGGTCCGTACGCAGGAGGAGCAGCCCCCGAGCCTGCCGCTGGACGTGGAGGTGCCGGGCGCATGAGCCGATCGGGACCCCAAGGTCTGCTGGCCGTCATCGACATGCAGCGCGTCTTCGCCGAGCCGGACAGCCCCTGGGCCGCGCCCCGCTTCAACGAGGCCGCCGACGGGGTACGCCGCCTGTTGCCCGCCTTCGCGGAACACGTCACCTTCACCCGGTTCCTGGCACCCGAGAAGCCCCTTGGCGCCTGGCGGGCGTACTACGAACAGTGGCCCTTCGCGCTGCGGCCGCCGCACGACCGACTCTGGGAGCTGGTGGACGAACTCGCGCCCCACGCCCAGCACTTGGTGGACGCTCCGACGTTCGGAAAGTGGACTCCCGAGCTGGCCGAGCGGGTCGGTCCCGAGGGCTTTCTGGTGCTCGCCGGAGTCAGTACGGACTGCTGTGTGCTCTCCACCGCGCTCGCCGCCGCCGACGCCGGAGTGGAGGTGTGGGTGGCGGCCGACGCCTGCGCGGGAGCGGACGACGCCTCGCATGCCAAGGCCCTGCAGATCATGGACCTGTACCGGCCGCTGATTCGGGTCGTCACCGTGGCCGAGGTGCTCGCCCGGGTCGCGTGAGCACCCGAGCACCGCAGACCCCACACGGCACCCCAGGCCCCATCGGGCGAGGCGTACCATACCGGGTGGGGTATATACCGAGGGAGCGCTCCACATGGAACTGCAGATGGCGGCCGACGAGCTGAAGTCCGTGATCAACCGGCTCAAGCGGGCCCAGGGGCAGATCGCGGGCGTGATCAACATGATCGAACAGGGCCGGTCCTGCGAAGAGGTCGTCACCCAACTGGCAGCGGCCTCAAGGGCGTTGGACCGAGCCGGGTTCGCGATCATCGCGACCGGTCTCCAGCACTGCATGACCGACGAGGGCGGCGAGCAGGACCTGGACCGCGACCAGATGCGGGCGCGCCTGGAGAAGCTCTTCCTGTCCCTCGCCTGACGCGCCCTCGCCGGAAGACCGTCGTCAGAGGCGCCCCGCCCCCGTGTAGAGGTCCAGCTCCCCTTCGAGTTCGACTGCGATCACCGTCGCCTGTTCGTCCAGGTCGGCGGACGTGGGCGCGTCGATCCACGTCACCCCGGGAACGGCGTCGAGGCCGCCGGTGACGTGGTGGCCCAGTTCCGCGCCCGTGCCGAGGACCGTGGCCCGCCGGACCGGATTGCGCAGACCGCGGACCGAGACGGAGTCGCGCGGAGCGTCGAAACACACCAGGTACAGGGTGCGCCGGTCGGCGGACAGGGTGCTGGGGCCGTAGTGGTGCCCGGGAGGCAGTCCGGCGACCGTGCCGTACACGGCGTCGGAGTGCCGCGTGATCCACGCGCCGAGGCCCTCCAGACGTTCGATCTGCTCCTCGGGGATCGTCCCGTCCTCGCGGGGCCCGGCGCCCAGCAGCAGATTGCCGCCCATGCCGATCGTCTCGGTGAAGTAGCGCACGAGTTGGCGCACCGACTTGAAGTCGCGGTCCTGCGGCCGGTAGCTCCACGAGTCGTTGATCGTGAGGCACAGCTCCCACGGGCCCTCCGGTGCGCGCAGGGGGGTGCCCTGCTCCGGCGTGGCGTAGTCGCCGTGACTGAGCATGCGGCCGTTGAGGACGGTGTCCGGGTTGCCGGAGAGGATCAGCTCGGCGAGCTCGCCCATCCGCCACTGCTCCTCGGTGCGCTCCCACTCCCCGTCGAACCAGAGGACGTCGGGCCGGAAGCGCTCGACGAGTTCGCCGACCTGGCCGTCGCGATACGCGAGATAGCGCGCCCAGGCCGCCGGGTCCTCCTTGCCGGGCTCGGCGTGCGAGTACTCGTTGGGCGGCACGATGACCGGCCCGGGGTGCCGCTGACTCGCGTAGTCCGGGTGGTTCCAGTCGGAGTGCGAGTAGTAGAGGCCGACCTTGAGGTCCCGGGCGCGCAGCGCGTCGACGAAGCCGGCGACCAGGTCGCGGCCCGCCGGGGTGTCCCGCACCACGTCGAGGTTGCGGTGGTCGGTGTCCCAGAGGGCGACACCGTCGTGGTGCCGGGCGGTGAGCACCGCGTACCGCGCGCCCACCCGGGCGAACAACTCCGCCCAGGCGTCCGGGTC
Source organism: Streptomyces sp. NPDC050988 (assembly GCF_044456225.1). Lineage (NCBI taxonomy): Bacteria > Bacillati > Actinomycetota > Actinomycetes > Kitasatosporales > Streptomycetaceae > Streptomyces > Streptomyces sp. NPDC050988. Next base: position 73,737 of record NZ_JBITFQ010000003.1, on the reverse strand, counting down.
GTAGTGCGACGCGGTGAAGCCGTCGAGCTGTTTCATGTACTGCTCGTGCGTCATCTCGCCCGTGTAGAACGACCAGGACTCGGCGGCGCCGCCCACGGCGTAGATGCCGTAGTGGATGAAGATGCCCAGCTTGGCATCGGGAAACCAGGGTCGCATCGGCATGGCTCCACGCTAGGCGTGCACACGGTTCGACGCGTGGGCGACGGTCACCACTACTGGTCCGTTTTCACCCTGGGACCGAGATGCCGTGCCATCGCTCGGCGCGCTACCGGATCACTCCCGTACGCCCCCGTACGGAACTACTTGGCGCTATCCGGTGGGTACAGCAGCGGCTCGTGCCGTGTTCAATCACGTGTACCGCGACACGTACGGACGGCCCCACACGTCAGGAGGCACCGTGATCGCCGCTCCCGAGCCCGGACTGACCGAACGCGAACTGATCGACCGAGCCGTCGCCCTGCGGCCCGCACTGCTCGAACGTCAGCCGGAGACAGAGCGGTTGACGCGCTATCCGCAAGACACGCACGACGACTTTCTGCGGGCAGGCTTCTACCGGATCCTGCAGCCGCGCCGCTACGGCGGATACGAGTTCGGCCTGCCGACCTTCTACCGCGTGGTCATCGAGATCGCCCGAGGCTGTCCCTCCACGGGCTGGGCGCTCTCCCTTACCGCCGCCCATGTGCTCCAGATCGCGGCGCAGTTCGCGGAGCGGGCGCAGGACGAGATCTTCGGTGACGACGGCGAGTTCCGTGCCGCGTCCACGGTCATGCCGGTCGGCGTGGCCCGCCCGGACGGCGACGGGCATGTCGTCCTCGACGGAACCTGGCCGTACGCCTCCGGATCGCCGTACTCCACCCACTACGTCGGCCAGACGCTGCGAGCCCCGGAGAAACCGGGTGAACCGCCCGGACCCCTTGTGCTGTTCGTCGCGCCGCGCTCCGTGTGGACGCTGCTCGACGACTGGCACGGCGTCCTCGGGCTGCGCGGCAGCGGCTCCAACAGCATCCGCATGGAACAGGCCCGTATCCCCGAGTACCTCACCCGGGAGGTGAGCCTGCTCGACCTGCCGGTGGAGGGCGGCACACCCGGATCGAAGCTGCACGGCAACGCGCTGTACGCGGGCCGGGCCCCCAGCTTCTTCCACGGGGAGCTGGCCGCCATCATGGTCGGCACGGCGTACGCGGCCGCCGACGAGTACGCCCGGATAGTCACCGAGAGGCCGCTGATCCTGGAACCCGACCGCACACGGGCCGAGCTCCACGACTACCAGCGCCACCTGGGCGAGGCGCTCGGCGCGATCCACACCGCTCATGCGGCACTCCAGGGCGCCGCCGAGGAGTACATGGAGACCTGCCGCCGGAACGTCTCCGGGGAGGCCCCCTTCACCATCGCCGACGACAACCGGCTCGCGCTGGTCTTCCTCACCGCCGGCCGCATGGCCTGGGACGTCACGCAGAGCATCCTCTTCCGCACGGCGGGTTCTCGCCACGCCCGCGACGGCGAGCGGATGCAGCGCTACTTCCGGGACGCCGCCACGTACTGGACACACATCGGGCCGAGCATGGCCGAGCCGCTCGCGCGGCGCGTCGGCTGCGACCGGCTCGGGCTGCCCTCGCACGACATCCCGCTGATTCCGTGAGCGTTCGGTGACGTCCGGGTGAGACACGCATGGCACATCCCGCGATGGGTACGCGACCAGCCGCGCCCGGGTCGGAACCTGGTCCGGGCGGCCTGTTTTCGTTACTACGTCGGGATGTGCCATGGAGATTTCCTCGAACGACAACGCCACGGCGGAGGCCGAGCGAGCGCTTACCGTGCTGGCCGAGAACGCCGAGGACGGCGATGCCCTGGACACCCTGGCCGGCAGCGACGTGCTGGTCCCGGTGCCGGACGACGCCGATGACGAGGCGGCCGGTGATCCCTCCGTCGTCGCCCTGCCCGTCATCGAGCAGCCGGGCGGGGACCCGCTGGTTCCGGTGTTCACCTCGGAGGTGCGGATGGCCGAGCTGCTGCCGTCGGTTTCGCGCTACCGCCTGGTGCCGCTCGGTGCGCTTGCCGCGCAGTGGCCCTCCAGTGAGGTCTCGCTGAGCATCGACGCGAGTGCTCCGCATGGGCTGACGCTCAGCTCGCAGGGTGTGCGCGCGCTGTTGGCGCGGCCGAACGCCTGACGGCTCCTGCGCCACTCGTCCGCTTTCGGGTGCGGGCGAGTGGGGGCTGGTCGCGCAGTTCCCCGCGCCCCTAAAGACAGGAGCCGGGCTGCGCCCGCGCCCCTTCAGGGGCGCGGGGAACTGCGCGACCAGCCACACACAACCCGCACCCGACAGAGAACAGGGAGCGGCCGGTGCTCAGAGGCTCTTGCCGGGGTTGAGGATGCCCCGGGGATCGAACGCCTCCTTGAGCCGCCGCTGCAACGCGTGCGCCGCGGGGCCCAGTTCCTCCGCGACCCACTGCCGCTTGAGAACACCCACGCCGTGTTCCCCCGTGAGCGTGCCCCCCAGCCGCAACGCCAGCGCGAAGATCTCGCCCGCCGCCTCCCACGCGGCATCCGGGAGCCGGTCCAGGGCCGGATCCACGACGATGATCGGATGCAGGTTCCCGTCGGCGGCGTGCGCGATGGTGAAGATCGGCACGCCATGGCGTTCGGAAACGGCACGGATGGAACGAGCCGCCTCCGCGAGCCGCGAGCGCGGTACCGCGATGTCCTCGATCAGCGGCCGGCCCAGCCGTTCGAGGGCGGGCAGGGCCAGCCGGCGTGCGGCGAGCAGTGACTCGGCCTCGGCGGGATCGTCGGTCACCTCGACGGTCGTCGCCAGCGGTGTGAGCAGTCGCGCGACCACCTCGGCCTCCACGGCCGCTCCCGCCCCGTCGCACTGGACGACCAGCAACGCCGCGCCCCGCTCCCGCAGTTCGGGGTCGATGGCCTGCAGCACGGGCCCGTCGACCAGCTCCGCGAGCGCCGGTTCGATCCCGGCCCGGCCGATCGCGTACGACGCCTCGGCCGCGGCCTCGAAGGACGGGAAGTACGCGGCGAGCGTGGCCGTCGCCATGGGGACGGGCCGCAGCCGCAGCGTCGCCGAGGTGATCACCGCGAGGGTGCCCTCGGAGCCGGTGAGCAGGGCGGTCAGGTCGTAGCCGGTGACGCCCTTCACCGTGCGGCGGCCGGTCCTGATCACCGTGCCGTCCGCGAGCACCGCCTCCAGACCGAGCACGCTGTCCCGTGTCACGCCGTACTTGGCGCAGCGCAGGCCGCCCGCGTTGGTCGCGATGTTCCCGCCGATCGTGGAGATGGCGGCGCTCGCGGGGTCGGGTGCGTACCGCAGGCCGTGGGAGCCGGCCGCGCGGTCCAACTCGGCCGTGATCACACCCGGTTCGACGACCGCCAGCTGGTCGTCCGCCGACAGTTCGAGGATCCGGTTCATCCCGGACAGGTCGAGGACCAGCACGCCCTCGCCAGCGGTCGCGCCGCCCGACAGACCGGTGCCCGCGCCACGCGGCACGACCGGCACGCCCAGGGCATGCGCGTGCCGGAGGGTGACCGTCACGTCCTCGGTGCGCCGGGCGTGGACGACAGCGAGGGGACTGCCGTCGGACCGGGCGCCGGAACGGTCGGTTGCGTGCGCGGCCACCGTGCGCGGATCGGTGGCCAGCCGGTCGGGTGCCAGGTCACGGGCCAGCAGCCCGAGCAGCTCGGCGGCCTTCGTGGACTCAAGAGCGGTCGTCGCGGGAGCGGTCACAGGTCGAGTGCCTTCGTTCCGATGGCGAGCAGGGAGACGTCCTCCTGGGGCGCGTGCACGGGCGCGCACTGGATGTCACGGAAGTGCCGCTCCAGAGGATTGCCGCGGGCCAGGCCCGGATTGCCGAGCAGCCGCACGGCCAGCTCGACTGCCCGTACCGAGTGCCGGTCGGCGAGTACACGCGCGCCGAGAGCCTGCTCCGGGGTGTAGGTGGGATCCTCGGCGTCGACCCGCGCGGCCCCGTCGAAGAGCAGCTGTTCGGCGGTGGCGAGGAGCACCTCGATCTCCCCGGCCGTCCGCCGGAAGCGCTCGGTACGGGCCACCGGGTGACCGAGATTGGCGGGCACGCGCGCGTGCGCGAAGGTGTGGAAGAAGGCCTGCGCCGCACGCGCGACCCCCACATACAGGGCGGCGAGTGGGAGGTGGAGGGAGGCGCCCGCCCGGTTGTCCTGCTCGCTCGCGGGACCGTGCGGGCCGAGCCCGACGACATGCTCGTACGGGACCTCCACGTCCCGGAACGTCACATCGTGGCTGCCGCTCGCCCGTAGCCCCAACTGGTCCCAGCGGTCGGTGATCTCGATGCCGGGCGAGCCGCCGGGCACCAGGAAGGTGCCCACGCGCGGCTCCGGCTCATCGGTGGTCGCCCACACCAGGAACCAGTCCAGACCCTCCGCGCCCGTCACGAACCGCTTGCGCCCGCTGACCGACCAGCCGTCCCCGGTGCGCCGGGCGACGGTCGCGGGCAGTCCGCCCCGCGCGGGAGAACCCAGATCGGGCTCCACGCGCGCGTGGTTGACGAGAACCGGACGCTGCTCGGACTCCTTGAGCACGCGCGCGTACAGCTCCTCGGGCCACGTCGGTCGTACGGCCTCGCGGGCGTGGGTGTTGAGGGTCATCGCCGTGATCAGGGCCACGGAAGGATCGCCCCGGCCGAGGGTGTGCAGGATGCGCGCGGTCTCCTCCACCCGGGCACCCCGGCCGCCGTACCGCTCCCCGACGGTCGCGGTGAGCAGCCCCGCCTCGTGCACCACCTGGATCGACTCGGCGGGAAAGGCGCCCGACCGGTCGTATCCCACGGCGAGTTCGGCGAGGCGCGCGGTCAGGCCCGGGTTCACGTCCGGGTCCACTTCCGGGTTCACATCCAGGCTGATGTCCGGGTTCGCGCGGGAGTTCACGGTCACAGGGCCTTCTCCAGATCGGTGTCGAGTGCGCGGCTCCAGAAGGACTTCACGTCCAGTTTTCCCTTCAGGGCGCCCAGTTCGGTGAAGGCGTCGGCGACCTTCTGCTGCGAGGCGATGGTGTCGTCGCCGACCGTCCTGGCCTGGGTCGGTCGCTGTGCCTGGGCGTCACGGAAGTCCTTCTCCGCCTGGGCCACGGGCTGGTGGGTGGCCTCGGCGACGACCTTCGCGAACTCGTGCTCGCGGCCGTCACGGATGTACGCGTACGCCTTGGTGATCCGGGCGATCAGATCGGCCGCGGCGGCCCGCCGGCCGGGGCTCTTCAGGACGTTGTCGCGGGCCGACCAGAGGAAGTTGCCGGACAGGACGTCCTTGCCCGAGCCGACTTTGACGGCGCCCTGCTGGTGGGCGGTGATGATCGACGTGCCGTAGGACGCGAAGGCGTCGATGCCGCCGCCGTTCAGAGCGGCGAGCCCGTCGTTGGGCAGGAGCGGCTTGGCGTCGATGTCCGACCACTTCAGGCCCGCCCGCTTCAGCAGCTCGTACAGGAAGTAGTGGGCGGTGGTGTTCTGGACGTAGCCGACCTTCTTGCCCTTCAGACCCGCGATGTCCGTCACCTTCGAGCCCTTGGGGACGATGACTTCCTGATTGAGGGTCGTGCCGCGCTGCACGGCGACGACCTTGAAGTTGGGCTTGCCGTCGGCGGCGGCGAAGATCGGCGGGATCTCGCTGGAGGAGGCCAGGTCGAGCGCTCCGGCCCGGACGGCCTGGAGCTGCTGGTCACCGCCCTGGAACAGGCTCCACTTCACCTTGTAAGGGGTGTCGTCGAGGTGGGCGAACTTGAGAACGGCCTCCTCGTTCTTCCAGCCGGTGGCGCCGACGGCCAGCGTCACCGAGGAGAGACCGGAGGAGGACTCGGCCTCCGCGTCACCTCCGCAGGCCGTGGCGAGCGGCAGCAGCAGCGCGAGGGCGGCGGTGGACGTGAGCAGGGTGCGACGGAACACGGAGTCTCCATGAGAGGAATCGATTCAGACGGGGACGGAGGACGGGGAGGAAGGGGAACAGGGCGCGTGAGGGCCTGAACGGTCAGGCGGCCCGGTCCGCCGAAGCGCGGTGGGCGAGTTCCTGCCGGACCAGCGGCAGGATGTAACGGGCGTAGTCGATCGCGTCGTTGAGCGGGTCGTAGCCGCGGATCGACAGCAGGTCGCAGCCGATGTCCACGTAGTCGAGCAGCGCCTTCGCGACCGTCTCCGGGGAGCCGACCAGTGCGGTCGAGGCGCCGGCTGCGTTGGTGGCGACCGCCGGGGCCGTCCACAGGCAGCGGTCGTGCACCTCGCCCCGCTCCGCGATGTCGAGCAGCCGCTGCGAACCGACGTTGGCCGGACGGCCGCTCGTCTTGTAGTGGCGCAGCAGCTCGGTGTTCTGCGCCTGGTCCTTCAGTACGCCCAGGGTGCGGTGTGCCTTCTCCCAGGCCAGCTCGTCGGTGGGCGCGATGATCGGGCGGAACGATACCCAGATACGGGGACGGGGGCGCCCGGCGGCGTCCGCGACCGCGTTCACGGCGGCGATCTGCTCGGCTGTCTCCTTCAGCGGCTCGCCCCATAGCCCGAAGATGTCACCCTGCTGCCCGCCCACGCGGTACGCGTCCTGGGAGGACCCGCCGACCGAGATCGGCACCAGGCCGTTCACCGGCTTCACGTCCGAGTAGTAGCCTTCGAACTTGAAATACTTGCCCTCGTGCGACACGGGCGCGTCGGCCTGCCACACCTTCCGCAGGATCTGGATGTACTCGTCCGACCGCTCGTACCGCTCCCTCTTGTCGAGGTAGTCGCCCTCGCGGTGCTGCTCCTCGTCACTGCCGCCGGAGATGATGTGCACGGTCAGGCGGCCGTCGCTGATCCGGTCGAGGGTCGCGAGCGCGCGGGCCGCGTGCGTCGGGAAGATGACGCCCGGCCGGTGCGCGAGAATCGGACGGATGCGCTCGGTGTGGGTGGCCACGAACTGGGCGATCTGGAAGGCGTCCGGCGAGGCCGAGTGGTAGGCGACCAGCGTGTGGTCGAAGCCTCCGTCGTCCAACGCCCGGGCGTACCTGCGCAGATGGTCGACGTCGAGACCGGTGCGGCTCGCGGCGGCCGGACCGGACGCCCCGGAGTCGGTGTGCACGGCGCTGATGAACTCGACAGGCATGGTGAACTCCTTTGCTCGGAAAGCCGCTTGAGGGCCCTCGGCGGCTACTTGAGGCCTGCTCCTTGAGAGCCGCTACTTGAGGAGGGAGGCGTCGGCGGACTTCGCCACATCCACGTTCGGGTCGAGGACACCGATGCCGTGCATCAGGTCGGCCACGTCCTGGACGGTCCCGTTCACCTCGGGCGTGACGGGCAGCACCTTGCTGTACGCGGCCGAGGCGAGGGTCTTCGCGATCGCGGGGTCGGCGCCGTTGCGCTCGACGATGGCGTCGGCGTACGCGTCCTGGTGGGTGCTGGTCCACTTCAGGGCCGTACCGAGCCGCTTCAGGAAGTCGCCGAGTGCGGCCTTCTTCGCCTTGTCCGCGAGGGCCTTCTCGGAGGCCCCGATGAATCCGTAGCCGCTGATCCGCCCGTCGGCGCCGTCGACGAGGAGCCTGCCGCCCTGCTGGAGGCCGACCGCCTGGTAGACCCCGAACGTCGCCCAGACCTCGATCTTCCCGGAGGAGAAGGCGGCCTGCGCGTCGGTCGGCAGCAGGTACTGGACCTTCACGTCGGAGTACTTGAGGCCGTTCTGCTGAAGCACGTTGGCGAGCAGGTACTCGGCGATGCTGCCCTTCGCGGAGGACACCACGACCTTCTTGCCCTTGAGGTCCTTGACGCTCTTCACGTCCGAGTTCTTGCGGACGACGATCCCGGTGTGATGCCCGTCGTTCTTCAGCGCGGCGACGTTCTTGAACTTCACCCCGCCGCTGAGCGCCTGGAGCGCGGGCAGGTCCGCGGAGTACGTGGTGTCGGCGGCGCCCGCCTGCACGGCCTGGAAGAGCGGGGCCGCGCCCTCGAACTCGGCCCACTTCACCTTGTAGTCGGCGCCTTTGAGGGCCCCGGAACCGGCGAGGATCGTCTGGAGGGTCTTGGCCTGGTCGCCGATGGTGAGCGTGACGTCCGAGGAGCCGCCGGCCGTGTCCGCGGCGGAGTCCCCTCCGCAGCCCGTCACCGTCAGCAGGGCGCTCAGACCGAGAGCGGCGGCGAGCGTACGGAAGATGGTGCGCTTCACGAGGGGTTCCCTTCGGGGGTACGGGAGTTGGGGGTACGGGGGTTGGGGACGTCGGAGGTACCGGTGTGGGTGACTCCGAGCCAGCCGAGCAGGCGGGCGCGGAGCGTGACGAACTCGGGGGCGGTCAGATCGCGGGGGCGGGGCAGCTCGACGGTGACCTCGTGGGCGATGCGCCCCTCGTCCATCACCAGGACACGGTCGGCGAGCAGCAGCGCCTCCTCCACGTCATGAGTGACCAGGAGGATCGCGCAGCCGTGCCGCTCCCACAGCTCGGCGACGAGCTGCTGCACCTTGCCGCGGGTCAGCGCGTCCAGTGCCCCGAACGGCTCGTCCAGGAGCAGGAGTTCGGGCTCGCGGACGAGGGCACGGGCGAGCGAGACGCGCTGTGCCTGACCACCGGAGAGCGTCTTGGGCCAGACGGTGGCCCGCTCGGCGATCCCGACCTCGTCCAGCGCCTTGTCGGCCAGCGCCCGGTCGGGCCGGCCGGGCAGCCCGAGGACGACATTGCGCCACACCTTCAGCCAGGGCAGCAGCCGCGGCGACTGGAACGCGGCGCTGCGCCGGGCGGGCACGGTCACCTCGCCGCCGATCTCGTCGTCGAGCCCGGCCAGGATGCGCAACAGGGTCGACTTGCCGCACCCGCTGTGGCCGAGCAGGGCCACGAACTCGCCCTCACGGATGTCGAGATCGAGCTGGTGCAGCACGGTGTTGCCGTCGAACGCGCGGGACAGCCCCCGGATCTCGACACTGTTCGCCACTGCCGTAGCGGTCGCAGGCGCGGGCTCGGACTTCAGGGTGTTCACGGTGTTCGCGGTCATGGTCACGCCTCGCCTTCGAAGGAGGCACGCCAGCTCAACAGGCGGCGCGAGAGGACCCGTACGGCGAAGTCGCAGGCCAGGCCGAGCAGCGCGTACACGGCGAGGCACAGCACGATGACGTCCGTACGGAAGTACTGCTGGGCGTTGCTCATCAGGTAGCCGAGACCCGCGTCGGCGTTGATCTGCTCGGCGAAGACGAGGGCCAGCCAGGCGGTGGAGAGGGCGTACCGGAGTCCCACGAGGGCACCGGGCAGCGCGCTCGGCAGGATGACGTACTTGATGAGACCGAGCCTGCCGAGCCCCATCATCCGTGCGGCCTCGACGAGTTGGGCGTCGGTGGAGCGGATGCCGCCGTAGATGTTGAAGTACAGCGGGTAGGTCACCCCGAGCGCCACCAGCGCGATCTTCGGGGTCTCCTCGATGCCGAACCAGACGATGAAGAGCGGGATCAGACCGACCCACGGGATCGCCCGGAACATGCCCATCGAGGAGTCGATGACGTCTTCCCCGAGCCGGAACAGCCCGGCGAGCAGGGACAGCGACAGCGCGACCGTCCCTCCGATGAGGAATCCGGTTGCCGCCCGACGCCCGGACGCGGCGATCGCGTCCGACAGTTCGCCGCTCTTCGTCAGCTCGACCGCCTGGCGTACGACATCCACGGGCGAGGCGAGCACGGATTCCGGGAGTACGCCGGTGACGGAGCCCAGGAACCACAGGGCCACGAGCCCGACCGGCCCGGCGGCCCGGCGTACGGAACGGGGGACGGACAGGCGGCGGCGGGGGAGATGCGCCGTACCGCGGATGGTGACGCGGGCGGGTGAGGGCTGGGAGGGTGGTTCGGGCTTCTCCAGTACGGGGGCTGTCGCCCCGATCTGTTGCGTCGGCATGGCGGTCTTCCTCTCGGGACGGCCGAAAGCGGTTGGGGACTGCTCGGTGCGGATCAGGACGGCAGGGGCCCGGTCACGGCGGGGCGGGCGGGATCGGCGGACCAGGCCGACCAGGAGCCGGGGAAGAGCGTCGCGTCGAACCCGGCGATCGCGAGGGCGGCGATCTGGTGGGCCGCGGTGACACCGGACCCGCAGTACACGCCGATCACGGCCGCTTCACCGGCACCGCGGTCCTCGAACCGCTTGCGCAGCTCCTCGGGCGGCAGGAACGTCCCGTCGGCGGCGAGGTTCTCGCCGGTCGGGGCGGAGACCGCGCCCGGGATGTGGCCGGCGCGGGGGTCGACCGGCTCCTGCTCACCGCGATAGCGCTCCCCGGCGCGGGCATCCAACAACAGCCCTGTGGCGGCCAGTTGGGCTGCCCCGTCCGCGTCCGTCACCGGCAGTCCGCCCGGCCGGAGGACGATGTTGTCCGGCTCCGGCGCATCGGGGTCCTGCCTCGGCGCCTCCGCGTCCGGCTTTGTCGCACCCGGACCCGACTCCAGCGGCACCCCAGCCGCCCGCCACGCGCCCAACGCCCCGTCCAGCAGGGTCACTTCCGGAACTCCGGCCCAGCGCAGCAGCCACCAGGCGCGGGCCGCGGCCGTGTTGCCCAGGTCGTCGTACACGACGACAGGCCGCCCGTCGCCGATACCCCAACTCCGCGCAGCCGCCTGCAGATCCGAGAGGTCCGGGAGCGGATGGCGGCCGTACTCCGGGCTCGGCGGACCGGCCAGTTCGCGGTCCAGGTCGACGTACACCGCTCCCGGTATGTGGCCGGCCTCGTAGTGGTCGCGGCCGTGCGGGTCGCCCAGCGCCCAGCGCACGTCGAGCAGGACGGGCGGCTGCCCGGAGTCGATCAGCTCGCGCAGTTCCGCGACAGTCGTCGTCACCCGGGCGCTCATGCGAGGCCCTCGGCGATCGCGGGCAGCTCGGGGGAGAGGCGCAGCCGTTCAAGGAAGAGCACGACCGTGGCGGCGGCGGTGCGGTGCAGCGCGTCGTTGAGGACGTCGTGCCGGCCGCCGTTGAAGGTCACGGTCCGTACGTCGGGGTGCCCCTCGTAGGCGCTGAGCGCGTCGGCGAGCGGACTCACCGTGTCCTCGGCCCCGTGCAGGGCCAGCACCGGAACCCGTACGAGATCGAGGCTCGGCTCGGGCAGCTCAGGGGCCGTGTCCAGTGCCCCGCGCCGGAAACCCGGGTCGTTCGTGAGGCGTGCCTGGTGGGTGGGGCAGGCGGTGCGTGCCTCGACCTCCGCCTCCCAACTCCCGGACGCCCAGGGGGCGGTGGGCAGACCGGCCAGGATCAGTGCGTCGATCCCCGGGGTCTGCTCGGCGGCGAGCCGGGCGGCGTACAGGGCACCCGTGTCCGAGCCGACCAGCACCTTCGGGCCGGGCAGGGACTCGTCGGCGAGGAGCTTGGCCGCCTCGTCGAGCACGGACGGAACGGCGACCGGGTCACCGAGGGCACGTACGCGATAGGCGTCGAAGGCGAGACGGCGGCCGAACCGCTCGTACACACCACCGTGCTCGCCCCGGCCGGCCAGCACGATCAGCGTGCCGCGGGCGGCGAGGCCTTCGGGTTCGTCCCAGGAGGTGGACAGAGAGGTGGACGGCGAGGAGGGCATGAGGAAGCAACTCCCTTGTTCAGGGCAGGGGAAAGGAGGACCGCAAGAGCGAAGGGGGAGGCGCGGCAGCCTGCCGACACGTGTCAGGACAGGGGAGACACGATCAGTGGAGGCCGAGCGGCAACGCCGGTGACCGGCGGGGAATCAACGACAGCGCGCGCTGCACGCCACGCCGAAGTCGATGACTCGGCGCTGCGTCAGAAGGGCAGCGGAAGCGGTCGTGGGAACCATGGGTTCATCATGACCGGCCGGGGCGGATTCCGTCCAACGACGATTCCGCATCGAAATCGATCAGCTATCGCGATCGATGAGGGCGACGGGCTACGGTCGCCGTATGCCCCAACCTGTCCTGGACATCGTGGCGCTGCGCAGCCTGACCGCGATAGCCGACTGCGGCGGTTTCCACCGCGCCGCCCACTCCCTCGCCCTGAGCCAGTCCGCGGTCAGCCAGCATGTGCGCAGGCTGGAGAAGACGCTGGGGAGTCCGGTCGTCGAACGTGAGGGGCGAGGCACCCGCTTCACCCCCGAGGGGCGGCTCCTCGTGGAGCAGGCCCGCCGCATCCTCGCCGTCCACGACGAGGCCGTGCGGGTGCTGCTCGACACCGAGGGCGACACCGTCACCATCGGGTCCACCGAGCACGCCGCCGACCAGTTCCTGCCCCGGCTGACCGCGGCAGTCCAGGAGGTGCGGCCGGGCTGCCGGGTGCGCTTCCGTATCGACCGCTCGGCACGGCTCGTCGAGGCCGTGGAGCGCGGCAGCGTGGACGTCGCGGTGTATGTGACGGAGGCGGCGGCCACCGAGGGCACTCCGGTCGGCGGCCTCCCGCTCACCTGGCACGCCACTCCCGGCTGGGTGCCGCCGGCCGCGCCCGCCCCGGTGCCGCTCGTCGCCATCGAGGACCCGTGCGCGATCCGCCGCCGGGCCATCGCGACCCTCGCCGCGCACGGAGTCGCGGCCACGGTGGTCGGCGACGCCGGCTATCTCGCGGGGGTGCTCGACGTGGCGCGCACGGGCGTGGGCGTGGCTCTTCTCGCCGCGGTCGGCCCCGCGCCGGACGGACTGAGCCCGTACGACGGACTGCCCTCGGTCACACCGATCCCGATGAGCGCGCTGGCCCGGCCGGGCGCAGACCCGGCGACGGTCGCGGCGGCGTTCGAGGCCGTACGGGACCTGCTGCGCCCGGCGGGATGACTCGGCCTCCGCCGGGGGACTCAGCGCCTGGCGGGGCGGCTCAGCCCTCGGCGAGCATGCGGGCCAGGACGGCCCGCTGCAGCGGGCGTACCTCGGTGTGCAGGTCGCGGCCCTTGCCGGTGAGGGCCACCCAGACCCCGCGGCGGTCCTCCTGGCAGACGGTCCGCTCCACCAGGCCCTCCTTCTCCAGGCGGCCGATGAGGCGGGAGAGGGCGCTCTGGCTCAGATGGACGCGGTCGGCGATGTTCTGCACCCGGCACTGCTCGACCGGACCCGCGCCTGAGCCCGTGTTTGCGGCCGTGCCCGTGCCCGTGCCCGTATGCGAGTCGGTGTCCGGGCCCGAGGTCGCTGTGCCCGACGCGAGGATGTCGAGCACCTCGAAGTCGCTGGCGCCGAGGCCGTGCGGATGGAGTTCGCGGTCGATCTCGCACATGGTGCGCGCGTGCACCGACAGGATGTCCCGCCACTGGTCCTCGAGCGGGGGAGCGACCTTCTCTGCTGCCATGTCCGCACGGTAACAGAGAAAGCGGTCATTGTTTACGATGCAACTAGTGCAGTTGCATGGAGTTGCTCGCCCTGCTCAGGACGCCTCCTGGATGAGACCGACGTCGTTGCCGTCCGCGTCCTTCACGGAGGCGATCAGCGTGCCGCCCCCGACGTCCTGGATGTCCTGGACGACCTCGGCGCCCGAGCCGACGAGACCGGCCAGGCTCGCCTTGATGTCGGCGACGTGCCAGTAGGGGACGGGCGCGGTCAGACCCTTCGCGTGACCGTTGGGGTCGAGCCCGATCTCCGGCCCGCCGGGGGCTCGGAAGCCCACGTAGTACGCCTCGTCGACGTACGGCTCCACCCCCAGCAGCGAGCCGAACAGGGCCTTGGCGCGGGCGAGGTCCTTGACGGGATAGGTGATGGTCCTGAGGACTTCGGGCATGACGGGCTCCTCCGCTGTCGTGATCTCCACCGGTGATCTCCACCGGTGGTCGTCACCGGTGGTCGTCACCGGTTCGGACCGGTTTCTCGCCGGTGGAATCACGCTATGGCCGAGGGGTGGGAGCACGCTTCTCCGTTCCTGACCGGTCAGGACGGACCGCTTGGATCCTGACCGGTCCGTTCCTGACCGGGCGCCCCGGGAGCGTGGCCCGTCACCCGGTGAAGATCTCCACGACCGACCAGACCGCGAGCCCGAGCATGCACAGACCGCCGATGCGCTGCACGGTCTTCAGCGGTACGCGCTTGGCGATGAACCGCCCGGCCAGCAGTGCGAGCGCGGAGACCGACATGAGGGCGGCCGCGGATCCGACGGCCACGGACGCGACGCCGTTGGTGGCCGCGAGGTTGGCGGTCGTGATCTGCGTCAGATCGCCCCACTCGCTGATGAAGACGGCCATGAAGGCGGTCGTGTAGACGGGCCAGAAGCCGGTGACGGTCCGGCCTCCGGCGTCCTCCTCGCCGTCGTCCCCTCCGCTGCGCAGCAGCATGAAGGCGCCGAACGCGAAGAGCGCGGCCGAGACCGACTTGACGGTCCAGTCGGGCAGCAGACCGATGAGACTTCCGGCGCCGACGGCGATCGCGACGTGCACGACGAACGCGGTGGACGTACCGAACCACACGTACAGCGGCCGCATGCGGGTGCCCATGGCCAGCGACGCGAACATCGTCTTGTCCGGCAGCTCGGCGAGGAAGATCAGCCCGAAGGCGGTGAGGATCGCCAGAGGGTCGAGATGCATTCCGGGTGGCTTTCTTTAGGGCCGGGCCCCCGGATCTTCGCGAAGCGCCCTCGACTCGGGCGACGGGAGAACCGATCGGCCCGGCATGACGGGTGCGCCGCAAGGACTCGCGGGCACATCAATGCCTGGCCGAAGGTCTCGTCCACCCGTGTGATCACACGGGCCCGGCCACCGGGAACCCGAGGGTTCCAGTGTGTCGACGACCGGTTCGCAGGACTACTCCCCTTCGCAGCCACTCAGTGTACAGGACACACATACGGGTCTCGCATGAGAGTGCGGGGCGGGGGTATGCGAAGAACACTCGACGCGGACGGGCAAGGGATGGTCCCGCCCGCGACTCACGAGCGGAACCCTCATGAACGGCTCACTCCACGAAGCGACACCCTCGGACGACACGTCCGATGTGATCCTGCGCGCGCTGAGCGTCCTGGCGCACAACGGCCTGGACGGCGACGCGCGGACGCTGCTGGCCGACACCGAGGTGCTGGTGCCGGCCTCGGACGCGCGGACGCGGAGACTGGTCCTGCCGGTCATCGGCCGGGCCGTCCTCGTCTTCACGTCCGAGGAACGCATGGCGCAGGCCCTGCCGGACGTCCAGTGCTACCACCTCGTACCCCTGGGCATGATTCCGGCCCACTGGCCCCGGCGCGGCTTGGCGCTCACCATCGACCCGGGTTCGCCCGAGGCCGTGACACTGTCGGCGGAGGGCGTGCACCTGCTGCTGGGCCCACCCCTGAAAGCCGCGTGAAGCGCCGGTCTCAGGTGGACTGACGCTTCACCAGTTCCGTCGGCAGGATCACCGCCGCCGGATCCTCTCCGCCGATCTGGGCGAGCAGCACCCGCACCATCTCGGCGCTGATCCGGTCATAGGGCTGCCGGATGGTCGTCAGCTGGGGGCGGGCGGCCAGGGCGGCCGAGGAGTCGTCGAAGCCGCCCACCGACACGTCCTCCGGGACGCGGCGCCCGGCCCGCTCCAGTGAGGTGAGTACGCCCTGGGCCATCAGGTCGGACGCGACGAACACCGCGTCCACGTCCGGGCACTGGGCCAGGAGCCGTTCCGCGCCCGCCTCGCCGCTGGCCCGGCTGTAGTCACCGGACACGACGAGCCGCTCGTCGAAGTCGATGCCCGACTCGGCGAGCACCTCCCGATAGCCCGCGAGCCGCTCCACACCACCGGGCGTGTCCAGGGGCCCGGTCACCACGCCGATACGGCGACGGCCCAGCGACACCAGATGGCGCACCATGTCACGGGCGCCGTCCCGGTCGTCCGCGGCCACGTAACTCACCTTGGAGCCGACGCCTATGGGCTTGCCGCACATGACCAACGGCACGCCCGCTTCCCGCAGTTGCTCGGCGACCGGATCGCCGGAGTGGCTGGAGACCAGCAGCACCCCGTCGACATGACCCGCCGTGATGTACCGCGTGATACGGCGCCGCTCGTCCTCGGTGCCCGCCAGCATCAGCAGCAGCGGGATGTCGTGCGCCGCCAGTGCCTGCGTACAACCCCGCAGCAGGACATTGAAGTTGGGGTCCTCGAAGAACCTCTCCTGCGGCTCCGTGAGCAGGAAGCCGATTGAGTCCGAGCGTCCGGTGATCAGTGAGCGGGCGTGCCGGTTGACGACGTAACCCGTCCTGCGGATGGCTGCGTTGACCGCCTCCTGGGCCGTGGGACTCACGTAGTGCCCGCCGTTGAGCACGCGCGAGACGGTCCCTCGTGAGACTCCCGCCTCGCGCGCGACATCGTGAATCGTCGGCGGTTTGCGCCGGCCCCCCGATTGGCTCATGGTCACGACTTTACGGCTCCCGACAGCAGATCGAGGCTCCAGAACCGCTGGATGACCAGGAACAGAGCGATGAGCGGAATGACCGCGAGCAGCGCGCCGGTGATCACCAGTGTGTAGAGGGCCGGGGTGTTGGCTCCCTGTTCGAGCAGGGTGAACAGACCGAGGGTGATCGGGAACTTCTCGTCGTCGCTGAGCATGATGTACGGCAGCAGGAAGTTGTTCCACACCGCCACGAACTGGAAGAGGAATACCGTCACCAGCCCGGGCACCATCATCGGCAGCGCGATCCGGGTGAAGATCCCCAGCTCGCTCGCCCCGTCCATCCGCCCCGCCTCGACGACGTCGCTGGGCACGGCCGCGGCGGCGTAGATCCGCGCGAGGTAGACGCCGTACGGCGACAGGATCAGCGGCAGCAGGACGGACGCGTACGAGTCCGTGAGGTCGGCCTTGGCCATGAGCAGATACTGCGGGATCGCGAGGATCACCGGCGGCATCAGCACGCCCGCCATCAGGATGTTGAAGATGGTCTCGCGGCCCCGGAACCGGTAGATCGCGAGGGCGTAGCCGCTGAACGCGGAGACGACGGTCGACAGGAGAGCGCCCAGGCCCGCGTAGAGGGCGGAGTTGCCCATCCACTTCCAGTACACGCCGTCGCGGTAGGCGTTCAGGTCCGTGACGTTCTCGGCGAAGCCCGTGCCCGGCAGGAACGTGAACGTCGAGAACAGCTCGCTGCCCGACTTGGTCGCCGCGATCACCACCCACGCCACCGGCAGCAGACAGTAGATCGCGCCGATCAGCAGCGTCACCGTCGGGACGAAGGCGATCCGGCGGCGCAGCGGCGGCCCCTGAGCGGTGCCGGGTGTCGTCCCCGCGGCCGGGGACGCCTTGCGGACGGCAAGAGAACTCACTGTGCTGCCTCCTGCTTGTTACGGGAGTTCGCGGCCCGCAGGAAGCCGAAGGACAGGACCAGCGTGACAAGGGCGATGATCACCGCGGTCGCCGCCGCCGAGTAGATGTCGCCCTTGCCGAAGGCGTCCTGGTACACCTTCATCAGCGGACTCCAGGTCGTGGACACGGAGTTGGTGAGCGGCTTGAGGGTGGTCGGCTCGCTGAACACCTGGAGCGTCGCGATGATCGAGAAGAAGAAGGTCAGCACCAGCGAGGGTGCCACCATCGGGATCTTGATCCTGATCGCGATCTGCAGCGGGGTGGCGCCGTCCAGCTTCGCCGCCTCGTACACCTCGGCCGGGATGGACTGCAGCGCGGTGTAGATGACGATCATGTTGAAACCGGTGCCGCCCCACACCGCGATGTTGGACAGGGCGATGTACAGCGGCCCGCCGTCCAGCAGGTCGGGCTGCGGCATGCCCAACTTGTCGAGGACGAAGTAGAAGGGGCTGACGTCCGGCAGGTACAGAAAGCCCCACAGCATCGCCGCGACGACACCCGGAATGGCGTACGGGAGGAAGATCGCGAGCCGGGTGACCGGCGCGAGGCGGACCCGGTCGGTGTCGAGCATCAGCGCGAAGAGCAGCGCGAGCCCGAGCATCACCGGCACCACGATGGCGCCGTAGCCGAGCACGCGCACGGCACCGTCGAGCAGCTGGGAGTCGGTGAGGGAGTCGGTGTAGTTCTCCAGGCCCGCCCAGACCTCCTGGCGGGCCCCCGCGCCCAGGCCGAGGCCCTTGACCTGGACCTTGTGCAGGCTGAGCCAGACCGCGTAGCCGATGGGCAGCGCGAAGAAGAGGGCGAACAGGATCGTCGCGGGGAGAAGGAAGGCATACGGGGCCCCCTTGACCCCGTACGACTTCCGGCGTGCGCTCGTCACTCCGCGACCTCGAAGCCCTGCTTCTTGAGGTCGGCCACGGTGTCGCCCTGCATCGTCTTCAGGGCGGCGCCGAAGTCCGACTTGTTCTTGGCGGCGGAACCGAACGCGTCCTTGAACGTGGTGTACGCGACGTTCACGTTCGGGCCCCACGCGGAGGGAGCCGTGGTCTTCGCGATGTCGGCGGCCTGGGCGTAGAAGTCCGTCTGGTTGGAGAAGAAGGCAGGCGGCTCGGTGAACGCGTCACTGGTCTGCGCGGTCGTGGCGGCCGGGTAGATGCCACCCTCCTTGGCGAGCGCGGTCAGCGCCTGGGGGTCCGTGTTCAGCCAGGCGGCGAACTTGGCGGCGGCCGACTTGTGCTTGGAATCCGTGGTGACGGCCGTGGACGAACCGCCCCAGCTCCCCGTGACGTCGTCGCTCTGCGACCACTGCGGCAGCGGAGCCATCGCCCACTTGCCCTTGGTGTCGGGCGCGGCGGTGGTCAGGGTGCCGGGCGCCCAGACGGCGCTGACCCAGGCGATCTGCTTGCCGGTGTTGAGCGCCTTGTTCCAGGCGGGGGTGTACATCGGCTGGTTGTCGATCGCGCCCTCCTTGACGAGGCCGCCCCAGAAGTCGGCGACCTTCTGCGTCGCCGCGTCGTCGATGCCGACCTTCCACTTCTGGCCCTCTGTCGTCCACCACTTGGCGCCCGCCTGCTGGGCGAGACCGGCGAAGAGACCGGAGTCGTTGGCGGAGAAGGTGGTCAGGTCCGTCTCCGGCGACTTCTTCTTCAACGCGCGGGCCGTCTCGGCGAACTGCTCCCACGTCTGCGGGACTTCGAGGCCGTACTTCTTGAACAGGTCCTGGCGGTAGTAGAACATCATCGGCCCGGAGTCCTGCGGGATCGCGTACACCGCGTCCGAGCCCAGCGTCGTCTGCTGCCAGACGCCGTCGGCGAACTTGTCCTTCACGCCGTCGACTTCGCCGGCTATGTCGGCGAGCGCGTCATTGCTGACCAGGGTCGGCAGGGCCTGGTACTCGGCCTGGACCAGGTCCGGGGCCTTCTTGGCCTTGTGCGCGGTGAGGATCTTGGTGACCAGTGTGTCGCCGGACGCCTGCTTCTTGACCGTGACCTTGATCTGGTCCTTCTTGCCCTGGCCGTTGTTCCACAGGTCGGCGACCTTGTCCATGCCCGGCGTCCAGGACCAGTACGTCAGCGAGACCGGCCCCGAGTCGGCCTCGCTGTCGTTGTCGTCCGAGGAGCCGCAGGCGGCAAGTGCGGTGGCGCCGAGCGTGACGGCGACCGAGATGGTCACGAGGCGACGCAGCTTCGTGTGTGGCATGGATGTATCTCCCTGACCTGGGTCTCCGCCTGCTGCGGAGGCCTGCCCCTTTTTCTTGTGCGGCTCGCTCCGGGACGCTTCAGCCGGTGTCGAGATCACGACCGTGCTCAGCCCTTCGGGCCTCCGCGCGCTCGCACTCTCGACACCGGCGCGCCCCTCCGGCTCGCCCGTGCTGCTTCTGTGAGCGTTCACAGTAGAGAAACATCCAGGACACTTGTCAATGGTTGTTGCTGTGCGGTTATGTTGGCCCCGCGCCGCTGGCGCTGTGTGTGCACGTTCCCAAATGATCGATCGACCGGGAGACAATCCATGCCGGAGACCACCCCCAAGGGCCTCTCGAGGCTCGCCTTCGGTGGGGACTACAACCCCGAGCAGTGGCCGGAAACCGTCTGGCCCGAGGACGTCCGGCTGATGCGCGAGGCCGGCGTCACGATGGTCAGCGTCGGAATCTTCTCCTGGGCCCTGCTGGAGCCCGAGCCCGGGAACCACGACTTCGGCTGGCTCGACCGGCTCCTCGACCTGCTGCACGAGAACGGGATACGCGCCGACCTCGGTACGCCGACGGTGGCGCCGCCCGCCTGGTTCTACCGCGAGCACCCCGAAGCCCTGCCTGTGACCGCCGACGGCACCCGCTACGAGTTCGGCTCACGCGGCGCCATCTGCCACAGCAACCCCCACTACCGCTCGGCCGCCGCCGACATCACCACCAGGCTCGCCACCCGGTACGCCGAACACCCCGCGCTCGCGATGTGGCACGTCCACAACGAGTACGGCGTCCCCGTCTCGGCCTGCTACTGCGAGAGCTGCGCCGCCCACTTCCGCTGCTGGCTCGGCAGGACGTACGGCACGGTCGACGCGGTGAACGAGGCCTGGGGCACGGCCTTCTGGGGCCAGCGGTACGCGGACCTCGACCAGATCAACCCGCCCCGGGTCACCCCGACGGTCGGCAACCCGGCCCAGGCGCTCGACTACAAGCGGTTCGCCGACGACACCATGCGCGAGAACTTCGTCGCCGAGCGGGACATCCTGCACCGCCTCGCGCCCGGCATCCCCGTTACCACCAACTTCATGACCGCCCTCAGCCAGTGCGACTCCGTCGACTACTGGGCCTGGGGCCGCGAGGTCGACCTCGTCACCAACGACCACTACCTGATCACCGACGGCCGCCGTACGCACGTGAACCTCGCGATGGCCGCCGACCTGACCCGCTCCGTCGCCGGCGGCGCCCCCTGGCTGCTGCTCGAACACTCCACCTCGGGCGTCAACTGGCAGACCCGCAACCCCGCCAAGGCTCCCGGCCAGATGGCCCGCAACTCCCTCGCCCATGTGGCCCGAGGCTCCGACGGCGCGATGTTCTTCCAGTGGCGGCAGTCACGGCGCGGCGCGGAGAAGTTCCACTCGGCGATGCTGCCGCACGCGGGCACGGACTCGCGGGTGTGGCGCGAGGTGGTCGAACTCGGCGCGTCCGTCGACGCGTTGAGTACGATCCGCGGCACCCGCACCCAGGCGGACGCCGCCGTCCTGTGGGACTGGCACTCCTGGTGGGCGCAGAACCTCCAGTGGCGCCCCAGCGAGGACCACGACCCGCGCGAGCGCGCCGACGCCTTCTACGAAGCCCTCTACGACCGACACCTCACCGTCGACTTCGCCCACCCGGAAGCCGACTTGTCGGCCTATCCCCTTGTCGTCGTGCCGGCCCTCTACCTGATGACCGAGGCCGCCGGACAGAACCTCACGGAGTACGTCGAGAACGGCGGCACCCTCGTCGTCTCGTACTTCTCCGGCATCGTCGACGAGCACGACGCCGTGCACGACGGCCCCTACCCCGGCCCGCTGCGGGACGTACTCGGCCTGACCGTCGAGGAGTTCTCGCCGCTGCTCGCCGGCGACCGGGTCCGCATCACCGGACCCGACGGATCCGAACTCGCCGGGGACGTCTGGACCGAGTTCGTCGTGCCGCGCGGTGCCGAGACCGTGTGGACGTACGCCGACGGGCTCACCGAGGGGCATCCGGCCGTCACCCGTCACCGGTTCGGTGAGGGATCCGCCTGGTACGTGTCCACGCGGCTCGGGGCCCACGGGCTCGACGCGCTTGTCGGCTGGGCCGCCGACGATGCGCGGATCGCGCCCCGGGGCGATCTGCCTCGGGATGTCGAAGTGGTGCGGCGGGTGGGGGAGTCGGGGACGTTCCTGTTTGTGATCAACCACTCTGCCGCGGACGCGAAGGTGGCGCTGGACGCGCCTGGTACGGAGCTGCTCACGGGCGAGCGTGCGGCAGGCCGCCTCGCGGTGCCCGCCGGGGGCGTCCGGGTTGTACGCCTCGACGACTGACTCGCCCCATTGTTTTCGCCCCCGCCGCCCCTACCCATTCCCGTCCGTTTCGGGGGGCCAGCCCCCCGAACCCCCCGCTCCTCAAACGCCGGAGGGGCTGAAGATTTCGCAGCCCGGGCCGACATTTTCAGCCCGTCCGGCGTTTGAGGACGAGGCCGTTCAGGCCGATGCGGGGGTCTGGGGGCGGCAGCCCCCAGAAGGGACGGGAACGGGTAGGGGCGGCGGGGGCGAAGAACCCCACGTCACCCCCCTACGCCCCACTCAGGGGCACATCCACATCATCACGTCGAAGGGACGACGGACGACGATGTTCCATCCCAGACGCACACTCAGGGCCCTGCTGCTACCGCTGGCAGCCGGCCTGGCCTTCACCGCCCTGCCCGCGCAGAGCGCCGGCGCGGCAAGCACCCTCACCAACCCCGGCTTCGAGTCGAACGGCACCGGCACGACCACCCCGACCGGCTGGTCGACCTACTCCGCGGGAGGCCAGACCGCGGCCTCCTTTACGGAGGCGGGCGGTCACGGCGGCAGCTACCGCCTGACGCACTACTCGGCCTCCGCCTACAAGGTGGAGACGTACCAGTACCTCTCGGGCCTCACCAACGGCAACTACAAGCTCACCGCCTGGGTGCGCTCGGGCGGCGGCCAGAACTCCGCCTACCTCGCGCTCAAGAACTGCGGCGGTGCGGAACAGCGCACTGACATCCCGGTCTCGTCCAGCGGCTGGATACGTATCGTCACCCCCGTCGCCGTGACGAACAACCAGTGCACGATCAGCATCAACTCCGATGCGAAGGCGGGCAATTGGATCAACGTTGACGACCTGACGTTCACCTCCGGCACGGCGGGCCTGCCCATCAAGGGCTCCGACGTGTCGTCGCTCGCCAAGAGCGAGGCCAAGGGCGGCGTGTACAAGTACAGCTCTGGCACGACCGGTGACGCGCTCGCCATCCTCAAGTCCGCCGGTCAGAACTACGCCCGCCTCAAGGTGTGGGTGAACCCCGCCGACGGCTACAACAACAAGGCCCGCGTGCTGGCCACGGCCAAGCGCGTCAAGGCGCAGGGCATGAAGCTCCTCGTCGACTTCCACTACTCGGACACCTGGGCAGACCCGGGCGCCCAGTCCAAGCCCGCAGCCTGGGCCGGACACTCGTACAGCCAGCTCAGGACCGACGTCTACAACCACACGTACGACGTGCTGAACGCGCTGAAGGCGCAGGGCACCACGGCCGACATGGTGCAGGTCGGCAACGAGATCAACGGCGGCATGCTCTGGAACGAGGGCTCCACGTCGAACTGGTCGCAGCTCGCCGGGCTGCTCAACTCCGGCTACGACGCGGTCAAGGCGGTCAACTCCGGTACGACCGTGGCCCTGCACCTCGCCAAGGGCGGCGATCTGGCGGGCACCCGCTGGTGGTTCGACAGCGCGGTCTCCAACGGCGTGAAGTTCGACGTCATCGGGCTGTCCTACTACGGCTACTGGCACGGCACGCTCGCCGACTTCCAGACGACCCTGGACGACGCGGCGGCCCGCTACGGCAAGCCGGTCTACCTCGCCGAGACGGCCTACCCCTTCCGGCTGGACAGCGAGGACTCGCACGAGAACATCATCGACCTCAGCAGCGAGCTGGTGCCCGGCTACCCGGCCTCGACCGCCGGTCAGACGCAGTGGATGAAGGACGTGGCCAGCATCGTGGAGGCCGTCCCGAACGGCCGCGGACTCGGCATCTTCTACTGGGAGTCCACCTGGACCGCGGTCACCGGCAACGGCTGGGACCCCACCGACGCCTCCTCCGGCAACGGCTGGGAGAACCAGGCCCTGTTCGGCTACGACGACAGGGCGCTGCCGGCGATGGCGTGGTTCAGCCACCGGTGACGGACTGAAGGCGTGACAAGGGGGAGGGGGGGGGGGGGGGGGGGGGGGGGGGGGGGGGGGCCGGGGCGCCCCCGCCGCCGCCCCCCCCCCCCCCCCCCCCCCCCTCCCCTCGCCTCATCCCTTGTCCCGCTCCCGCCAGAACGGCTCCCTCAGCTTGAACTTCTGCAGCTTCCCCGTCGCCGTGCGCGGCAGCGACTCCACGAAGTCGACCCGCTTGGGCGTCTTGAAACCGGCCAGCCGCGTACGGCAGTGGGCGATCAACTCCTCGGCGGTGACGCCCGATCCGTCCGTCACGACGAGCGCGGTCACCAACTCGCCCCACTTGGCGTCCGGAATCCCGATGACCGCGACCTCGCGCACGGCCGGATGCGAGGTGATCACGTCCTCCACCTCGATCGACGAGACGTTCTCGCCGCCCGAGATGATGACGTCCTTCTTGCGGTCGGAGATCACCAAGTACCCCTCGTCGTCGAGGTATCCGCCGTCCCCGGTGTGGAACCACCCGCCCGCCTGCGCCTTCGCGGTCTCCTCGGGCTGGTCCCAGTAACCGTCCAGGTTGTGGTTCGACGCGGTCAGCACTTCACCGTCGACGTCCACATCGATACGGACGCCGAGCGCGGGCACCCCAGCCCGCCCGAGCCGCCGCGCACGATCGGTGGGCTCCAGGTCGTCCCACTCCTCCCGACCGCGGTTGACCGTGACGAGGGGCGAGGTCTCGGTGAGCCCGTAGATCTGGATGAACTCCCAGCCCAGCTCGCCCATCACGCGCTCGATCGTGCGGGTCGGCGGCGGCGCGCCCGCGCAGACGATACGGACCCGGTCGCGGCCGGGGATCTCGCCCTCCCAGTCGGCGGCCGCGTCGAGCACGGCGTTCAGGACGGCGGGCGCCGCGCACATCAGGGTCACGCCGTGCCGCTCGACGCGCCGCAGGATCTCGGCGCCGTCGATCTGGCGGAGCACGATGTGCCGGCCGCCGACCCCGGTGACGCCGTAGGGCATGCCCCAGCCGTTGGCGTGGAACATCGGGAGGGTGTGGAGGTAGACGTCACGGTCGCTGATCGTGGTGTGCAGCCCGAACACGGCCGCGTTCAGCCACAGATTGCGGTGCGTGAGCTGAACTCCCTTGGGGCGGGCGGTCGTTCCGGACGTGTAGTTGACGCTGGCCGTCGCGCTCTCGTCCGGTGCGGCCCACTCCCGCGGTTCCGTGTCGTGCAGGAAGAGGTCCTCGTCGTCGCCGAGGACGAACTTGTGCTTGACGTCGAGTGTGTCGAGCACGTCCGCGCAGGACGCGTCCGCGTAGACGACCGAGGCGCCGGAGTGCCGGACGATGTAGTCGATCTCCGGCTGGGTCAGCCGGAAGTTCACCGGCACCAGGACGCGCCCCCAGCCGGAGACGCCGAAGAACGAGGTGAGCAGCCGCGCCGAGTTCTGCGAGATCACCGCCACCCTGCCGCCCACGGGTACGTCCAGTTGGTCGAGCTTGGCGGCCTGGGCACGGGCGAGTGCCGCCAGCTCCCGGTAGGTGGGTTCGCCGAGGTTCGGCCCCGGCTGCTCCGGCTCGTCGACGACGGCGACGCGGTCCGGATAGACGTGGGCCGCACGGTCGAGGAAGTCACGGACGGTCAGCGGGTAGTACACGACAGCACCTCCGGGGTCGGTGATGCATACGTACCTACCCCGGCGTTGCGCGATGCCACCAGCGGCCACTACTGTCCGAAGTGCCTAATCAATTAGTTACCTAAGAGGTGGCAGATGAATCCCTTCCGCAAGGCGGTGGAGGACGGCGACCACGCGGCCGTCGTCGACCTGCTCGCCGAGGACGTCGTGTTCACCAGCCCCGTGGTGTTCAAGCCGTACGCCGGAAAGCCGATCACTGCGGCGATCCTGGGCGCGGTGATCGAGGTCTTCGAGGACTTCCACTACATCCGCGAGATCGAGAACCCGGACGGCCGGGACGTCGTCCTCGTCTTCGAGGCACGGGTGGGCGACCGCGCACTCCAGGGCTGCGACATCCTGCACTTCGACGAGGACGGCCACGTCGACGAGCTGACTGTCATGGTCCGCCCGCTGTCGGCGGCCCAGGCGCTCCAGGCCGCGATGGCGGCCCGGTTCGAGGCCGTCGAGAAGCAGGCGTCGGGCGCGTCCTGACCGGCCGGGGTTTAGCCTGATCTCCTGCCACGACCAGGAGACGTACGCCCATGACCGCCCCTCATTCCGACACGGTGGACGAACCGGCGGAACTTCGCGCGCCCGCCCGGCGGCCCTCGGTCTGGCGGGGGCAGGGGCCGGCCGTGGTGGCCGTCTCGGTGGGTGGCGCGATCGGGGCCTCGGCGCGCTACGGGGCCTCGCTCCTGTGGCCCACGCACACGGGCGGCTTCCCGTGGACCACGTTCTGGGTCAACGTCGTCGGATGCTTCATGATCGGCGCCTTCATGGTCGTGATCACCGAGGTGTGGGCGGCCCACCGGCTGGTACGCCCGTTCTTCGGCACCGGAGTGCTCGGCGGCTTCACCACCTTCTCGACGTACGCCGTCGACATCCAGAGACTTGTCGACACGGGCCATCCCCGCACCGGCCTCGCCTATCTCGCCGCGACCCTGGTGGCGGCGCTGGCGGCGGTCTGGCTCTCGGTGACGGCCGTGCGGCGGGCCCTGGCGTGGCGGCGGCGCCGATGAGCAGCGCCACGGGCATGGAGGCGGCGATGACGAGGCTGACGGGCAAGGCCCTGCGGGTGACCGTCTTCATCGGCGAGAACGACACCTGGCACCGCAAGCCGCTGTACTCGCAGATCGTGCACCGCGCACGCGCGGCGGGACTCGCCGGAGCGAGCGTGTTCCGGGGCATCGAGGGCTTCGGCGCGTCCTCGCTGATCCACACCACACGGCTGCTCTCGCTGAGCGAGGACCTGCCCGTGGCCGTCGTCATCGTGGACACGGAGGAGCGCGTACGCGCCTTCCTGCCGGAGCTCGACGAGCTGGTGGGGGAGGGGATGGTGATCCTCGACAGCTGCGAGGTGATCCGTTACGTCGGCCGGGAGGACCCCGCCGGCGAACCCGGTGACACGGGCGGGAAGGGTAAGAAGTCGTTGTGAACTGGGTACTGGTGATCGTCGGCGGCATGGTCGGTGCGCCGCTGCGCTATCTCACCGACCGCGCGGTGCAGTCCCGGCACGACACGGTCTTCCCCTGGGGCACCTTCACGGTGAACGTCGTCGGCTGTCTGATCCTGGGCACCCTCACCGGCGCGGCCGTGGCCGGAGCGGCCTCCTCGCACCTCCAGCTGCTGCTCGGCACCGGCCTGTGCGGGGCGCTCACCACGTACTCGACGTTCTCGTTCGAGACCCTGCGGCTGGCCGAGGACGGGGCCCGTCTCTACGCCGCCGCCAACGTGATCGCGAGCGTGGTCGCGGGACTGGGCGCGGCGTTTGCGGGCGTTTCGGTGGCCGAGGCCCTCTGGGCGTAGCCCCTGGGATCACACCTGGACGTAGTAGGACTGGCTCGGCCGCGGTCTGCGTACGACCGCCCGTGCCGCGGCCGTCGCCCGCACGCCCGTCGCCGGCACGCCCGTCCACCAGAACTGGATCCCATGAGCGCCATCTCCGTCGGTCAGGCCGTCGTTCTCGGAGCCGTCGAGGGGGTGACCGAGTTCCTTCCGGTCTCCTCCACCGGCCACCTCAAGATCACCGAGGGGCTCATGGGCATCCCGGTCGACGACAACGCCGTCGTCGGGTTCTCCGCCGTCATCCAGGTCGGCGCCATCGCCGCGGTGCTCGTCTACTTCTTCAAGGACATCGTGCGGATCGTCTCGGCCTGGTTCCGAGGGCTGCGGGACCCCGGCGAGCGCTACCACCACGACTACAGGTTCGCCTGGTGGGTGATCTGCGCGACGATCCCGATCGTGGCCGTCGGCCTGGCCGCCAAGCCGCTCATCGAAGGCCCGCTCGCCTCGCTCTGGGTGGTCGCGGGCTCCCTGATCGTCGGCAGCGGGGTGATGTGGGCGGCGGACCAGATGGGCCGGCACAAGCGCGGTGAGGACGACACCTCGTTCAAGGACGCGATGCTGGTGGGCAGTTCACAGATCCTGGCCCTGCTCTTCCCGGGCTTCTCCCGCTCCGGTGCCACCATGTCCACCGCCCTGATCCTCGACCTCGACCGCGTAGCCGCCACCCGCCTCTCCTTCTTCCTCGGCATCCCGGCCCTGACCGGCGCAGGCCTCTACGAACTGAAGGACGCCCTGGGCTCGGGCACCGGCGCTCTTCCACTGGCCGTGGGGACAACAGTGTCTTTCCTGGTGGCGTACGCCTCGATCGCGTGGCTGTTGAGGTTCGTGGCGAAGCATTCCTTCAACGCGTTCGTGATCTACCGGATCATCGTCGGGTTGCTGCTGTTCGGGCTGCTGGGCGCCGGGGTTCTCTGATCGTCCGGGCGATCGGGGGCCCGCGGGCCGGTCTCACGCCCCGGGCCCTCCCTTGACAGTCGCCTCCTGTTCCCCCCAGGATCACCCCGTGAACCTGTCAGACAGCCAGACAGCTGGCTCGGTGCCGAGGCGTATCAGCGCCATGGAAGCGGTGCTCGGGCACCTTCGTGGTGCCATTGAGCGCGGTGAGTACGCCGTGGGGGACAAGCTGCCCTCCGAGGCGGAGCTGTGCCGGCGTCTTGAGGTCAGCCGGCCCGTGCTGCGGGAGGCCCTCAGGGCCCTGCAGACGATGGGGCTGACCGTGTCCCGGACCGGCAAGGGCACCTTCGTCCTGTCCAACGGACCCGTCGAGGACCCCACCTTCGGCGACTACGCGGCCAGCGACCTGCTGGAGGTCAGGCGGCACGTCGAGATCCCCGTGGCGGGTTATGCGGCGGCGCGCCGCACGCCCGAGGATCTCGACCACCTGGCACACATCCTCGACCGGATGGAGCGCGAGACCGACACCACCGCGTGGGTGGCCATGGACACGCTCTTCCATCTCGCCGTGGCGCAGGCAGCCCAGAACCCGGTCTTCCGCCGCGTGATCGAGGAGATCCGGGACGCGCTGGCCCGCCAGTCCGCGTTCCTCAACGAACTCGGCGGCCGCCGCGAACAGTCCAACCGCGAGCACCGCGCCATCGTCGAGGCCCTGGTCGACGGCAGCGCAACCGACGCGACCGAGGCGATGGCACATCACCTCGACCGCGTCGAGACGACCCTCACCGCGATCGTGCGCTCCGAGCACGCGGACGGCGCGGACACCCCCACGGAAGGCGGACCAAAGGCGTGAGCGAGCAGTCCCTCGACAAAGAGACAGGGCAGACACGGAAAGCCGCCGTTCACGTCGACGCCGGTGACGCGGGATACAGCAAGTCCCTGAAGTCCCGGCACGTCAACATGATCGCCATCGGCGGAGCGATCGGCACCGGTCTCTTCCTCGGCGCCGGAGGCCGCCTCGCCGAGGCCGGACCCTCGCTCTTCATTGCGTACGCCGTCTGCGGTGTCTTCGCCTTCCTGGTCGTCCGCGCCCTCGGCGAACTCGTCCTCTACCGGCCGTCGTCCGGCGCCTTCGTGTCGTACGCCCGGGAGTTCCTGGGCGAGAAGGGCGCGTACACGGCGGGCTGGATGTACTTCCTGAACTGGGCGACCACCGGCATCGCCGACATCACCGCGGTCGCCACCTACACCCACTACTGGGGCATGTTCTCCGACATCCCGCAGTGGGTGATCGCCCTCATCGCGCTCGCGGTCGTGCTGACCGTGAACCTCATCTCGGTGAAGATCTTCGGCGAGCTGGAGTTCTGGTTCGCGATCATCAAGGTGAGCGCGCTCGTCGTCTTCATGCTGATCGGCATCTTCCTGCTGGTCACCCAGAGCCCCGTGGACGGGACCACGCCCGGCCCCTCGCTGATCACCGACAACGGCGGCCTCTTCCCCAACGGCCTCCTGCCGATGCTGCTGATCGTCCAGGGTGTCGTCTTCGCCTACGCCTCCGTCGAGCTGGTGGGCGTCGCGGCGGGCGAGACCGAGAACCCCGAGAAGATCATGCCCAAGGCCATCAACTCGATCATGTGGCGCGTCGGCCTCTTCTACGTCGGCTCGGTCCTGCTGCTCTCGATGCTGCTGCCCTGGAACAAGTACACCGCCGGAGAGAGCCCGTTCGTCACCGTGCTCTCCAACATCGGCATCCCGGCCGCGGGCGGCGTCATGAACCTCGTCGTGATGACCGCCGCCATGTCCAGCCTCAACTCCGGCCTCTACTCCACCGGTCGCATCCTGCGCTCCATGTCGATGTCCGGCTCGGCGCCGAAGTTCACCTCCGTGATGAGCCGCAGCCAGGTCCCGTACGGCGGAATCCTGCTGACCAGCGGTATCTGTGTACTCGGCGTCGGACTCAACTTCGTCGTCCCGGCCGACGCGTTCGAGATCGTGCTGAACTTCGCGGCGATCGGCATCCTCGCCACCTGGGGCATGATCATGATCTGTCACCTGCAGTTCTGGCGGAAGACCGAGGACGGCGAACTGGACCGCCCCAGCTACCGCCTCCCGGGCTCGCCCTGGACCGAACTCGTGACCCTCTTCTTCCTCGCCTCCGTACTGGTCCTCATGTACGCGGACGGAGGCGCGGGTCGCACCACGGTCCTCTGCCTGCCGCTGATCGTGGCGGCGCTGGTCGCAGGCTGGTACGGCGTACGCCGCCGGGTCGAGTCCATACGCAAGTCCGAGGCGGACGCATGAGCCCCAACGCCCTTGCCGACTACGGCTGCTCGCTCGCCGCGGCGCCCTCGATCAGGGAACCGCTGCACGCGCCCGTGGCCCACCTCGTACGCGGCGGAGTCATCGAAGGCATCCACTACGGGTCGGTGGTCGTGTTGGCCGCCGACGGCAGCGTGGACCTGCAGATCGGTGACATCGAGGCGGCCTTCTACCCCCGCTCGGCCCTCAAGCCGGTGCAGGCCGTGGCCATGCTGAGGGCCGGGCTGCCGCTCGACGGCGATCTCCTCTCGCTGACCGCCGCCAGCCACTCCGGCGAGGAACGCCATCTCGCAGGCACCCGGCGGATCCTGGAACTCGCCGGACTCACCGAGGACGATCTGCGCAACGTCACTGACCTGCCCTTCGACCCGGTCGTCCGAGAGGACTGGATCCGCGCCGGCCGACCGCCGTCCCGTCTCGCGCAGAACTGCTCGGGCAAGCATGCGGCGATGCTCTACACGGCACGCCTGAACGGCTGGTCGCTCGACGACTACCTCGACCCCGCGCATCCGCTCCAGCAGGCCATCGCGGAGATCGCCGAGGACCTGACCGGCCAGGCCATCGCCCGGGTCACGGTCGACGGCTGCGGCGCCCCGCTGTTCTCCGTCTCGCTGCACGGGCTCGCCCGCGCCGCCGCCCGCATCACGACGGCCCCGCCCGGCACCCCCGAGGCCCGGGTCGCCGACGCGATGCGCGAGCACGCCGAGATGGCGTCCGGCACCGGCCGTGACGTCGCCGCGTTGATGCGGGCCGTACCGGGCCTGCTCACCAAGGACGGCTTCGAGGGCGTACAGGTCGCCGCACTCCCCGACGGCCGGGCCGTCGCCGTGAAGATCGCGGACGGCGCCGACCGGGCCCGCGTACCGGTCACCGCGGCGGCGCTCGCCCGCTGCGGCGTCGACCCGGCCGCACTCACCGAGTTCGCCGGAGCACCACTCCTCGGCGGCGGCGCGGTGGTCGGAAGCATCCGGCCGGCGCGGGCACTCGACCCGCTCGCGGAGTAAGTCGCACAACGTGCGCAGCCTCGCCCCACCCTCTCCTCTCCTCTCCAGAAGGAAGACCCGCACTGACATGACCGTCCGCAGTGAGCACGACCTGCTCGGCGACCGTGACGTCCCCGCCGAGGCGTACTGGGGGGTCCACTCCCTGCGTGCCAAGGAGAACTTCCCCATCACGGGGATGCCGATCTCCGCGTACCCGCACCTGATCGAGGCCCTCGCCGCCGTCAAGGAGGCCGCCGCCCGCGCCAACGAGGACCTCGGGCTGCTGGAACCCCGCAAGGCGGCCGCGATCGTGGCGGCCTGCCGCGAGATCCGGGAGGGGAAGCTGCACGACCAGTTCGTCGTGGACGTCATCCAGGGCGGGGCCGGCACCTCGACCAACATGAACGCCAACGAGGTGGTCGCCAACCGGGCGTTGGAACTCCTCGGCCACGCCAAGGGCGAGTACACGTTCCTGCACCCGAACGAGGACGTCAACCTCGGGCAGTCGACCAACGACGTCTACCCGACGGCTGTCAAGGTCGCCACGGTGTTCGCGGTGCGCGAGCTGCTGAAGGCGATGTCCGTGCTGCAGGACGCCTTCGCGGCCAAGGCGTTGGAGTTCCGCGACGTCCTGAAGATGGGGCGTACGCAGTTGCAGGACGCCGTGCCGATGACGCTCGGGCAGGAGTTCTCCGCGTACGCGGTGATGCTGGACGAGGACCGCAGCCGGCTCGCCGAGGCCGTCGAGCTGATCCACGAGATCAACCTGGGTGCGACGGCGATCGGCACCGGGCTCAACGCGCCCACCGGATACGCCGAGGCGGCGCGTCGGCACCTCGCGGACATCACCGGCCTGCCGCTCGTGACGGCGGCGGACCTGGTCGAGGCGACCCAGGACTGCGGCGCGTTCGTCCAGATGTCCGGGGTGCTGAAGCGGATCGCGGTCAAGCTCTCCAAGAGCTGCAACGACCTGCGGCTGCTGTCGTCAGGGCCGCGGGCCGGGTTGAACGAGATCAACCTGCCGCCTGTGCAGGCCGGTTCGAGCATCATGCCCGGCAAGGTGAATCCCGTGATTCCCGAGGTCGTCAACCAGGTCGCCTTCGAGGTGATCGGCAACGACGTGACCATCACCATGGCGGCAGAGGCCGGGCAGCTCCAGCTGAACGCGTTCGAGCCGATCATCCTGCACTCGCTGTCCGAGAGCCTGACGCATCTGCGGGCTGCCTGTATGACGCTGGCCGAGCGGTGCGTGTCCGGGATCACGGCGAACACGGAGGCGTTGCGGGTGACCGTGGAGAACTCGATCGGTCTGGTGACCGCGCTCAACCCCCACATCGGGTACTCCGCCGCGACGGACATCGCGAAGGAGGCCCTCGCGACCGGGCGCGGTGTCGCCGAGCTGGTCCTGGAGAAGGGCCTGCTCCCGGCGGACCACCTGGCGACGCTGCTCCGCCCGGAGGTTCTGGCGGGCTCCCAGCGGGGGTGAGGGGGCGGGGGGTTCATTGCCGGGTGCGGGCCGGCTGTGGCTGGTCGCGCAGTTCCTCGCGCCCCTAAAAGCCAAAAGATTGCGCAGTTCCCCGCGCCCCTGGAGGGTGGGGGCTTGCGGCCGTTCGTCGGCTGCCGGCCCGGTGAGGGCTGAGCGCGCAGTTCCCCGCGCCCCTGACGGGGCGCTGCCCCCACCGGGCGGCAGTCGCCCCCTGCCGCAAGGGGTCGTGTCGGGGTTTCCGATCGCAGCACGACCTCTGATGGGCAACCAAAAGGTGCTGGATGACACAGCTGCGATCGGATGCCCCGTCGCGGCCCCGACCCGGCAACAGACCGCTGGCGCGTCTTTTAGGGGCGCGGGGAACTGCGCGACCAGCCACACACAACCCGCACCCGTCAACGAACAACAACCACCCCACTCCACACTCCGTCACAATGGTGATCATGCGCTCGCCCCTGACCTTCCAGCCGGTCCTGAACCGCATCGCCGAAGAGATCGCGGCCGCCCCCGACCGCGGCCGCCCGGCCGACTACATCCCGGCGCTCGCGGCATGCGACCCGCACAGCTTCGGCATGGCGGTCGCGGAGCTGGACGGCACGGTGTACGGCGTCGGCGACTGGCGGAAGCCGTTCTCGGCCCAGTCCATCACCAAGGTCTTCACCCTCGCCCTGGACCTGGCCCGGGAGGGCGGCGAACTCTGGGAACACGTCGGCCGCGAACCCTCCGGCAACCCCTTCAACTCCCTCGTACAGCTGGAGTACGAGAACGGCATCCCCCGCAACCCCTTCATCAACGCGGGCGCCCTCGTCGTCACCGACCGCCTCCACACCCGGACCGGCGACGCCGCGGGCACCCTCCTCGACTTCCTGCGCGCGGAGAGCGGCAACGAACAACTCGCCATCAACAAGGACGTCGCGGCCTCCGAGGCCACCCGAGGCGACCGCAACGCCGCGCTGGGCCACTTCATGGCGTCGTACGGGAACATCGAGAACCCGGTCCCGGTCCTCCTGGACCAGTACTTCCACCAGTGCTCCATCGAGGCGTCATGCGCCGACCTCGCCCTCGCCACCGGCTTCCTCGCCCGCCACGGCATCTGCTCCGACGGCACGCGCCTGCTGCCCCAGAGCCAGGCCAAACAGGTCAACGCGATCATGCTCACCTGCGGCACGTACGACGCGGCGGGCGACTTCGCCTACCGCGTGGGGCTGCCGGGCAAGAGCGGCGTCGGCGGCGGCATCATCGCCGTCGTCCCCGGCCGCTGCACGCTCTGCGTCTGGAGCCCGGGTCTGGACGAGCGGGGCAACTCGGTCGCGGGAGTCACGGCCCTGGACCGCTTCACGACCCTCACAGGCGTGTCCGTGTTCTAGCCAGTTCGACGGGAACGTCCGCCGGCTCCGAAGGCCCGGCCGCCGTCCGGTAAGACGGCGGCCATACTGCGGCTGCCGCTCAGAGGGAGAGGCGTCGCTTTCCGGCCACCCCGCGTTGACACGCTGACTGAGTGTTGGCCAAGGGTTTCTCCGTCGATCTGCGTCGCTGTCAACTGCTCGGGCTCACGGGCTCGGTCGTCCTCGCACTGGGAGGTGAGACGGCCGGGGCGCTGCCCGTAAGGGAGTTGCCGGCCCTCGCGTCCGGACGGGCGGCGCTCGGGCTGGTCGGCGTGTACTTCGGAGTGGTGCTGCTGATAGCGGCCTGGGCGCTGCTGGGTCGGGTAATCCGAGGTCCCGAGCCACCGAGTCCCCGAGCGCTCCTCGTCGTACTCGCCGTATGGGCCACTCCGTTGCTCCTCGCGCCACCTCTCTTCAGCCGTGACGTCTACAGCTATCTCGCCCAGGGCGCGATGGTCGACGCGCATATCGACGTTTACACGCACGGCCCCGCCATACTCGGCGGACCGCTCGCGGACGAGGTCGCACCCGTGTGGCAGCGGACCGCGACACCGTACGGACCGGTCTTCCTCGCGGTCTCCTCCGCGCTGTCCGGGCTGACCCGGGGGGAGGTGCCCGCCGGGCTGTTCGGGATGCGGGTCGTGGCGCTGCTCGGCGTGGCCCTGATGGCGGCCGCGCTGCCGAGGCTGGCCAGGCACAGCGGAGCCGATCCGGCCGCCGCGCTGTGGCTCGGCGCGCTCAACCCGCTCGTGCTGCTGCACCTCGTCGCCGGAGCGCACAACGACGCCATCATGCTCGGCCTGCTGGGCGCGGGACTCGTGGCGGCACTCGGCCGGTGGCCCGTCCTGGGCGCCGTGCTCGTCACGCTCGCCGCCCTCGTCAAGGTCCCTGCCCTGCTCGGCCTCGCGGCCGTCGTGGCCCTCCAGGTGCGGGCCGGCCGCAGCATGGCGCGAGCCGTCGCCACGACCGCGGCCGCCGCGGTGGCCACCACCGTCGCCGCAACGGCCGCCGCCGGTACGGGATACGGCTGGATCGGCGCCCTGAAGACTCCCGTGTCGGCGGAGAACCTGTCGCCCACGAGCGTCCTCGGCCGTGCCACCGGTGCCCTTCTCCAAGGCCTGGGCAGCGACCTCGCTCCCTTCGCGCTGCCCGCCTGGCACGCCCTCGGCCTCGTGGCCACCGCCGTCGCCGTACTCGCCATATGGCTGTGCAGCCCCCGCCTCAGCCCGGTCTACGCACTGGGCCTCAGCCTGGCGACGGTGGCCGTGCTGGGTCCGGCCATCCGCCCCTGGTACGCGCTGTGGGGGCTGTTCCTCATCGCCGCGGCCGCGCCCAGTACGTCCGTACGCCACCGGGTCGCCGCCGTGACCGGGGGGCTCGCCCTCGCGGTCCTGCCCAGCGGCGGTCCGCCCGACGCCGAGCAGCTGGCCCTGGCGGTGTCCGGCGGGATGCTCGCGCTGGTCGTGCTCTGGCAGGCCCACCAGACGACGAACGCATCCGTTCTGGGGCGGACCGCATGAGGCTGACCA
This sequence comes from Streptomyces sp. NPDC050988, assembly GCF_044456225.1. Taxonomy (NCBI): domain Bacteria; kingdom Bacillati; phylum Actinomycetota; class Actinomycetes; order Kitasatosporales; family Streptomycetaceae; genus Streptomyces; species Streptomyces sp. NPDC050988. The sequence goes on along the minus strand of NZ_JBITFQ010000003.1, from coordinate 38,066 downwards.
GCACAGATCGCGGGCGGCTGCTCTTCGTGCTCGCCCTCGCGACCGCCGTGGCCGTCTTCACCGCGACCGTGCCGCTTCTGAGGGACTGGTTCGACCTGCGGGTCTACCACGGGGCAGTGGACGCCTGGATCCATCACGGCGGCAGTGTCTACGACTACCGGGTGCCGGGCACGGAGTACGGATTCACGTATCCGCCGTTCGCCGCGGTCAGCATGCTGCCGATGGCGCTGCTCGCACTGCACGCCGCGATCGCCGTGGGCCTGTTGCTCAACCTCGCCGCGACGGCCTTCGTCCTGCATGTCCTGGCGGGGGAGAGGCTGCGCCGGCACGGCTGGTTCGGGCTCGCCGTCACGGTCTGTCTGCTCGCCCTGCTCGAACCGGTCCGCGACACCTTCAGCTTCGGCCAGGTCAACCTCGTGCTCCTGGCTCTCGTCCTCGGCGACGCCTGGCTGCTGTCGACGGGCCGTGCGCGCTGGGCCGGTGTCGGGATCGGGCTCGCCGCCGCGATCAAGCTGACGCCCGCGATCTTCATCGTCCTGCTGCTGCTCGCCGGACGTCGGCGAGCCGCCGGGACCGCGGTGTGCGTCGCCGCGGCCGCCACCGCGCTCGCGGCCTGGGTCATGCCCGACGCCTCCCGCTTCTACTGGACCGAGGCGGTCTGGGACACCACCCGCATCGGCCGCCTCGACTACGTCTCCAACCAGTCGCTGCAGGGCGTACTGGCCCGGCTCGCCGACCCCGCCGAACCGAGCCGCGCCGCCTGGGCGCTGGCGGCGCTGGCCGTGCTCGGCGTGTGGGTGTGGCGCGCGCGCCGGGCACTGGCCGCGGACGACCTCCTCGGCGCCTTCGCCCTCACCGGACTCGCCGCCTGTCTCCTCAGCCCGATCACCTGGGTGCATCACCTCGTGTGGCTGCTGCCGTCGCTCGCGATCCTGTTCGGGGAGGGGCTGAGGCGCAGGCGGCTGCTGTGGATCGCGGGAGGTCTGTACGCCCTGCTGTGCAGCAGTGTGGTGTGGCTGTGGTTCGACGACGCGTCCGGCATCGACGGCTTCGTGGGCAGCAACACCTATGTGTGGATCACCCTCGGCCTGCTCCTCGGGCTGCCCGTCGGTCAGGCACGAGTGAACCGCCCGCCGTGGAGGCGCAGGACGAGCGACACGGCACCCGCGCCCAGTCCGGCGGCGCCCGCGAGGGTTCCCGCCTCCGCCAGCCAGCCGACCGAGCCGGCCTCGCCCGTCATGGCCGCGGGCACTGCCGTCGGGCCCGCCGTGGACACGCGGCGCGGCGGCAGGAGTGAGCCCACCGGTTCGACACGCCCGGCGGCCCCGAATCCCCAGTCGAGCAGCGAGCGCGCCTCCTCGTACACGGTGAATCCGCCGCCCGCCTGAGGGTCCATCACCGTGACGACGAGGGTGCGCCCGCCCCGGCGCGCGGCGGCGACGAGCGTGTTGCCCGCCTGGGAGGTGTAGCCGTTCTTGACGCCGACCAGCCCCTTGTAGGGCGCGACTCCGTCGGCGCCGGTGAGCAGCCGGTTGGTGTTCTGGATCTCGAACGACCAGCCGTCGGCCGGGAACTTGGCGCGGACGGTGGCCGCGTACCGCGCGAAGTCCGCGTTGCGCAGCCCGGCCCGCCCGAAGACGGCCAGGTCGTACGCGGACGACACCTGGCCCGGCGTGTCGTACCCGTCGGGCGAGACGACCCGCGTGTCGCGGGCGCCCAGGGCCTGTGCCTTGGCCTGCATCTGGGCGGCCGTACTGCGCCAGCCGCCGTTCATCTCGGCCAGTACGTGCACGGCGTCGTTGCCGGAGTTCAGGAAGACGCCCCGCCACAGGTCGGCGGCGCTGTAGGTACGCCCCGCGGCGATTCCGACCCGGCTGCTGCCGGCGCCGACGCCCGCCAGTTCCCCTTCCGTGACGGTGTGCCGGACCGCCGCGGGCAGTACCGGCAGCACGGTCAGCGCGAAGAGGGTCTTCAACGTGCTGGCGGGCGGCAGCTTGAGATGGGCGTTGTGCGCCGCGAGTACTTCGCCGGTGCCGGCGTCGGCCACCACCCACGACCGCGCCGAGACGTCCTGCGGCACCCTGGGCGCCCCGGCCCGGGGCCGTACCTGGGTCCCGGGCCGGTCCAGTGTCGAGGGTCGCGCGGTGGCGGGTTTCGACGCGGAGACGTGGGGAGTGGCCGGGGCGGCTCCGTCGTGGGCGGCGGCCGTTTTCGGCGCGAAGGCCAGCGCGCCCACCACACAGGCGGCGGAGCAGCAGACGGCCGCACGCGAAGGAAGTCCGATTGTCATACTGCCAACCTAGGAACGCGCAGGTCACATCCCCGGCTGCCCGGGCCGGGAGGCGGCATCGAGCACCCGGATGCCGCAGCGTCCCCGGACCTGCCCGGTCCTGGGCGGGCCCGCGAGGTCCATGTCTACTGGCCCGTGGGCACGGTCGGCTGGACCTGCCGCAGGAACGTCGCGTTGTCCGGGGTCCGGCGCAGCTTGTCCAGGAGCGTCTCAAGGCCGGCCTGCGGGTCCCCGCGGGAGAGCAGGGCACGTCGCAGACCGCGTACGGCCCCCAACTCGGCTGCCGGGACGAGGAGTTCCTCGCGGCGGGTGCCGGACGGGGTGATGTCGACGGCGGGGAAGATCCGTCGGGACGCGAGGCCGCGGTCCAGGCGGAGCTCCATGTTGCCGGTGCTCTTGAGCTCCTCGAAGTAGTAGTCGTCGGCGCGGGAGCCGGTCTCCACGAGGGCGGTGGCGATGATCGTGAGCGAGCCGGCCTCCTCGGTGAGGCGCGCGGCTCCGAAGAACCGCTTGGGCCCGTGCAGCGCTGCCGCGTCGACACCGCCGCTGAGGGTGCGGCCACTGGTGGTGGCGGCGTTGTTGTGCGCCCGGCACAGCCGGGTCAGCGAGTCGAGGAGGATCACGACGTCCTGGCCGGCCTCGACCAGCCGCTTGGCGCGCTCCACGGCCAGCTCGGCGAGCGCGATGTGCTGCTTCGGAGCCTGGTCGAAGGTGGAGGCGAGCACCTCACCCCGTACGGAACGGCGCATGTCGGTGACCTCCTCGGGCCGCTCGTCGAGGAGTACCACCATCAGATGGGCCTCGGGGTGGTTGCCGGCGACGGCGGCGGCCAGCTGCTGGAGCAGCACGGTCTTGCCGGTCTTGGGCGGGGCGACGATCAGGCCGCGCTGGCCCTTGCCGATCGGCGCGACCAGGTCGATGAGGCGGGTGGTCGCACCGCCCGCCGGGTGTTCGAGCCGCAGCCGCTCACGCGGGTGCAGCGGGGTCAGGTCATGGAAGTGCGGGCGGCCGCGGAGTTCTTCCGCCGGGCGGCCGTTGACCCGCTGGATCTCGGTGAGGGCCCGCTGCCTTCCGCGTACGCCTTCGACGAGGTCCCCCTTGCGCAGTCCGTGTCGGCGGATCAGTGCGGCGGAGACCTGAAGGTCGGAGGGCCCGGGAAGCAGGCTCTGGGCGCGCAGGTGGCCCTGCCCGTTCGAGGTGATGTCGAGTACGCCGGTGGCCTGCTCCTGTGTGACGGGAGTGGGCGGGCGTTCGAGTGTGGTGGTCATGGTGGGTGTCCTTTCGCGGACGGTTCATGTGGTCATGAGGGATGGGGGAGAGGCCGGATCGGGGGCGGTATGGACACACCCCGGCTCGGCGGAGACATCACCTCTCGTGCCGCGCCGCGTACGGCGGACGGGAAGACCCGTGGCCGGACACGCCGTAGGAGTCGCACGACTCGCACGCGTTGTGCCCGTACGAGGAGAGGTGGTGCGGAGAAGCTGCTTCGCCGGTCGGAAGGGACGGGCGGTTCAGCTGGATGAGAGGTACTTCGGCACCGGCGCCCGAGAAAGGGGCGTACACAAGTGCTGATAGCACTGTAGCACTACTCCCTCCGGGGAGGGCCGGACGGCCGGATCCCATGGCGTTGACAGGGGAGATGCCTCGCGTCACGGTGGTCGGCATGGCCGATGCCGGGATCGTCGAACGCGTAAGGGAACTGCGGCCGTTGATCCGGGAGAACGCGCTTCGGGCCGAGCGGGAACGGCGCGTGCCCGACGAGGTCGTCGCCGCGCTGACCGGCACGGGCATCCACCGGATGAACGTCCCGCGCCGCTACGGCGGTTACCAGACCCCGCTGCGCACGCAGGTCGACGCCTTCGCCGAGATCGCCGTCGAATGCGGCTCCACAGCGTGGGTGACACTGAGTCAGGCGGGGGTCTCGTACATCGCGGCGCTCTTTCCCGACGAGGCGCAGGACGACTTCTTCACCGGTCCGAGCGGGCCCGACGCGAGGATCGGCGGCACGCTCGTCCCCGGCGCCACGGCGGTGCCGTACGACGGGGGCTATCGGGTGGACGGCGCCTCGGCCTTCGCGACCGGCTGTCATCACGCGGACTGGCATCTGCTGACGGCGGCGGTCACGCCCGTCGACGGTTCGCCGCCGGACGGGCCGCCCGAGATGGTCTGGGCCGCGGTGCCGATGTCCGAGCTGGAGATCCTGGACGACTGGCATGTCACAGGTCTCGCCGGTACTGGCAGCAACACCGTCGGGGCCCGGAACATTCCCGTGCCCGCACATCGCGTGCTTCCGGTCGGTCCCATGCTCGCCGGGCAGATCCCGTCCAAGGCCAACGCGGACGACCCCTTCTACCGCATGCCCGTGCTGCTGCTGTTCTGCGCCTGGGCCGCGCCGGTGGCACTGGGCCTGGCCCGGGCGGCGATGACGGAGTTCGGCGAGCGCATCCATCGGCGCGGCATCACGTACACCTTCCACGAGCGGCAGAACGAGGCCACCGTCACCCATCTCCAGGCGGCCGAGGCCGAGATGAAGATCTCCAGCGCCGAGCTGGTGGCCGCCCGGCTGACCGCCGAGATCGAGACCAAGGCGCGCGACGGCTCCCCATACACCCTCGTGGAGCGGGCCAGGATCCGTGCCGAGAGCGGCTATCTGACCCGCCTCTGCAAGGAGGCCGTTGATCTGCTCGCCTCCGCCGCCGGCGCCTCCTCGCTCCAGCGGGAGGTGCCGATGCAGCGCATCGCCCGCGACATCAACGCCCTGTCCCTGCACTCCTTCGTCAACCCGGCCACCAACCTGGAGATCTACGGCCGCGTCCTGTCGGGAGTCGACCCGGGCACCGCCTTCCTGTGACGGTGACAGCTTCGTGTCGCCCGAATAATCATGGGAATGTGTCGATCCGGCGCCGGTCCCTTCGTCGGTGGGGTGCAGGGACCAGAAACCGAGGGAATTCAGGAGGGCCGGTCATGAAGTACGTGATGTTCATCTGCACCCCCGTCGGCGGCGAGGAGCTCAGCCCCGAGGAGATCGCCGACGATCCCCGCTTCACCTCGTACATCGACGAGGTGCGCACCAGCGGTGTGGTGAAGGGCGGCGCGAGGCTGCGGCCGGCCACCGACGCCACCACCGTGCGCGTCCAGGGCGACGAAGTCCTGCTCAGCGACGGGCCGTTCGTGGAGTCCAAGGAGTATGTCGCCGGCTTCGACATCATCGAGGTCGCGGACCTCGACGAGGCCATCGCGCTGGCGTCCAGGCATCCCGCCGCGCTCGGCGGCGGTTCGGTGGAGGTGCGGCCGGTCTGGGAGTGAACGAGAACGAAGGCGCGGACGGCATCGAAGGCGCGGACGGCGTCGAGGAGGCCGTCGCCGCCGCCTTCCGCGAGGAGTGGGGCCAGGTCGTCGCCACCCTGATCAGGGTGACCGGCGACTGGGACCTCGCCGAGGAGTGCGCGCAGGACGCCTTCGCCCAGGCCCTCGACCGGTGGCGGCGTGACGGAGTACCGCGTCGCCCCGGCGCCTGGCTGACCACGACCGCGCGCAACCGCGCCATGGACGTGCTGCGCCGGGAGGCGGTGGGCGCGGCGAAACTGCGGGAGGTGGCGGTGCTGGCACGGGACGGGGGACCGTTCGACCCGCACGACCCGGACTTCGACGACGACAGCGGGGTCACGGACGACCGACTGCGGCTGCTCTTCACCTGCTGCCATCCCGCGCTGCCCATCGAGGCCCGGGTCGCCCTGACCCTGCGCACCCTCGCGGGCCTCACCACGCCCGAGATCGCCCGCGCCTTCCTCGTCCCCGAGGCGACGATGGCGCAACGCCTCGTGCGCGCCAAACGGAAGATCCGCAACGCCGGGATCCCGTACCGCGTACCGCCCGCGCATCTGCTGCCCGAGCGGACGACCGGCGTCCTGGGCGTCGTGTACCTGCTGTTCAACGAGGGGTACGCGGCCACGTCCGGCGCCGATCTCCTGCGGACGAACCTCTGCGCGGAGGCCGTCCGGCTCGCCCGGGTACTGGCCCGGCTCATGCCCGACGAGCCCGAGGTCCTCGGCCTGCTCGCACTCCTCCTGCTGCACGACGCCCGGCGGAACACCCGCGTGGACGCGGCCGGTGACCTGGTCACCCTGGAGGACCAGGACCGTACGGCCTGGGACCGGGCGGAGGCCGACGAGGGCGCCGCCCTGCTGGAGACGGCGCTGCGCCGCGGGCGGCCGGGGCCCTACCAGATCCAGGCCGCCATCGCCGCCTGCCATGTCACCGCGCCCACCGCCGACGAGACGGACTGGGCCGACATCGCCGCGCTGTACGGGGAGTTGGCACGCCACGTGCCGTCCGACGTGGTCAAGCTGAACCGCGCGGTGGCCGTCGGCATGTCCGAGAGCCCCGAGGCCGGTCTGGCGCTCGTGGCGGAGCTGGAGAAGGCGGGCGACCTGGCGGGATACCACCTGCTGCCCGCCACCCGGGCGGACCTCCTTCGGCGCTCGGGACGTATGGGGGAAGCGGCCGAGGCGTACGAGAAGGCGCTGCAGCTGGTGGAGAACGACGCCGAGCGGCGGTTTCTGGAAAAGCGGTTCGCGGAGTGTCGATCGGCGTAGGAACGGTTCGTCGGTGGGGCGAAAGCACCCGACGACACCGGAGGCTCCGATGACCGAGACCGTCCCCACCACCCCTATCGCCCCCACCACCCCCACCGCCCCCATCCGGCGCACCGACAAGCTCCTCGCGCTGCTGTCGCCGCGCCGCCGACGGCCCGTGTCCCACGTGGCGCGACCCTCGGCCGGCCACAGCCCGGGCGGCGGCCCCGACAGCGGCCCCGACGACGGCCCGGACGTCTGGCTCGCGGGCCTGCGGCTGGGGAGCTGAGCCATGGCCACCACGACACCGGAAATCCGGACCGGCACGACCCCCGGCCCCGGCCCCGGCCCCGCCCCCGATCCGCGCCGCTGGCGTGCCCTCGCCCTGCTCTGCGTGGCCGGGTTCATGGTCATCCTCGACGCACAGATCGTCGTCCTCGCGCTGCCGTCCATCGCCGAGGGACTCGGGTTCACCGCGGGCGGCGCCCAGTGGGTGATGAGCGCCTATCTGCTCAGCTTCGGCGGGCTCCTGCTCCTCGGCGGACGGATCGCCGATCTGCTGGGCCGCCGCCGCGTCTTCATGACCGGCACCCTGCTCTTCGCGCTGGCCTCGCTGCTCTGCGGGTTCGCCTGGACGGCCGTCGTGCTGGTGGCCGCCCGCGCCGTGCAGGGCGTGTCGGCCGCCGTCATGGCACCCACCGCGCTCTCCATCCTCCTGAACACCTTCGAAGAGGGCGCCGAGCGCAACAAGGCCCTCGCCCTCTGGTCCGGCAGCGGCGGCTTCGGCGCCACGGCGGCGCTGCTGATCGGCGGCCCGCTCACCGACGTCCTCGGCTGGGAGTGGGTGTTCTTCCTGAACGTGCCTGTGGCGCTGGCGCTGCTCGCCCTGAGCCCGGTACTGCTGCGTGAGAGCCGCACCGAGGCCCGGACCCGCTCGTACGATCCCGCGGGCGCCCTGGCCGTCACGGCCGCGCTCCTCGCCTGTGTCTACGCCGTCGTCGAGGCGCCCCGGGCCGGATGGCTGTCGGCGCAGACGCTGGGCCTGCTGGTCGCCTCCGCCGTACTGGCGCTGCTCTTCGTGCGTGTCGAGGCCCGGTCGAAGGCGCCTCTCGTACCGTTGCGACTGCTGCGCTCCCGTGGGGTGAGCGGCGGCAACCTCGTGGTGTTCCTGCTCGGCGGCAGCGCCTTCGGGATGTCGTACACGCTCTCCCAGTACGGGCAGGGCGTTCTCGTCTCCTCGCCCTTGCGCTTCGGCCTCTACAACGTCGTGATGCCGGTGACGGCCGTGATCGGCTCGTACGCCGGACAGGCCCTGGTCACCCGTGTCGGCCCGCGTCCCGTCGCGGTCGGCGGCCTCACGCTGGTCGGCGTGGGCAGCCTGCTGCTGGCCGGGGTGCCGGTGGACGGCGGGTTCGTGCGCGACCTGTTCCCCGGGCTGCTGGTCTTCGGGCCGGGGCTCGGTGCCTGCGCGGTCGCCGGTTCCATCGCCGCGCTGACCGGAGTGGGGGAGCGGGAGTCGGGGGTGGCCTCCGGGATCAACACCGCGGCCTTCCAGATCGGGGGTGCCTTCGGCGTCGCCGTCGTCTCCTCGGTCGCGGTGTCGTACACGAGCGGGGCGGACCGGCTCGCCGCCCTCACGACGGGCTACCGGGCCGCGTTCGTCGCGTGTGTCGTCCTCGCGGTGGCCGGGACGGCCGTCGCAGTCGTCCTCCTCGGCCGGATGCGACGGCCTGCCGGGCGCAGTCCTGCCGGACAGGGGCCGGACTACCCGCGCACGTCGAAGATCCCGAACCCGAAGCCCTGAGCCGTGACGGTGTCACCGTCGGTCCCGACACCGGATGCCTCCAGGGCTCGGCCGGGCCGGATGCCGTCGAGACGGTAACTCGCCTGCCTCTGCTGGGGGTTGACGACCACGAGATACCGTCCGCCGCGTACGTACACGAACGGGTAGCCGGCGTGCAGGACCTCCACCGAGCCGCCCGCCCCGAGTTCCGGGGTCGTCGTGCGGAGAGCGATGAGACGGCGTACGAGATGGAGGAGGGATGTGTCGTCGGCGCGCTGGGTGGCGACCGTGGGGCGGTCGGGGGCGGGATCGACCGGGAGATAGGGGTGGTCGGACGTCGAGAAGCCCGCGTTGGGGCCGTCGTCCCACTGCATGGGGGTGCGGGAACCCGCCCGGTTGTAACGCGGGCCGAGCACGCTGCCCTCGGTGTCGGGGAGGTCCGGGATGTAGCGCATACCGATCTCGTCGCCGTAGTAGATGGCGGGGAGCGTGGGCCAGGTGAGCTGGAAGGCGAAGGCCGCGGGGAGCTGTTCGGCCGTGCGGGGGCCGCAGTTGAGGCGCGAGAAGTCGTGGTTGGCGGTGGGCAGGGAGATGAAGCCGCTGTCACCCAGGGCTGACGAAGCCCGCTGCCAGGCCTCGACGAACGGGCGGGGCGAGCCCTGGCCGCTCGGGTCGAAGAAGCAGTCGAGCGGGTCCCAGGTCTCATTGACGGTGCCGGTGCCGTTGCTCCACAGCGAGCGCAGCGCCAGGCCGTCGGTGGGGCCGCCGAAGTGCAGGAAGAAGTCCGTGTGGAACCCCGCCGGGACCGACACCTCGGGCTCGCCCCACTCCGAGAGCAGCACCGCGTCCGGGTGCGTACGGTCCAGCCAGTGGCGCAGCTCCGCCCAGATCCTGCTCGTCCCGGCCTTGTCCGGGTCGTCCTTGACGAGCGAGGCGGCCATGTCGACGCGGAAGCCCGAGAGGCCGAGGCTCAGCCAGTGGTCCATGATCGTGCGCAGTGCCTCACGGTTGGCGCGCGGACCTTCCGCGTCCACCGGCTGCCGCCACGGCTCGGCCGAACTCTCGCGTGCGTAACCGAAGTTGAGAGCAGGCTGGAAGTCGAAGAAATTCGGCAGATACGCGCCCGGCCGACTGCCCGGCGAGGCCACGAAACCGTCCGGCGTGACCCCCGACCGGCCCTCCGGCGCCCAGATGTAGCGATGGTCGTCGGGATCGTTCGCCGAGGCCCTGAACCACGGGTGCTCGGCGGAGGTGTGCCCGGCGACCAGATCGAGGAGTACGCGGATGCCGCGGCGGCCCGCCCGGTCGACGAGCTTCGCCAGGTCGTCGTTGGATCCGTAGCGCGGAGCCACGTTCAGATAGTCGGCGACGTCGTACCCCGCGTCACCGAACGGCGAGACGAAGCACGGGTTCAGCCAGACCGTGTTCACCCCCAGCCAGGCCAGATGGTCGAGGCGCTCGGCGATGCCGTCGAAGTCACCGATCCCGTCGCCGTTCGAGTCCGCGAACGACTGCGGATAGATCTGGTAGAACACGGCATCGGCCAGCCAGGCGGGTGCGGGACGGAAGGAGTTCATAGGTGGAGGGTGACAGCGCGACCGAACCCCGGGAAAGTGGGCAGCGCCCCGAAGGGGCGCGGGGAACTGCGCGACAAGCCACAACGAACCCGCAGACGACCAACCGCACCCCAGTGGAACGCCTACGCTGAGCAGCCATGTTCACCCCGCAAGGCCCCACGTTCCGCGAACTCGCCGTACAGGCGCTGTCGTCCGTCGAGCACGGCTACGACCTCCTCGCACCGAAGTTCGACCACACCCCCTTCCGTACGCCGGACTCGGTACTGCGGTCCGTCGCGCGGGCACTCAGGAGGATCGGCCCGTTCCAGCGCGGACTCGACCTGTGCTGCGGCACCGGCGCGGGCATGGACGTGCTGCGGTCGGTGTGCCGGGAGCAGGTCACCGGCGTCGACATCAGCAGTGGCATGCTCGCCGTGGCCCGGGAAAGGGCGGCACATCCCGGCGGGCCGCCGGCCGCCTGGGTACGCGGTGACGCCCGCGCCCTCCCGTTCGGGCCGGCCTTCGACCTGGTGGTCAGCTTCGGGGCGTTCGGGCACTTCCTGCCCAGGGAAATGCCGGGGCTGTTCGCGCAGGTCCACTCGGTGCTCCGGCCTGGCGGACGGTTCGCCTTCCCGATCGGCGCCCCCGCCCGCCCCGGCTCACGCGGCTACTGGGCCCTGCTCGGCTTCGACGCGGCGATGCGCGTACGGAACGCCGTGTGGCGTCCACCGTTCGTCATGTACTACCGGGATTTCCGCCTCGACGACGTACGACGGGAACTCGTCCGCGCCGGTTTCTCGGTGGAGCTGTACGCCCTCCCCGAGTTCGGGCGCAGGAGTGACGGCAGCCCCCGCTGCCGGATGGTGGTGGCGACGAAGCCGGGGAGTGTGGAGTAGCCACGGCCGGCCGGGGTGCCCGTAGGGGCTACTCAAGCCCGGAGATCCGGAACACCGTCCGTGCCGTCTCCCGGTCGAGCCGTTCCGACAGGCGCCGCAGTTCCGTCGTACCGCAGACGAGTGAGCCGCCCGCCGCCGAGGCCCGCGCGCCCTCGTCCAGGAGCCGCCACAGCGCGGGGTTGGCGACCAGGATCCGGGGATCGAACTCGACGCGTCCGCCGAACTCGTCGCGCAGGACGAGTCGTTGGGCCACTCCGTCCGAGCGGCACACCGCGACGAGCCGGTCCGTGCACACGGACCGGTGCCCGAACAGGCCCTGGCACACGAACTCGCCCTCGCACGCGGACACGCGGGCGGGCAGCAGCACGGCGAACAGGACGAAGGCCAGCGTCGCCCACAGCAGGAAGCGCAACGCCGTGAGGCGTTCCGAACCCGCGTCGAACACCAGCAACAGCCCCAGCATCAGCGCGGCACAGCCCACGGCCGAGCGCGCCTCGCCCGCCCACGCGCGGTCATGGACCCAGGTGCCGTCGTCGTACGCCGGCACATCGGGGAAACGACCGGACGCGGGCCCCTCGATACGTCGAGACATGGCGGCGACGGTAGGCACGCGTGTCACGCCGTGGGAGCGACTTGATGCTTCGCTGACTCTCCGGCCGACGAAATTGACGCGTGTCGTACGGCGTCCGTCCGGAATGCAACCACCCGTCACCGTTCGCAGTTCTTCTTTCGCCGGTGCGGGGGACGCCGGTGCGGGAGGTGCCGGTGCGGAGGATGCCGGCGCGGGAGATGCCGGTGCGGGAGATGCCGGTCAGTGCCTGCTCAGGTCGTTGTCCTCGCGCGCCTTCGTGTAGGCGGGCTCACCGCGGCGGACCGAGCCCGGTGCCCGGGCGGTGGGACGGTCGGCGTGTGCCGAGGAGCTCAGCTGCCAGGGGACGCTGGTGACCATCACACCGGGCGTGAACAGCAGACGGCTCTTCAGCCAGAGGGCGGACTGGTTGTGCAGCAGGTTCTCCCACCAGTGACCGACGACGTACTCGGGGATGAACACCGCCACGACGTCCCGCGGGCTCTCGCGCCGCAGCGAGCGCACATACTCGACCACCGGCCGGGTCACCTCGCGATAGGGCGAGTCGATGACCTTGAGGGGTACGTCGATGCCGTACTCCTCCCAGCGCTCCCGCAGCGCGAGGGCCTCGTCGCGGTCCACCGACACCGTCAGCGCCTCCAGCCGGTCGGGCCGCAGGGCACGCGCGTAGGACAGTGCCCGCAGGGTCGGTTTGTGCAGTGTCGAGACGAGCACGATGCCCAACACCCTTGAGGGCGGGACGAGTTCCTCGCGCGGGTCCGTCACGGCGAGCTCCGCGGAGGTGGCGTCGTAGTGCCGGCGGATGCCCCGCATCATCACCCACAGCACGATCGCGGCGAGCACCGCCAGCCACGCGCCCTCCAGGAACTTCGTGGCGAGCACGATCACCAGGACGAGGCCGGTCACCACAGCGCCCAGCGCGTTGATCACGCGCGCCGAGTGGTGCCGTCGGCGCGGCGCCGGGTCGGTCGTGGCCCGCAGCTCGCCGTTCCAGTGCCGGACCATGCCCGTCTGCGACAGCGTGAACGAGGTGAACACGCCCAGGATGTAGAGGTGGATGAGGTTCGTGACGTTCGCCCGGAAGCCCCACAGCAGCAGACCGGCGACGACCGCGAGCGCCAGGATCCCGTTGGAGAAGGCGAGCCGGTCGCCGCGGTTGTGCAGCTGACGCGGCAGATAGCGGTGCTGGGCGAGGATCGAGGAGAGCAGCGGGAAGCCGTTGAACGCGGTGTTCGCGGCGAGGACCAGCACCAGCGCGGTGGCCGCCTGGATGAAGTAGAAGCCGACACTGTTCTCGCCGCCGAACACGGCGGCCGCGATCTGTGCGATGACCGTGCGCTGCGTGTGGTCGTCGCAGTCGCCGTCCAGGCCGGTGAGCCGGCAGGAGTCGTCGGTGATGTGCACCTTGGAGACGATCGCGAGCGTGGTGACACCGACGAACATGACGACGGCGATGGCCCCCATCGCCACCATCGTCGCCGCCGCGTTCTGCGACTTGGGCTTGCGGAACGCCGGTACGCCGTTGGAGATCGCCTCCACACCCGTCAGCGCCGTACAGCCGGACGAGAACGCGCGCAGGACCAGCATCAGCAGCGCGAGCCCGGCGAGGTTCGCGTCCGCGGGCTCCGGTGTCACGCCGTACTTCGCGCTCTCGGCGACCGGCGCGTCACCGAGCAGATAGCGGACCAGACCGGTCCCGACCATGATCAGTACGCCGCCGATGAACAGGTACGTCGGCGCCGCGAAGGCGTTCCCGGACTCCCGGGTGCCGCGCAGGTTCATGGCGGTCAGGACCGCCACGAAGGCCAGCGCCAACGGGACGCGGTAGTCGGCCAGTTGGGGGATCGCCGAGATGATGTTGTCGACCCCCGAGGCGACGGAGACGGCCACCGTCATCACGTAGTCGACGAGCAGCGAGGCCGCCACCACCAGACCGGCCGACGGGCCGAGATTCGTGGAGACCACCTCGTACGACCCACCGCCGCTCGGGTAGGCGTACACCACCTGGCGGTACGAGAGCACCACCACTGTCATCAGCGACACGACCGCCACCGCGATCCACGGCGTGAAGTGCAGATACGCCAGCCCGCCGAGGGTGAGCACGAGGAGGATCTCCTGCGTCGCGTACGCCACCGACGACAGCGGGTCGGAGGCGAAGATCGGCAGGGCGAGCCGTTTGGGCAGCAGCGTCCCCTGGAGCTCTTCACTGCGCCTGGCCCGGCCGATCAGCAGGCGTTTCAGCAGACCCGTCACGTTGAACACGGCGCGAGCGTAAGCGCGGGAGCGGTCCGAAGCCGATGAGCCCTGCCCGGCAGGGCGTCAGGACGGCGTCAGGTTCGGTGAGATCGCTACGGATGGCGTAAGAGCCGGGCCGGGACCGTGCCTGTCGATCGCCCCGGCGGCCCCCTGGCCGGGAGCGCCCTGCGCGGCGGGACCCCCGACGGTTCACCTGTCCTTCGTACGAGCCCATCAGCCACGACGGGCCGTTGTCAGTGGGCCGCGCTAGTCTGCGCAGATCTGATTGTTTGGCCCGATCTGGGAGGTTTTCATGGCCTCGCGCCTCAATCCGTACATCAGCTTCGACGGCGACGCCCGGCAGGCGTTGGAGTTCTACAAGGAGGTCCTCGGCGGCACACTGGCGCTCAACACCTTCGGGGAGTCCGGTATGGCGGACAGCCCCCACGCGGACAAGATCATGCACGGCATGCTGGAGACCCCGAGCGGGTTCACGCTGATGGGCGCCGACACCCCGCCGGGCATGAAGTACACCCCGGGCGGCAACTTCTCGGTGAGCCTCAGCGGTGATGACGAAGCCGAACTGCGTGGCTACTGGGAGAAGCTGTCCGCCGACGGCACGGTGGCCGTCCCCCTCGAGAAGCAGATGTGGGGCGACGTGTTCGGCATGTGTACGGACCGGTTCGGCATCCCCTGGATGGTCAACATCAGCGAGACACAGGCCTGAGCCGGCCACCCGCGGGAAACCGGGCCCGGAGGCCCGTCCCAGGTCCCGCCGACCGACGGTCGGCGGGACCTCGCTGTATCCGCGTATCCGCCGTCGCGGCCGCCACCGGCGCCGGCCGGCCCGTGGAGCAGGGACGAGGGCCTGGCTCCGGGGCTCTTCGCGTCAGCGCCCCTTCAGTCCACGGCGGTCCTCGCGTCAGCGTCCCGTCAGTCCGTGGCGGTTCTCCGTCAGCATCCCGTCATGAAGCGCGCCGGTGGCCGGGGGAGGAGGCACTCGACCTCACCACGCTGGCCCGCAAGGTGCGCGCCGGACTTGTCGAGAGGTGCGCGGACGCCGGGCTGCCAGTGCCGCGGCTGCTGATCGAGCCCGGGCGCGCCATCGCCGGACCGGCGGGCCTCGCGCTCTATCACGTGCTCGCGGTGAAGCGGACCGCCGACCACACCTTCGTGGCCGTGGACGGCGGGATGAGCGACAACCCGCGCCCCGCGCTCTACGGAGTGCGGTACGCGCCCCGGCTGATCGGACGCCACTCCACCGCGGAGCCTGCCCCGGTCACGGTGGTCGGCCGGCACTGCGAGGCGGGCGACATCCTCGCCTCGGACGTGCGGCTGCCCGGTGACGTACACCCGGGGGACCTGCTGGCCGCGCCGGTGGCCGGTGCGTACCACCTCTCCATGGCCTCGGGCTACAACCTGGTCGGACGCCCGCCCGTGGTCGCCGTCGACCGCGGTCACGCCCGGCTCCTCGTCCGCCGAGAGTCGCTGGAGGACATCCGCAGCAGGGACGTCGGCCTGTAGGCGAGGACCCACCTCCGGGCGGGTGACGGCCTGTCCCCGCCCGGAGGTGTTCTGCCCGGTCAGCGGCCCGGTGACCCATACGCGGAGCGAACGGAATTCGGTGGCACACTGACCCGGTCACCGAAGGAGACCGCCCCGTGCCCATGATCAGCAACCTGAGCAGAGCGGTGCGCCGCGCCTACCGCCGCACCGTGGACCTCAGCCATCCCGCCCGTTCCCCGCTCGGCAGCGCGGTGGTGAACTGCGTGGTCTACCGCGAGGGTGGACGGCAGCCCGGCGACTGGGCACCGGCCGAGGCCATCCGGCGGGCCCGCAAGGGCAGGGGCGGCTTCGTCTGGATCGGACTGCACGAGCCCACGGACGAGGAGTTCGCGGGCCTCGCCAAGCTCTTCGGCCTCCATCCGCTGGCCGTCGAGGACGCCGTGCACGCCCATCAGCGGCCGAAGGTGGAGCGGTACGACGAGACGCTGTTCGCCGTCTTCAAGACCGTGCGCTATGTCGAGCACGAGCAGCTCACCGCGACGAGCGAGGTGGTGGACACCGGCGAGCTGATGGTCTTCATCGGCCGCGACTTCGTGATCACCATCCGGCATGGCAGCCACGGCTCCCTCGGCCCGCTCCGCGAAGCCCTGGAGAGCCTGCCTGAGCAGCTCGTGAAGGGGCCCTCCGCCGTCCTGCACGCCATCGCGGACCATGTGGTCGACGACTACCTGGAAGTCACGGACGCCGTACAGAACGACATAGAGGCTGTCGAGACCGCCGTCTTCGCCGAGCACACCGCACGCGGCGACGCCGGCCAGATCTACCAGCTCAAGCGGGAACTCCTGGAGCTCAAACGGGCCGTCGTCCCGTTGGCCCGCCCCCTGCAGATCCTCGCCCACGAGCCGCCAGCGGCCCTCTCCCGGGACATCCAGCCGTACTTCCGCGACGTCGCCGACCATCTCGCCCGCGTCACCGAGCAGATCAATGCCTTCGACGGGCTGCTCGACTCGATCCTCCAGGCCCACCTCGCGCAGGTCACGGTCGCCCAGAACGAGGACATGCGCAAGATCACGGCCTGGGCCGCGATCGTCGCCGTCCCCACCATGATCTGCGGTCTCTACGGCATGAACTTCGACCACATGCCCGAACTGCGCTGGACGTACGGCTACCCCCTGGTCCTCGGCGTCATCGTGACCCTCTGCCTTGTCATCCACCGGGGCTTCAGGCGCAACGGCTGGCTCTGAGCCGAGGACGGCCGCCCCCGGCCGGAGGGATAGGGGACAGGGGAGGTCCGGCAATACGGGACAGGGGATGGTCCCTGGTACGCCTGCCGCCCCGCGCCTGCCATCCGCCGCACGACTCACGCCTGCCATCCGTCACGCGACCCGCGCCTGCCATCCGTCACGCGACCCGCGCCTGCCATCCGTCACGCGACCGCCGTCGCGGACCGGTGTCGCTCAGAGATCCGGTTCGTCGAGTACGCCGTCCAGCGCGAGCCGGATGGCCGCCTCCGGGCTCAACTCCCGTCCCTCGCGCACCGCTTCGGCGAAGACGGGGTCGCCGAGGGCCTTGCGGAGGTGGCGTGCGTACTCCCGGCGGAAGACGGTCGTGCCGGTGTCGCCGAGCTGGGGAAGGCCGGCCGCGTGCCAGAGGCGGGTGCCCGCGCCCAGGAGGCGGGCGGCGCGTTCGGGCTCGCCGCGGGAGGCCTCCGCGGCGACCAGGAGGTCGGCGACGGCCGCGGCGCCGAGCCGGTCGTGGACGCGCCACTTTGCGGCCAGCGCCTCGCGTGCGGAGACCAGCGCGTCCTCCGGCCGCCCGAGCCCGATCCCGGCGAGGGCGACGAAGAAGTCGCCCCAGGCCCGCATCCACAGCTCACCGCGCTTCGCGCAGTCGGCGCGCAGCCGCTCGGCCACCGCCGCACACCGCTCGAACGCGCCCTGGCCCGCCAGGAGATACGCCTGCAGTGCCAGCGTGAGGAGCTGGAAGAACTCCGCTCCGCCTCCGCCGCCAGGACCCTTCGCACTGCTGCCGTACAGCAGCGCGGACCGTGCCGACTCACCGCGCACCGCGAGGCTCGCCCCGGTCAACGGCAGTGCGGGCACGGGCAGTCGGCGCTCCTCGGCGAGCCACACGTACGCCGCGCTCACCGACTCGGCGGCGTCCAGGTCGTCCGGCACGACGGTGACCAGGCGGTGTGCCCAGATCGCCAGGGTGTGCTCGGGACCGCCGCCGCCCGCCCGCCGCAGCGCGCGCTCCAGATGGCCGCGTCCCTCCTCGGCGAAGCCGCACGCGAACCAGAAGTACCAGAGCGTGCCCGCGAGTTCGAGTGCCGTCTCGGGCTCTGGCGCCGCCAGGCACTCCTCCAGCGCGACCCGCAGGTTGGCGTGCTCCACACTCAGCCGCTCGGCCCACATCCGCTGGCCCGGGCCGAGCCACTCGGCCTGGCCCTGGCGCGCGATCCAGCGGAAGTAGTCACGATGACGGCCGCGTACGGTGTCCTGCTCGCCGAGTCCTTCGAGCCACTCGGCGCCGAAGGTACGGACCGTGTCGAGCATGCGGTAGCGCCCGGCGACACCGTCGCCCTCGCGCGTCACGATCGACTTCTCGGTGAGCGACGCGAGCAGCGCCAGGATCTCCTCGGCGTCCAACGGGCCACCGTGGCACACGAATTCGGCGGCCTCCACGTCCCAGCCGCCCGCGAACACCGAGAGGCGGGCCCACAGCAGCCGTTCCAGCGGAGTGCACAGCTCATGACTCCAGCCGATCGCCGTACGCAGCGTCTGGTGGCGGGCGAGCCGCGGCCGGGCGGGGGAGACGAGCAGGTCGAACCGGGAGTCCAGGCCGGACAGGAGCCGGTCGAGGGCGAAGCCGCGCAGCCGCACCGCCGCCAGTTCCAGGGCCAGCGGAATCCCGTCGAGGCGGGCGCAGACCGCCGCCACGTCCGCCCGGTTGGCATCGGTCAGCGCGAACGACGGCACGGCGGCCGCGGCGCGGGCCGCGAACAGCGCCACCGCGTCGTCGCGTTCGCCGAGCGGCAGCGGCGTCACGGACAGCAGATGCTCGCCGGCCACGCCCAGTGGCTGACGGCTGGTGGCCAGAATCCGTAACTCCGGTACGTGCGCGAGGAGTTCCTGGACGACTCGCGCGCACTCGTCCAGTACGTGATCGCAGGTGTCCAGGACCAGCAGCAGCGGCCCGTCGTCCAGGTGCTCGTAGACGGCCTCCAGGAGCGGGCGCAGGGTCTGCTCGGTCAGCCGGGTCGCCTCGGCGAGGGCGTTCGTGAGGAGGTCGGGGTTCTTGAGGTCGGACAGTTCCACCAGCCACACCCCGCCGGGGAAGGCGGCCCGCACGGTGTGCGCGGCCCGCAGCGCCAGCCGTGACTTGCCGACACCACCGGGGCCGGTGAGGGTGACGAGCCGCTCGGCCCCCAACAGGGCCGATATTTCGGCCAGTTCGGATGTGCGGCCGATGAACGCGTTGGACTCGGCGGGGAGATTGCCGGTTCTGCCGTTGCGCACCGAGGCCGCCATCGCTCCCCCTCAACCGACCGATGGCGGTCACCCTAACGCCCGGGAACGCCCGTGTCCGACCCCTGTCCCGGTGACCGGTATTCGGGCCCTCGCCCTCACGCCGAGGCCGCATTGGGCGTAGCGTGGATGCGTCCCGGCACGCCGAGTGGTGACCTTGGGAGGTGCGGGGGATGGACACCGTGCCCGCACCCAGAGCAGTCGGAGAGATGCGCGCCGGAGACCATCTGCTCCTGGGCTACGAAGCGGACGAGGAGCGCGAGACCGTGGTCGCCGCGTTCCTCCTGGACGGGCTGGCCAGCGGCCACCGCGGGCTGCTGCTGGGCCCGGCCGATCTGCCCGCCGACCTCGCCCTCACCTTCCTGGAGTCCCGCGGCTGCGCCGTCGACGACGAACTCGCCGCCGGACGGCTGACCGTGGACCCGCACCTCGCGACCCCAGACGGCCTGTGGGACCTGGACGAGGTGATCCGCCGCGAGACGCGCCGCGCCGTCGGCGACGGCTACCTCGGCCTGCGCGTCAGCATGGAGGTCATGCGCGGCCAGGCGGGCAAGGGCCTCAAGACGCTGCACGACAGCGAACTCCTCCTCGAACCCGTCTTCGCGTCCCTGCCGGTGCTCGGCATCTGCCAGTACGACCGCCGTGTCTTCGGCGAGGGCGAGCTGGCCCCTCTCGACGGACTGCACCACGGCAGGGTCGCCGCCGACCTCGTCTGGCACGACGAACTGCTCTCCATCACCCGCACCTTCGCCCCGCCCGGTCTCGCGCTCGCCGGAGAGGTCGACGACACGAACGTGACCGCCCTGGCCCGCGCCCTGCACGCCGAGACGGCCCGTGCCCGCGCCCGCCCGGTGAACGGGGTCCGCACCCTGATCGACCTGCGCGAACTGCGCTTCATCGACGTCGGCGCGCTGCGCCTGCTGGTCTTCGCGGGCGGCGCCCTGTCCGCGTCCGGCGGCACCCTCGTCCTGCACGGCGTCGCCCCGCACATCCAGCGGCTGATGCGGGTCACCGGCTGGGACCGGGTGCCCGGGCTGGTCGTAGAGCAGTCGGACCTGTAGGAGCACCCGGCGGAAGGAGCGGCGCCCGTGAGCCGTACGCGGTTCGTCCACCAGGCGCTTTGCTACGGCTCGGACGACGAGTTCCTCGACGGCACGCTGACCTTCGCCCGCGACGGCCTGGACGCCGGCGACACCGTCCTCGCCGTGGTCACCTCCCACAACATCGGCCTCCTCGACGAGGCACTCGGCCACCGCTCCGACGAGGTCGAGTTCGTCGACGCGGACGACTGGTACAGCAGTCCGTCCCGCACCCTGGGCCGCTACAACGCCTACTGCGCCGCGCACGACACGGACGCGAGCGGCAGGCCGCGCGGGGTCCGGGTCATCGGCGAGCCCGTCTGGTCGGACCGTACGGCCTTGGAGGTCCGTGAGTGGATGCGCTACGAGTCCGTGCTCAACATCGCCTTCGCGGGCACCGGCCACTGGATCCTCTGCCCGTACGACATCCGCGTCCTCCCGGTCGCCATCATCCGCTCGGCGGTCCGCACCCATCCCGAACTCTGCCTGGGACCACGGCAGTCGGCGCACTGCGGCCGCTATGTCGACCCGGCCGAGTTCTACGCCGAGTGCGACAGGACACGGCCTCCGGCGCTCCCCGCGGGACACGACGACGTGCCCTTCGCGCGCGGCCGTTCGGCGCACGTTCGGCGCGCGCTCTCTACGTACGCCCGTGGCCTGGGGGTGCCCGAGCAGCTGACGCACGACATGGTGACCGCGGTGCACGAGGCGGTGGTCAACTCCCTGCGTCACGGGGGCGGTCGGGGCGTCCTGCGGCTGCGCAGCGACCCCGACCACGTCATCTGCGAGATCTCCGACACCGGCACGCCGACCGCGCCTCCGCGCCCGCCGTTCCCCGGCCATCTGCCACCCGATCCGCGCGCCCCGAACGGCCACGGGATGTGGGTGGTACGGCAGTTGAGCGACCTGGCCACGCAGACGCTGGCCCCGGGGGGCTCTGTGGTACGCCTGTACTTCAGGAGGAGCGCCGCACGGTGACGGGCGCGCGGCCGCCTTCACCGGGCACCCCCCATCCGGGCCGCGAGGACCGCGAGGCGGCGCCGACGGCAATTCCTTGAGGGGCGCGAGGTCGCCGTGCGCCGTGCCGACGGTGGTCGGGCAACCGGCCGCGCCCAGCCCGGCCCTGCCTTCAGAGCGCGGTGTAGAGCGCGTCGATGAGTGCCATCTTCCGCGGGTCGTCGGCGATGTGGGGGCCCATGCGGTTCATGACGTAGCCCAGCGAGACGCCCGACTCCGGGTCGGCGAGACCGCAGGAACCGCCGAAGCCGTCATGACCGATGGCCCTCGGATTCGGCCCGTAGGAACGGCCTGGGCCGCTGAGCCAGAGGCCCAGGCCGATCTCCGTCTCGCTTTCGAAACCGACCCCGAGAACCAGGTCCCGGCAGGCACCCTGCCCCTCACGGACCCGCTCGGCGGCCTCCGCGGAGAGGACGCGCCGCGAGCCGTACGAGCCCCGCCCGGCGAGGATCCCGTACAGCGCGGCGACCGCGCGGGCCGTGCCGTGTCCGTTGGCGGCCGGGATCTCCGCGGCCCGCCACGCCGCCGTGTTGGCCTGGGCCGCGCCCGTCGGGGGATTGGCCAGGGCGGCCAGCGCCACCGGCGTCAACTGGCTGAAGATCGCGGCCTGTTCACTGGACGAGGCGGCCGGCGGATGCACCAGCTCGGCCGCGCGCCCTGCCTCCTTCTCGGGCAGCCCGACGGTGAAGTCGATGCCGAGCGGCCCGGTCACCTCCCGCTCCAGGAACGCGCCCGGGAGCAACCCCGAGATGCGCCGCACCACTTCACCGACCAGGAAGCCGTAGGTCAAGGCGTGATAGCCCGACGCCGTTCCCGGCTCCCACCAGGGCTCCGCCGCCGCGAGCCGCTTCGTGGTCAGCTCCCAGTCGAAGAGCTGGTCCAGCGAGTGCGGCTCACGCAGCCCCGCCAGACCCGCCCGGTGGGACAGCAGATGCCGTACGAGCACCGCCTCCTTGCCCGCCGCGGCGAACTCCGGCCAGTACGTGGCCACCGGCGCGTCCAGGTCGAGCAGTCCGCGGTCGGCCAGGATGTGCGCACACAGTGCTGTGGGCCCCTTCGTGGTCGACCACACGTTGACCAGCGTGTCCCGCTCCCACGCGCGTGTCCGGGCCGAGTCGGCCCAGCCGCCCCACAGGTCGACCACGGTCTCGCCGTCCACCGTGACGGCCACCGCCGCACCCAGTTCGTCGCGCTCCCGGAAGTTCTCCTCGAACGCGTCCCGCACCGCCTCGAAGCGCGCCTCGCACCGCCCCTGAACCTGGGACATGGCTCCTCCGTCGTCCGCCGGGAAGCCAGGCGTGAGAGAGCGCCCGGCTGCCCTGAACATACCGACTGGTCGGACTGGGTGGAAGTGGTAGGGCGGCACATGTGCAGGCCGTGAAGCGGGATCGCTGCAGTCCGCAGACGGCCACAAGGGCGCCCCGTCAGGGGCGCGGGGAACTGCGCGCCCAGCCACAGCCGGTCCGCAGATACCCAACAACCTGACACCCCTCCCCGTCGCGCTCAGCCAAGAAACAGCGACCCCGCCGGCTCCTGATGCCCTGGCACGGAGTGCCAGTAGTCCCGCGCCTCCACGGCGAAGCCCTCCGCGTCGAAGCGCACGAAGACACACCCGGCCAGCGTCGAGGCCCATGCGGCTCCCGGAATGGCATCGACCGGTGGACGCACCCCTCGGCGTACAGCGCCAGCAGCGCGTCCACGTCGTGTTCCGCCCAGGCCCGCTCCCACACCCGGACGAACCGCTCGGCCGCCTTGCGGGTCTCCATTCCGGCCGCCTCAGAAGCGCCGGGGCAGCCAGGCCAGCTTCACTGCCTCCTGGAACGGGCCGCCGCCCTCGTGGTCGTTGAAGTCGTACACCTCGATCGCCTTGTCGTCGTGGCCCCACGCGTTGAAGGCCGCGAAGACCGTCGACGGCGGGCAGGTCTGGTCCTCCAGGGCCGCCGAGAACAGGGCGGGCGCCCTGCCGCGTGCGGCGAAGTGCACGCCGTCGAAGTAGGAGAGCGTGCGCAGGACCTGCTCGGTGCGGCCGCGGTGCGTCTTGAGGTAGTTGCCGATCTCCCGGTACGGATCGCGGTCCGTGAGCGTCGTCGCGCGCGGGTAGTCGCACAGGAACGGCACGTCCGGCGCGACCGCCGAGAGGTCCGGCACCAGTCCGCCCACGGCGATGGAGATACCGCCGCCCTGGCTCGAACCGACCACCGCGACGCGCTCGGCGTCGACGAACTCGTGCGAGCGGGCCGCCTCCACGGCCCGTACCCCGTCGGTGAACACCCGCCGGTAGTAGTAGTTCTCGGGAGCGTCGACGCCCCGTGTCATGAACCCGGGATACGCGGGCGCGCTGCCCACCGGGTCCGGCGTGTCCCCGCCGCCGCCCCACGCCCCACCCTGCCCCCGCGTGTCCATCACGAAGTGCGCGAAGCCCGCCGAGGCCCACAGCAGATGCGTATGGGGAAGGCCGCGTCCGCCGCCGTAGCCGATGTACTCGACGACCGTCGGCAACGGTGTGTTCGCCCAGGCCGGAAGCGTCAGCCAGCCCTTCACGGGGTGGCCGCCGAACCCGGCGAACGTGACGTCGAAGACCTTCACGTTCTTCAGATGGGTCTCGACGGGTTCGAAGCGGGCGTCCAGGCCGTGCTCGCGCGCCTCCTGAAGCGTCTTGCCCCAGAAGGCGTCGAAGTCCTCGGGCTCGACGGACGCACTGCGGTAGTTCCGGAGCTGATCGAGAGGAAGGTCGAACAAGGCCATGGAAGACCGCCTTTGCTACGAATCAGGGTGCGGATGATCACACCGTACGGGGGTGGCCGGAGGGTCGCCAGACCTCCTCCGCCGACCGGCCCGTGCTGGCTACGATGACGCCATGCCGCCTGCCGTGGACCTGCTGGTCAAGGACGCCGAACTGCTGGTAGTGGACGGGGAACGGGAGATCCCGGGCGGCTGGCTGGCCGTCAGGGACGGCCGGGTCGCCGCCGTGGGCGGTCCCGGTGCCGAACCGGAGGCCCGCTCGACGGTGTCCGCGGCCGGCCGGATCGTTACCCCCGGACTGATCAACACGCACCACCACATCTACCAGAACCTCACCCGCTCCTACGCGCCCGCGGTGAACGGCTCCCTCTTCGACTGGCTCACCACGCTGTACCCGCTGTGGGCCGCGCTCGACGAGGAGGCGGTCTACGTGTCGGCGTACGTCGGCATGACCGAGCTGCTGATGGGCGGCTGCACGACCTCCTCGGACCACCTCTACGTACATCCGCGCCCGCGCCTCGTGGACGCCGAGATCCGCGCCGCGCGGGACATCGGGTTCCGCTTCCACGCCACCCGCGGCTCGATGACCCGGTCCGTGGAGGACGGGGGACTGCCGCCGAGGAGCGTCACACAGACCGAGGACGAGGTCCTCGCCGACAGCGAGCGGCTGATCAAGGCCCACCACGACCCGGAGCCGGGCGCGCTCGTCCGGGTCGCGCTCGCCCCCTGCTCGCCGTTCTCCGTCACCAAGGAACTGATGACGGCGACCGCGGAACTCGCCGAACGATACGACGTACGACTGCACACGCATCTCGCCGAGGACCGCGACGAGGACACGTACTGCCTGGAGACGTACGGCTGCCGGCCCGTCGAGTACTTCGAGGACACGGGATGGCTGAGCGACCGCAGCTGGGTCGCGCACTGCATCTACCCGAACGACGCCGAACTGCGGCGCCTCGCCGGGGCCGGGGTCGGCGTGGCGCACTGCCCCAGCTCCAACATGCTCATCGGCGGCGGCACCGCCCGCGTGCGGGAGATGCGCGAGCTGGGACTGCCGGTCGGTATCGGCTGCGACGGCTCCGCCTCCACGGACCACGCCTCGCTGTGGATGGAGACCCGCGGCGCGCTCCTGCTCGGCCGCTACCGGGGCGGACCCGGCGCGATGACCGCCCGTGACGCCCTCGACATCGCGACCCGTGGCTCCGCCCAATGCCTGGGCCGCGCCGACGAGTTGGGGCACCTGCGGCCGGGCGCCTGCGCCGACCTCGTCGTCTGGGACCTGCACGAGGTCGCGCTCGCGGGCGCGCTGAGCGACCCCGTAGAGGCCTGGCTGCGCTGCGGGCCCGGCCGCGCCTGGACCACGGTGGTCGGCGGCCGCGTCCTCGTCGACCGGGGCGAGCCGGTGCTGCCTGGGCTGCGTGACGCGCTGCGGGCGCACGGGCGCATCGCGCGGAGCATGCAGCGACTCGGCTGACGCCCGCCGAGGGCTGATCGCCGGCGGATCCGCTCACGTGCAGTGCCGCCGCCACTCGGGCCCCGTGTACGCCCACTCCCGTTCCCACTCGGCCAGGCGATGGCGCGTGGCGACCCGTCGTACGACGGCGTACCCGGCCAGGACACCGCCCGCGAACACGCCTGTGCCGCAGGCGCCCGCCGACAGCGTGTGCTGCCACACGGCGGTGCCGTCCGCGGGGGCGGGCACGACCCGGCCCCGCTCGTCCAGCCAGATGTACGCGCGGTCGCCGCTCCGGGTGCCGGCGGGTACCCGGGCCTTTTCGGTGCGCGGCGGCTCGCCCGGCTCGGTCCAGCGGACGGTCACCCGGTAGGTCGGCTGGGCTTCGCCCTCGGAGGTCGGCATCGCGGCGGGCGCGTGCTCGGTGACCTCGGCGGGCACCCGGTGCCGCTGGGCGCGCTGCTCCTCGGCCCTGGTCCGCGCGCTGTCGTACGCCCACCAGCCCGCGGCGATCCCGGCCAGCGGGCCACCGACGCACAGCAGGACCGCGACGCACAGCGCGGTCCACGCCTCCACCACGTCCGAGCGGCGCCGCAGCGGATTGCGCCGCCATCGCCAGCCCCGAATCCGCGTCCGCATGTCCCGGCCTCCTCACCACGTGACCGCTCTCGCCTCTCGGCACCGCTCGTGACCGTTACCGCCTCTCGTCACACGCTCACCGGCGTACACCGCCCACCTTCCACCGTCCTCTCCGTCGGGCGTCTTCGCCAGCCGCGCACGACTGATCCGCGCCCGGTGTGGAACCCGCGTCGTGTGTGTGACCGGGAAGTCGTGTGCGACCGGGGCGGCGATCACCGCGAAGGCATCCGCGAGACGCGTGAGAGGGGTACCCCGAGACGCGCGGGCGAAAGGCAGGAGGCATGAGCTTCGAAAGGTACGAGCCATGAACAAGGACACCCGGACCGTCACCGTCGGCATCGACGGCTCCCGCGCGAGTCTCGACGCCGCCGACTGGGCGGCCCGCGAGGCCGAGCGACGCGGGGTCGCCCTGAGGCTGCTGCACGCCGGAGACGAACCCGCCGCACCCGTATGGCTCCCGGGCGGCACGCCCGTCCGCACCACACTCGACCGGGCCGCCGTCCAACTCTCCTACGGCCACCCGGCGTTGGACATCATCGCCCGCCGCACCGAAACACCAGCCGTCCCGGCGCTGGTCGCCGCCGCCGCGGAGTCGGAGACCCTGGTCCTGGGCTCGCGGGGCTTCAGCGGCTTCGCCGGATTCCTGGTCGGCTCGGTCGCGCTCGCCGTGGCCGCGCGGGCCGAACGCCCCGTGGTGCTGGTGCGCGCGGGCGAGCTCCCCGAGGACGAGCGGGCGCTCGTCGACGGAACCACCCCGCCGGACCGGGCCCCGTACCTGCCCGTGGTCCTCGGTCTCGACCTCGCCCACCCCGCCGACGACCTCATCGGCCATGCCTTCGACACGGCCAATGTCCGCTCGGCGCCGCTGCACGTCGTGCACGCCTGGACGCGGTCCCCACGACGGGGTTACCTCGACGGCGGGCGGATGCCGGGTGACACGGCTGAGCAGGAGGACGCCAAGTGTCGTTCCCTGGCGGTGACTCTGCAGCCGTGGCGTCACAAGTACCCGGAGACCGAGGTCACCGAGCGTGTCGCCCACGGACACGCCGGGCACCATCTGCTGCAGGCGTCCGCCCGGGCGGGACTGCTGGTCATCGGCCGCCGCGCCTCGGCCGGCCCGGGCCTGGGCCGCGCGGCACGCTCCCTGGTCCACCACTCCACGTGCCCGGTCGCCGTCGTGCCCCATCCCTGAGAGGGATCACACGCCACCGCTCGATCACACGACCCGGGCGGACCGCACGACACGCGCCGACCGTGCGAATCGGGCCGATCACGCGCCTGGGACCGATCACGCGACCGGCCCGATGGCGCGACCGGGCCCGATGGCGCGACCCGGGTCGATCAGCCGAAGCGCTCGATCCGGATACGGTCCACCGGCTGGCCGGCGTCCACCAGCAGCCGCGAGGCATGCTCGGCGAAGCCGTTCGAACCGCACACATAGGCCTCCCACCCACCTTCGGGCCGGTCGGCCAGGAGCGCCGCCACATGTGCGGCCGACACACGTCCCACGGGCACACCCTCCGGCGCGGTGCGCGTGAACACGGGTGTCGTCTCGGCCCCGTACTCCGACCCGTAGATCAGCTCCTCGGGACTGCGGGCCGAGACCAGCAGCCGCAGCGGCACCGACAGCCCCCGCGCGCGACGGTGGCGGACCATCGACATCAGCGGTACGACGCCGGAGCCAGCGCCTACGAGCAGGGCGGGCCGGTCGCCCGGCCAGGCGAAGAAGCCGCTGAGCGGTCCGCGCACCTCCACCTCGTCGCCGGGTTCGGCGACTGTGTGGAACCAGCCGGACACCTC
Source organism: Streptomyces sp. NPDC050988 (assembly GCF_044456225.1). NCBI lineage: Bacteria > Bacillati > Actinomycetota > Actinomycetes > Kitasatosporales > Streptomycetaceae > Streptomyces > Streptomyces sp. NPDC050988. The sequence continues at coordinate 10,380 of NZ_JBITFQ010000003.1, read as the reverse complement.
ACCGCCGTCGACATGGTCGAGGGTCAGCTCGATGTGCCCGGTGTCGTCGGGCGGCGAGGCGATCGAGTAGTGCCGCTGGGCGACATAGCCGTCCCCGGCCCGGAGCCGCAGCATCAGGTGCTGCCCGGGCAGATGGCCCTCCCAGGCCGGCACGGCGAACCGGAAGGTCGCCGCGTGCGGGGTCTCCCGGCGGACCTCGGTGAGCGTGGCGCGCTGCCAGGTGGCCGCCGTGAGGTTGTTCACGGAGATCCGGCCGGGCACGGCGAAGCGCGTCGGCGGCGTGAAGCCGGCCGACGACGTGGAGTCCGTGGCGGACATGGTGTTCTCAGTCACCGGAGTAGCGCTGCTCTTCCCAGGGGTTGCCGCGGTGGTGGTAGCCGTTCTGCTCCCAGAAGCCCGGCTCGTCGTGGTCGAGAAGCCGGAGGCCCGCGATCCACTTGACGCTCTTCCAGAAGTACAGATGCGGCACGATCAGCCGCGCCGGGCCACCGTGCTCGGCGGGCAGCGGCCCGTCCCCGTACTCCCACACGATCCAGGCGCGCCCACCGGTGAGGTCCGCGAGGGGGAGGTTCGCGGTGTAGCCGGTGTGCGAGTACGCGACGACGTGCGTGGCCTCCGGCGCCGGACGGGCCGTGTCGAGGAACGCGTCGAGCGACACGCCCCCGAAGCGCACCCCGAACTTCGACCAGCTCGTCACGCAGTGGATGTCACCCTCGTACGCGGACGGCGGCAGCGCGTGCGCCTCGTCCCAGGCCCAGGTGCGCGGTTCGGCGACCAGTCCGTCGACGGTGAACGTCCACTCCTCGGGCGACAGGTCCGGTGTGACCTCCGCGGACAGGACGGGCCAGTCGTCGCCCGTGTCGTACTGGCCGGGCGGCAGCCCGTCGTTGCGGACGCGCGGGCGCCCGGTGAAGCCTCGGGTGACGTTCATGCGGGAGGTGCCTCCAGGCCTGCCGGACGGCGGCCCTTGATCGTTGCGTACGCTCTCCACGGTACCGGGCCCATCGGAAAGCCCCGCCCTGGATCGTTGCGGCCGCATGAACAGTCCGGCGGCCGGGGAATAGCAGCCCCGCGATCCACCTTGCCGCTAGTGCCCACCCCGGTGCGAAGGAGAGTGACGGAGCAATGCCCAAGGCGTACGTCTTCACCCAGTACGGCGGCCCCGAGACCGAAGCCCTCGTCGACCAGGACCGCCCGAGCCCCGGTCCCGGCGAGCTGCTGGTCGCCGTACGCGCGGCGGGCGTGAACCCCGTCGACTCCAAGCAGCGCACCGGCTACCAGCGCCCCGGCCAGCAACCGCGCGCGGTGCCCGCCGTGTTCGGCAACGAGGCCGCCGGAGTCGTCGAGGAGGTCGGCGAGGGCGTCACGGGCTTCGCGGTCGGGGACGAGGTCTTCGGCAACCCGGTCGCCGGGGCGTTCGCCCAGTACGTACTGCTCCCCGTGGCGGTCACCGCCCACAAGCCCGCCGGTGTCTCCTTCACGGACGCCGCGGCCCTGCCTGTAGCCGCGGCGACCGCGTACGACGGAGTCCGCCAGCTGGACCTGCCGGCCGGCTCGACCCTGCTGGTCACGGGCGCGGGAGGCGGTGTGGGCGCCTCGGTGCTCCAGATCGCGCGCGCCGAGGGACTGAACGTCATCGGTGTGGCGAGCGCGGGCAAGAAGGACCTGGTCGAGTCGCTCGGTGCCGTGCATGTGCCGTCGGGCCCCGACTTCGCCGGCGGCGTACGGGCCGTGGCGCCCGACGGCGTGGACGCCGTCTACGACGTGGTCGGCGGTGAGGTCCTGGAAGCAGCGGCCGAGCTGGTCGCGGACCGGACGAAGCTGATCACGGCCGGCGGCAAGGACATCGTGGCGCGCCTCGGCGGCTCGCCCGTCGCGCGGGCCCGTACCGCCGCGGTGCTCGACCAGGTGGTCCGGCTGGTGGCCGACGGCAAGCTGGACCCCTTGGTGACGCGGACCTTCCCCCTCGAACGGGCCGGGGAGGCCCTGCGTACAGTTGAGGAGGGCCACACACGCGGCAAGGTCGTGATCGAGGTCGCCGTATGAGCGGGGTGCGTCACCCGCTGGACAACCCCGCGCTCGGCTCGCTGACCGGCCCGCACGCCCACTTCGCCGAGCGGCACGGGCGCGTGCTGCGCTACCCCGTCGACGTGTCGCCCTGGCTGGCGCTGCCCGACGAGCCGGACGCCGGCGACTGGGCCGACCTCGCGGCGCTCGTCGGCCCCGGTGAGGAGATGGGTCTGCCCGCCTTCGACGGAGGCATCCCGGACGGCTGGGAAGTGACGTTCAGCCTGGACGGCGTACAGCTCGTGGACGACGGCCTGGCCGCCGCACCCGAGCCGGAGGCCGTCCGGCTCGGTCCCGCCGACGTACCGGAGATGCTGGACCTGGTCGAGCGCACCAGACCGGGCCCGTTCCTGCCCCGGACCGTCGAACTCGGCACGTATCTCGGAATCCGTCGGAACGGGACCCTGATCGCAATGGCGGGGGAGCGGCTCCATCCACCCGGCTGGACCGAGATCAGCGCGGTCTGTACCCACCCGGACTTCCGCGGCGAGGGCCTCGCGACGCGGCTGACCCTGGCGGTCGCCCACGGCATCCGCGCCCGGGGCGAGACCCCGTTCCTGCACGCCGCCGCGGAGAACACCACCGCCATCAGGCTCTATGAGGCGATGGGCTTCCGGCTGCGGCGCAGGACGCGGTTCGTGGGTGCGCGGGTGCCCGAACCTCTCGGTGACCGGGAGACGTCGGGGGTCGCTTAGCGGTGAGGGAGGGCGTGGAGCCGCGGCGGGCTTGAAAGTCGGTGGTGTGGCGGCCCTCAAGACGCGGCCCTCAAGTCGCGGGCCTCAAGCTGAGGGCCTCAAGACGCGGCCTCAAGCTGAGAGGCACGTCGGGCAGCCCGCGCGCTCGCCTGCCCGACGTGCCTCAGTCGGTCTGGGGCGAGGTCTTGAAGGTCACTCCGCCCGCCGCCGCGTTGTACCGCAGCAGATACCCGGCGAACCGCTCCAGGTCCTCCTCGGGCCAGCCCGCGAGCCGCTCGCGAAAAGCCACCCGGCGGCTCGCGGTCACCTGGGTGAGGATCTCCGTGCCGGCGGCGGTGAGGTGGAGCACCTGGACGCGCTGGTCCTGCGGATCGGCGCGGCGCTCGACCAGCCCGGCCCGTTCGAGGGCCGAGACCTGACGGCTGACCGTGGACTTGTCCAGGGCGTAGTGCGCGGCCAGGTCGGTGGCCCGGCAGCCGCCGACATCCTCCAGGTGGCCGAGCAGCGTGTACGAGACCAGGGACAGCTCGGGGTGCAGACGTCCCGCCGAGGCCCGGGCGCGGCGGGCGAAGGCCGTCAGCTCGTGGTGGATCGTCTCGATGGACACGTCGGCTGCGTTCACGGTTTTATCCTTCCTCTTCTGGTTGCACCGTACAACTAAGTGGTTGCCTAATGCAACTAGAGGTGCCCGGGGGTGCGAGGCGGGGAGGGTCCGGAACCGGGACCCGGCCGGAGTCGGTGCCGTGTAATGTTGCCGTCCGGCTGCGGACCGCCCCAGTCGCGAACGGACCGAGGAGGTGAGCCCCATTACCGCTGTGTCAGCTCGGGTGCTCTCGCCTCAGGGCCTCACCTTCATCAGGTGACCTGGAGGGTGCCCTTCGGCTTCCCGAAAGGCTCTCGGCTTCCATGCCACCTTCTTACGCACATGTCGTCACCGCGCTCCGCTCCGCCGGCTGTGTCTTCGCCGAGGACGAGGCGCGACTGATCCTCTCCACCGCTCGTACACCCGCCGAACTCGCCGTGATGGTGGACCGCCGGGTCGCGGGCCTGCCCCTCGAACACGTCCTGGGCTGGGCCGAGTTCAGGGGCCTGCGGATAGCCGTGGAACCCGGTGTCTTCGTGCCCCGCCGTCGCACCGAGTTCCTTGTCGAGCAGGCCGTCGCGCTCGCCCCCGAGGCCCCCGTCGTCGTGGACCTGTGCTGCGGCTCGGGTGCGGTGGGCGCGGCGCTCGCCGCCGCGCTTCCCGGTGTCGAGCTGCACGCCGCCGATGTCGATCCCGCCGCGGTGCGGTGCGCTCGGCGGAACGTGGGCGCGGGTGCGCATGTTCATGAGGGAGATCTCTTCGAGGCGTTGCCTCGTGGTCTCCGTGGTCGCATCGGCGTTCTGGCCGCCAATGTGCCGTACGTTCCGAGTGGCGAGGTCGGGCTGCTGCCGCCCGAGGCCCGTGACCATGAACCTCTTGTGGCGCTCGACGGGGGTGGGGACGGGCTCGATGTCCTGCGTCGTGTCGCCGTCGAGGCGCCGGGGTGGCTGGCGCCCGGGGGGAGTCTTCTCGTCGAGACGAGTGAGCGCCAGGCCGGGCCGGCTGTCGAGATCCTTGCCGGTGCTGGGCTGATGGCGAGGCTGGAGGTTTCGGAGGAGCTCTACGCGAATGTCGTGATCGGCGTGAAGCAGCTCCGCAGGGGGCGGGACTGAACCTGCGGGTTCGTTGTGGCCGGTCGCGCAGTTCCCCGCGCCCCTTCGGGTCGCGATTGTGCAACTAGTTGCAAAAGGGCCCCTCCGTCGTCTACAAAGACATGACGACACCGCGTACGGAGGGGCCCATGAGCCGTTACCCGCATCTGCTGAACCCGCTCGACCTGGGCTTCACCACGTTGGCGAACCGTGTGCTCATGGGCTCCATGCACGTCGGCCTGGAAGAGGCCGAGCGGGGCTTCGAGCGTATGGCGGAGTTCTACGCGGCCCGGGCGCGCGGCGGTGTCGGCCTCATCGTCACCGGCGGCATCGCCCCCAACGAGGCGGGCCGCCCGTACGAGGGCGGCGCCAAGCTCACCACCGAGGCGGAGGCCGAGCAGCACAGCGGGATCACCGCCGCGGTGCACCGCGAGGGCGGGAGGATCGCGATGCAGATCCTCCACTTCGGGCGGTACGCCTACCACCAGGACCTGGTCGCCCCCAGCGCGCTCCAGGCGCCGATCAGCCCGTACCCGCCGCACGCGCTCACCGACGACGAGGTCGAGCGGACCATCGACGACTACGCCAGGGCCGCCCGCCTCGCACGGCAGGCCGGCTACGACGGAGTCGAGATCATGGGCTCCGAGGGCTACCTCATCAACGAGTTCATCGCCGCGCAGACCAACAAACGCGAAGACCGCTGGGGCGGTTCGTACGAGAACCGCATGAGGTTCCCCGTCGAGATCGTCCGCCGGGTGCGGGAGGCGGTCGGCGAGGACTTCATCATCATCTACCGGCTGTCGATGCTGGACCTGGTCCCTGGCGGATCGTCCTTCGACGAGGTGATCACGCTCGCCAAGGCCGTCGAGGCGGCCGGGGCGACCATCATCAACACCGGTATCGGCTGGCACGAGGCCCGGATCCCGACCATCGCGACCTCGGTGCCGCGGGGCGCGTACGCCTGGGTGACCAAGAAGGTCATGGGTGCCGTGTCGATCCCGCTCGTGACGACGAACCGCATCAACACCCCTGACCTGGCAGAGCAGTTGCTCGCCGAGGGCCACGCCGACATGGTGTCGCTGGCCCGCCCGATGCTCGCCGACCCGGACTTCGTGGCCAAGGCGGAAGCGGGGCGCCCCGAGGCCATCAACACCTGCATCGGCTGCAACCAGGCCTGCCTCGACCACACGTTCAGCGGCAAGATCACGTCATGTCTGGTGAACCCGCGGGCCTGCCACGAGACGGAGCTGGTCCTCTCACCGACCAGGCGGAGCAAGCAGGTTGCCGTGGTCGGTGCGGGCCCGGCCGGACTCGCCTGCGCGGTCAGCGCCGCCGAACGCGGCCACGACGTCACCCTCTACGACGCCGCGCACGAGATCGGCGGCCAGCTCAACGTGGCCCGACGGGTCCCCGGCAAGCAGGAGTTCGACGAGACGATCCGCTACTTCCGTACGCAGCTCGAACTGCACGGCGTGGACGTGCGGTTGAACACCCCCGTCACCGCCGAGGACGTCTCCGCGTACGACGAGGTCGTCGTCGCCACGGGAGTCAGCCCGCGCACACCCGAGATCCCGGGCGTCGACCACCCCAGCGTCGTCGGCTACCTCGACGTGCTGCGCGACGGCGCGCCCGTCGGTGACCGGGTCGCGATTCTCGGCGCCGGCGGCATCGGCTTCGACGTCGCCGAGTACCTGAGCGACGGCGGCGACAAGGCGAGCGAGGACCCGGCCACGTACTTCCGGCACTGGGGCGTCGACATGGACTACCGCGCGCCCGGCGGCCTCGGCACCCCCGAGCGGCCCGCCCCGCCGCGGACCGTCCACCTCCTGCAGCGCAAGACGTCCAAGGTCGGCGGAGGCCTCGGCAAGACCACCGGCTGGATCCACCGCACCGAGCTGAAGCACCGCGGCGTCACCATGGTCCCGGGCGTCCAGTACGACCGCATCGACGACGCCGGCCTGCACGTCACCGTCGACGGTCGGGCCTCCGTCCTTCCCGTCGACACGATCGTGCTCTGCACGGGACAGGAACCGCGCCGCGACCTGTACGAGGCACTGCGCGCCGACGGCCGCAGCGTGCACCTCATCGGCGGCGCCGACGTGGCGGCCGAACTGGACGCCAAGCGGGCCATCAAGCAGGGCACGGAGCTGGCGGCGGCGCTGTAGGGACCGTACGGACCGTCCCTAGGATGACTCCATGTCACTCCCGCACGCGATCCTCACCGCCCTGCTCGAGAAGCCGTCCTCGGGGCTTGAGCTGACCCGTCGCTTCGACAGGTCGATCGGCTACTTCTGGTCGGCGACGCATCAGCAGATCTATCGCGAGCTGGGAAAACTGGAGGCCGAGGGACACATCAGGGCCCTCCCGACGCAACAGCCGGCCCGAGGACAGAAGAAGCGGTACGAGGTCCTGCCCGCGGGCCGCGCCGAACTGGCCAGGTGGACCGCCGCGTCCCAGGACCCGAAGCCGCTGCGCGACACGATGCTGCTGCGGCTGCGCGCCGCGGCGGTGGTCGGCACGGAGGGCATCGAGGCGGACCTGCGGCGCCATCTCGACCTGCACCAGCGGCAGTTGGCGGAGTACGAGGAGATCCAGGAGCGGGACTTCCCGCCCGGCAAGGACGCGCCGCAGGACCGCCTTCAGCACCTCGTCCTGCGGGCCGGGATCGACCTGGAGACCTTCTGGACGGGCTGGCTGACACACGCGCTGGAGGAGTTCGATCGGCTTCCCGCGCAGGACCCGGCGTCCTGACGGTCCGGGTATTCGGTGGTCGGCGGCGGCCCGGCCTCCTCGTCGAGACCGGGGTTCCGGCCGTCGAGACCCGGATTCCGGGCCGCCGCCCTCCTCACAGCCGGTGCGGCTTGGAGCGTCGGCGCAGGACCCAGACCGTGGCCCCGACACCCGCCACCACCAGGACACCGCCCGCCGCGTAGGTGGCGGCGCCGTAGTCCTTCGTACCGCCGCCCATCCCGCCCATGACCCCGCGCGAAGGTGACGCCGAAGACGTCGGGGTGGTCGTCGCCGTCGCGGAGATCGTGGGGCTGGAGACGGGGGAGACGGTGACGGACTGGGTGCCCGCCGTGGTGCCGTCGGCGCAGACCACGATGACGGTGTACGTGCCGGTGGTGACGTTGGACCAGGCCGCGGCCTGGCTGGTGCTGGTCCCGGACAGGGTCGCCTGGCGCCCCTGTGCGAAGTTGGCCTGACCGCTGGAGAGCAGTGAGGCGTTCCCCATGGAGCCGTTGGACCTGGTGGCGCAGTCGCTGGTGGTCACCTGCACCGTCGTGCCGCTGGTGGTCACATTGATGGCCGTGTTCACCGCGACGGCCTCCGTGGCGGTGAGGGTCAGCGGCAGCGCGGCGGCGGCCGCCACGGTCAGACCGGAGCGGACGAGCATCTGGGTCATACGCATAGAACTGCCCTCCGACAGCACGGTTGGCGGTACATCCCATGCGCCGCCGAGGGTTGGGAACGTCCGTGCGCCTTCGGACCGAGCCAATGCGAGGATCACCGGTTCCGCATGCGGGCCGGGACCGGGCAGGTGACGAATTCCTTCGTCCGGCCGACCGCCGGTGGCCTGCCCCTGGGTTGCCCACTACTTTCCGCGGGCCGTCACCAGGTCCGGCCGGCCGCCAGGATCCGTTCCCCGACGAGCGCGACATGCGGGCTGTCCGACACCCCCGGGCGCCGCACCAGATACGCGGTGTTGATCGGCGGGTCCTCCGGGTCCAGCAGGGTGACCAGCGCGCCGGAGGCCAGCTCGTCGAGGCACAGATAGCGGGGGAGCACCGAGATCCCGGCGCCCGCCACCACCGCCGCGAGGACGCCACGCAGATCCGGCACCGTGAGCGCCGCCCGACCGGTCAGCCGTACGCCGAAGACGTGCCGCCAGTAGCGCCGCGCGATGGGCAGATCCTCGGCGTACGAGATCAGCGGCGCCGCGTGCAGCACGGCGGGCCCCTCGGCGGCGACCCGGTCCCGGCCGATCCGCTCGGCCCACGCGGGCGCGGCCACGAGGACGAACTCCTCGTCCGCCAGCGGCACCGCGCTCAGGGCGCGGCCGCGCGGCCGTGACGTGGCGATCGCCAGGTCGAAGCGGCCGCCGCGCAGCCCCTCCAGCAGACCGTCGGTCAGCCCGGTGGTGACCCGCAGCCGCACCCCCTGCCCGGTCAGCGGGGCCAGAGCGGGCAGCACCCGGGTGCACAGCAGCTCCGCCGGACCCGCCACATGGACCGGTTCCGGCACCACGTCCGCGCCGAACCCGCCGCGGTCCGTGACCGTCGCGAGCGCGTCCAGCGGCGCCGCGACCCGCGCGGCCAGCTCGTCCGCGACCGAGGTCGACACCACGCCGCGCGGCCGCCGCTCGAACAGCTCGCGCCCCAACTGGTCCTCCAGGGACCGGATCTGCGTGGTCACCGTCGGCTGCGACAGCCCCAGCAGCCGCGCCGCCGCCGTGAACGAACCCGCCCGGTGCACGGCGAGGAAGGTCCGCAGCAGCGAGAGATCGAGCGGGGCGGCGGACGCGGCGGTGCCATTGGACTCCCTATGGGGCATACGGAGAATCCTAGGCCCTGTCTATGGACGGACCACGTGCGGGCGCCTGCCGCCCCCGCCGTACCGCGTTCCGTCGCTCCGCCCTACGGCCGCGCCGCTCCCGTCGTCACCGTCCGTTCCGCCGAGAAGCCGCTCCATGTCCCGTCGGGCAGCTTCGCCCTGATCCGCACCCGCTGGGTGACCCCGGCCTCGCGCCCCACGTAGAAGCTGTACGTCGCCTTGTCGCGGGGTGCGGTCCCGCCCCAGACGAGCGAGGTGGCGGGCTGCCGGTCGAGCTGGATCTGGTACTCGGTGATCACCCCGTCGATCGTGTCGGCGTCGGGCGGAATCCAGGAGAGGTCGAGGTAGTACGCCCCGTCGGTGCGATGCGTCGAGGCCCGGAAGCCGGTCGGTGCCAGGCCGGTGCCCCTCCCGTCCCCTGAGCCGGCGGGAGTCGTGATACGTACCGCCGCGCTCGCGGGCGAGACGTTGTCCGCCGCGTCCCGCGCCCGGACCGTGAAGGAGTACCGCGTGCCCGGCCGCAGCCCTGTGACCACGGTCGCCGACTGTGCGCCGCCCACACTGTGGATCTTCGAGTCGCCCTGATAGATGTCATACGAGGCCACACCCCGGTCGTCCGTGGACCTGTCCCAGGACAACTGGGCGGCCCGGCTCCCGGCCGCCTTGCCGCGGGGGCGCTCGGGGGTGCTCGGGGCCCGTCCGTCGGCGGCGGTCGCGGCCGGAGTGGTGGCCCGCACCCGCTCGCTGGGGGGTCCGAGCCGTCCGTCGGCGTCCCGCGCCCGTACGGAGAAGGCATACGCGGTCGACGGCTTGAGCCTGGTGATGTCGACCATGTGGTCCGAACCCGGTACTTCCTTCACCATCGTGGTGCCGCGATACACCTCGTAGTGGGCGACCTCGGGTTTCCCGGAGGCCCGGTTCCACATGACGTGCACGCTGGTGGAACTGCCCGCCGCCGCGGTGACGCCCGCCGGGGCCGCGGGCGGCCGGTCGGCGGCCGGGCCCTCACCGCCCCAGCCGCAGGACACCACCATGAGCAACGCGCCGCAGACCACCGCGGCTCGCAGGAGTACGCGTCGCACAGCCCTGCCCTCCCTCGACGGGAATGGTCCGGACCAATATGGCCTGGGGGGCGTGACCACATCAAGAGGGCCGTGTTCGCGATATCGATCGGACGTTACGTATGCTGATGCTCTTCGCGGCTGAACTCGCCCTTGTCGTAGGGAAGTTCATGCCCACGGTGCGGAACGCTGTCGTCGCTGATCCCGCGCCGGCGAGGGCGGCCGGGGGGGGGGGGGGGGGGGCGCGCCGGCCCCCCCCCCCCCCCCCCCCCCCCCCCCCCCCCCCCCCCCCCCCCCCCCCCCCCCCCCCCCCCCCCCCCCCCCCCCCC